>CAXTCS010000291.1:0-5195 GCA_964242365.1 uncultured Hymenobacter sp. | reverse complement strand
TTTCGCCCTTGCCGCCCACCCCCACCCCGGCCACCACCAGCTGGTCGCTGGGGGCGGTGTAGCCCCGGCCGCCGAGCACGAAGCGCGGCACGATGAAAAAAGCGGTGGCCGCGAGGGTGCCCTGCTTCAGGAATTCGCGCCGGGAAGGAGAATCGGGAATCTGGCTCATGCGCAGGCAGGTTTTTTAGCGAAAGATTTTAGCGGAAGAACAGCAGCAAAGCGCCCCGGCGAACGTGGCAGAAAGCCAAAGAAACTCAATTTATTGACATTGCCACAAGTACAAGCAACCCATTACCAGCACGACCCCAAAAACCGCCTTATTTCTGAGGCCGACGGGCCGGGGCGGCTAGCCAGCACCGGCAAGCACGGCGCGTCAAACGGTGATTGCGCTCGTTTCCAAGGCTTTGTCGGGGTTTTCGGGATTGAATTCGTATAAAAACGGGGACCGGTGCGGGCCAATCTTGCGGCGCTCGTCGAGCTGCCGTATCAGGCCCAGGAGCATTTTTTTGCGGAAGTTGCGGCGGTCGAATTGCCGGCCCAAAATGGCTTCGTACAGGGCCTGGATTTCCGGCAGCGTGAATTTTTCCGGCAACAGGTTGCTTCCGATGGACTGCTGGTAGAGCTTGGAGCGGAGCGTGGCCAGGGCTTTGTCGATGATTTCGTTGTGGTCGTACTTGAGCGGCGGGATGTCGTTGACGTCGACCCAGCAATAGTCTTCCACCAGAAATTCGGGGGTAATGCCGACCACGTCGTAATCGACAAGGGCGTAGTAGCCAATCGATAAGGTGCGGTTCGACAGCCAGTGGTCTTCGTCGATGGCGACGTTGGCTTTGGCGTAGGTCTGGTTGTGGTTGTCCTGGATTTCTATTCGGTTCAGGCGGGTGGGGCTGTCGCCGAAGGCGTAGAACTGTTGCAGAAATAGGTTGGTCAGCTGCGTTCTTTCGGCCAGGATGCGGTAGGCGGCCTCGGTGAGGGCTTCCTGGCGGCCCACGTAGCCGCCGGGCAGGCTCCAGTTTTTATGGGCGTGGTAGCGAATCAGCAAAATCTTTAGCTGCTGGTCGTGGTAGCCAAAAATGACGCAATCGATTGAAATATGCGGCAAATACCGCAGGTGCCCATTTTGAACAAAATCCGCAACCTCTTCCGGGCTATTCATAAGAGCAAAAAAATTATTGTGTAAAGTAAACGCATTAGAAAATTGTGTATACATTTACCCGGTAAATATTGCAGAAAAGGATTACGAAAAGGAGCTGCGGCACGGGACAAGCCGGCTGCTTACGCGCTAGCTGCTACCGCTTAACCGACTACCGCCGGTGCCAACCAGCGGCCTGATTTTTACTTTCTGTTTCTGGTTTGGTGGCGCGGCCTTGCCGGCGGCGCCCGGCCCGAAGCGCATGCAATCGTTTCCACTTCCCTACTTACCCCGGCCCGGCCCCATCAGCGCAACCATTCCGAATGAAACCATTCCTTATTCTTGCGCTGATGGTGGCCCAGGCGGTGACGACCGCAGCCGCTCAATCCATGAAGTCTTCGCCTAAAGTGCTACCCGTCAATCGTGTACAAACGGCCAACGGGCCGCTCGAAGGCAGCACGGCGGCCAGCGGCGTGCGGGAGTTCAAGGGTGTGCCTTTTGCCGCGCCGCCGGTGGGGGCGCGGCGGTGGCAGGCGCCGCAGCCGGTGCACAACTGGACCAACGTGCGCCCGGCCAAGCAGTTTGGGCCACGGGCCATGCAGCTGCCTTTGTTTGGCGACATGAGCTTTCGGTCGGCCGGCGTGAGCGAGGACTGCCTCTACCTCAACGTGTGGACGCCCGCCAAGTCGGCCCAGGAGCGCCGGCCGGTGCTGGTGTATTTCTACGGCGGCGGCTTCGTGGCCGGCGACGGCTCGGAGCTGCGCTACGACGGCGAAAGCATGGCCCGCCGGGGCATCGTGGCCGTAACGGTGAACTACCGGCTCGGCGTTTTCGGCTTTATGGCCCACCCGGAACTGACGACGGAATCGCCCAACCACGCCGCCGGCAACTACGGCTTGCTGGACCAGGCCGCCGCTTTGCGCTGGGTGCAGCAAAATATTGCGGCTTTCGGCGGCGACCCCCGCCAGGTGACCATTGCGGGCGAGTCGGCGGGCTCCATCGCGGTGAGCGCCCAGATGGCTTCGCCCCTGTCCAAAACGCTGTTTGCGCGGGCCATTGGCGAGAGCGGCTCGCTGCTCAGCGCCGGCATGGCGCCCCGGCCGCTGGCGGAAGCCGAGCAGCTCGGGCTGGCCTTCGCCGGGAGCGTGGGCGCGGCTTCGCTGGCGGCGCTGCGGGCGCTGCCGGCCCAGCAGCTGCTCGACGCGGCGGGCCGGCCCGGGGCCCCGCGCTTCGGCCCGGCCATTGATGGCTACTTTTTGACCCAGCCGCCGGTGGCCACTTTCGCGGCGGGCCAGCAGGCGCACGTGCCGCTGCTCGTGGGCTGGAATTCGGAGGAAATGGGCGCCCCGGCGCTGCTCGGCCCCGAGCCGCCCACGCCCGAAAGCTACCGCGCGGCGGTGCAAAAGCTGTACGGCGAGCGCGCCGGGGAGGTGCTGGGGCTGTACCCGGCGGCCACGGCGGCCGAGGCCGAACAAGCGGCAACGGACCTGGCCGGCGACCGGTTTATTGCTTTCAGCACCTGGAAATGGGCCGATTTGCACGGGCAAACGGGGGGCCAGCCGGTGTACCGCTACCTGTTTGGCCAACCGCGCCCGGCCATGACGCCCGAAATGGGCAACGCCACCGCCGGCCTGGCGGGTGGGGTAATCAAGCAAGCCGAGGCGGCCCCGAAAGCGCCGCCGGCCCGTGGCGCCGTGCACTCGGCCGAGATTGAGTACGCCCTGGGCAACCTGGCCAGCAACAAAGTATACGCCTGGACGGCGGCCGATTACCAGGTGTCGGAAACGATGCAGGCCTACTTCGCCAACTTCATCAAAACCGGCAACCCGAACGGCGCGGGCCAGCCCGTGTGGCCCCCGGCCAACGCCGGCCAGAGCGTGCAGTTTCTGCGCCTCGACGCGGCCCCGCACGCCGAGGCGGAGACGCACCGGGCCCGGTATCTTTTTATGGACCAGGCAGCTACGAAATAAACGGCACCGCTTAAAGTTGTTCCGGTTGATTCGGGCACCCTTTCCACACCAAACGCCTTCTTACCCGCTTTGCATGATTTTTCACTCCTCTCAATCGGTTAGACTTGCTACGCGGCGCGGTGGCCTGGCGGCTTGGCTGGCCGTGGCCGGGCTGCTGGTGCTGCCGGGCTGGGTGGCGGCCCAACAGCTGCCGATGCTGCGGGCCCAGGGAACGGAAATAGTGGATGAAAAAGGCCGGGCGGTGCTGCTGCGGGGCTGCAACGTGGGCGGCTGGCTGCTTCAGGAAAGCTACATTTTGAAAACGGACTCGCTGGATTCGCAGGGGCGCATCAAGCGGGGGCTGTTGCGGGTGATGCCGGAGGCGGCGATGGAGGACTTTTACCGGCAGTACCGGGCGGCGTTCGTTGCCAAGGCCGACATTGATTTCATTGCGGCTCAGGGCTTTAACTGCGTGCGGCTGCCGTTTCACTACGATTTATTTTTGACGGCCGCGCAGCGTAGCGCCCGCACCCAGGCCCTGCGCGACCCGCACCAGCTCGATGCCTACGTGCAGGCGCTGAGCACCTGGTACGACGAAAACCAGCTGTTTACCGATGCCAATAATTTGGATGGTTTCCGCCTGATTGACCAGGTGCTGGCGTGGTGCGCGGCCAACAAGCTCTACGTGATTCTGGACTTGCACGCGGCGCCCGGCGGGCAGGGCACCGACCCCAACATCAACGACAACCTTGTGCCCCTCGACTTGTGGAAACGCCACGACGCCAAAGGCCGGCTTATTTACCAGGATATTACGGTGCGGCTGTGGCAGCAGCTGGCCGCCCGCTACCGCACCGACGGGCGGGTGGCGATGTACGATTTCATCAACGAGCCCCACAACCTGAACGCCGAGCACGGCCTCTCGGCCGACAATGCCGAGCTGCACGCGCTGTATGCCCGGCTGGTGGCCACGGTGCGGGGCCAGGGCGACCAGCACCTGCTGCTGCTGGAAGGCAACGGCTACGGCAACGAGTACACGGGCCTGACGCCGGACCAGTTTCCGGCAGCGGAGCGCGCCAACCTCGTGTACAACGCCCACCGCTACTGGTGCACCAACAGCCCGACCGCCATCGACCCTAACTCCAACCAAGTGAACCTTATCGGCAACCTGGCGGCCTTCCGTGACCGGTGGCGGGTGCCGGTGTGGGTGGGCGAAACCGGCGAAAACTCGAACGAGTGGTTTCGGGGGGCGCGGCAGGGGCTCGAAGCCCAGCGCATCGGCTGGTGCCACTGGACGCTCAAGCGCGTGGACGGGCGCACGAGCCTGCTCGACGCGCGGCCGTACGGCAGCCTGCTCACGCCCGAAGGCCGGGCGGCGCTGCTGCGCAACGTGGCGTTTGCCCGCTGCGCGCCGAACCGCGACGTGCTGGCGGCGCTCACGCAGCCGGTGGGCGCGCGGGCGCCGTTTGCGGTGCTGCGCGTGCCGGGCACCATCGCGCTGGTCGACTACGACCAGGGCCGGGCCGGCGCCGCGTATCAGGACACGTATTCTGAGCGCACCGACTACCGGAAGCACGACCCCACGAACGAGGGCAACGGCTACCGCAACGACGGCGTGGACATTGAGCCGGCGGGCGAAGCGGAAGCTCACGGGTTCGCGGTGAGCCACTTGGCGGCGGGCGAATGGCTGACGTACACCGTGACGGTGGCGCAGGCCGGCGCCTACACCGTGCGCCTGCGGGCGGCCAACGACAACCCGCAAGCCGGCCGCCTGGCGCTGAAGCTCGACGGGGCCCAAATTGGGGCGCTGGCCGTGCCCGGCACCGGCGGGGCGGCTTTGTGGCAAACTTTTTCGACCACGACCTCGGCGCTGCCGGCCGGGCGGCACACGGTGCAGCTCTACGTCGAGCAGCCCGCCACGGCCCTGGGCTGGCTGCGGTTTGAGCCGCTGGCCGGGGCCGCCAAGGGCTCCCAATGAAACCGCCTATTTCCGGTCTATATTTAAAAATTCAAGTTGCACTTCTTTCCCTGATAAACCGCTGCTTACTTTACTTCCTTTACTTTAGGAGTTACGCAGTTGGTAGGTCAAGGTAAATTTGAGGTATGCACAAGCCGAA
>CAXTCS010000290.1:0-5202 GCA_964242365.1 uncultured Hymenobacter sp. | reverse complement strand
AGGGCTACTACGGGCAGTACCTCTACGGCCGCACGGCCCTCACGCTCTCGCCCAGGGCCGAGGCGCTGGGCGAGGCGCTGTGCGTGCTTTTTGGCGTGGCCGAGGGCGAGCGGGCGCGGCAGGTGGTGAGCAAAACCCCCACCACGCCCTACGGCATTTCGTGCCTCTACCCGCAGATTCCGGGCCTGCCGCCTTACCACAACGACGCCGTGTGGCCCTTTGTGCAGAGCTTTTGGGCGCTGGCCGCTGCCCAGGCGGGCAACGAGGCGTCGCTTACCGAGAGCATGGCCGCCATCTACCGGCCGGCGGCGCTGTTTCTGACGAACAAGGAAAACTTCGTGGCCCGCAATGGCGACTTTGCCGGCACCCAAATCAACTCCAGCAACATGCTCTGGAGCCTGTCGGGCAGCCTCGGGCTGGTGTATAAGGTGCTGTTTGGGATGCAGTACCAGGGCGACCGGCTGGTGTTTCGGCCCTTCGTGCCGCAGGCGTTTCAGGGCCGCCGCAAGCTCACCGGCTTCCGCTACCGCCGGGCGGTGCTCGACGTGGACATGACGGGCTTTGGCAACGAGATTGCCAGCATCACGCTCGACGGCCAGCCGTTGGCCGGGGCCGCCATTCCGGCCAGCCTGGCCGGGCGCCACGCGGTGAGCATCACGCTGCGCGGCGTGGCGCCCGCCGCCCAGGCGGTGAGCCGCGTGCCCGACGCCGTGGCGCCCGAAACGCCCGCCGTGGCCTTCGCCGCGCAGCGCCTCACCTGGAGCCCAGTCGAAGGCGCGAAAGCCTACAAAGTGCTGAAAAACGGTGCCTTGCTCGCCACCACGGCCGCCCCCGGCTTTGATGTGCCGGCTGGTCCTTTCGCCGCCTACCAAGTCATCGCCGTGGACGATGCCGGCCGCGAATCCTTCGCCAGCGAGCCCCTTGAAACCGGGGCCGAAACCGCCGCCACCCGGCAGGTGCAGCTCGAAACCGTGGCTCCCAAAGCCGCGCTGGCCTACAAGGGCTACACCGGCAAGGGCTTTGTCGAAATCACGCCCACCCGCAACACCACGCTCACCATTCCCGTCACCGTGCCCGAAACCGGCCTCTACGCCATCGATTTCCGCTACGCCAACGGCAACGGCCCCATCAACACGAACAACAAGTGCGCCATCCGCACGCTGCGCCGCGGGCCCGAGCTGCTGGGCACCGTGGTGCTGCCCCAGCGCGGCGTGGAAGAATGGTCGAACTGGGGCTTCTCGAACCCCGTGCTGGTGCGACTGGAAAAAGGCACCCATCCGCTCACCCTCGCCTACGAGCCCGCCAACCAAAACATGAACGGCGAAGTGAACCAGGCCATGCTGGATTACCTGCGGGTGAAAAAGGTGGAGTAGGGGAGAAGCGTTTCGGGCCTGCTTTTTCGGAGTTGCGCTCCGAAAGCCGCCTGTTGCGGAGCTGCGCTCCGCCCGTCTGGGCGGTCATCGGCG
This sequence comes from uncultured Hymenobacter sp., assembly GCA_964242365.1. Classification (GTDB taxonomy): domain Bacteria; phylum Bacteroidota; class Bacteroidia; order Cytophagales; family Hymenobacteraceae; genus Hymenobacter. The sequence continues at coordinate 3,736 of CAXTCS010000290.1, read as the reverse complement.
CCCGAGTGGGGGACTACAAGTCCCCGGCAGGGCGGCTTTCGGAGTGCAACGCCGAAAGAGCAGAGCGCACAGCGCCGCCGTGAACGAGTTTTTAGCCTAAAATCACATTTGCGCCTGTTGTTGGCGTCTCGACGGGCGCTGCTTGGGCTGCCAACAAGAATTGTTCATGCGGTGCAATGGTTTTTAGCAAGGCCCATGTTGCAAGAGCGCTACCTGCGGTCAGCACTTGGGTGGCCATCATAAGCCGGCTGGCGCTTAATAATTCGTCAATAGACCTGTCACCGGAGGCATATATGACAGTTGATAGGTTGACTTTTGATATAAAGACGATGCTGAGGTCCAGCACCCACCAGGCAACAACCAGATAATCCCATCTGGAAGAAACGATGGTATTACGAGGAGCCGAAAAGCCGCCCAAATAATGCCCTAATTCCAGCATTATCTTATAGGGGTACCACAGCCAGCATTATCTTATAGGGGTACCACAGATTAATGACCGGAATAATCCACCCCCATGCAGCCATACTTTCGCTGTATTCCGGTTTGGCTCTCGGCAGCCGGTGCGCATTTTGATAGGCCCGGTAAAACCAGAGCACCAAGGCAATAAAGGCCGAGACGACAATTATGAATTCAATGCCGGTTAATACCCGGACCCGCCAATCACTGGCCTGGGCTTGCTCGGGCGCAACAAAACCGCCGAGTTGCATTCGCCGCAGCAATTGGTATTGCATTCCGTAAGAAACCAATGCTACGAGCGCAAAGCCTCCACGGACCAACTGCGATAATTGCGCGAAGCGCATTCGTTGTCGATTATCAAGAAGCTTGACGGGAGAGGGTGTTTCCAAAACAGGGATACAAAATAGACCGATGAAGGCCCGCAAGAGCCGATTAATTCGCAAGTAAAGGAAGAATCCCAGCTGGCGCGCGCCGGAGACGCGTTGCCAACTGGTTTCGCGTTTCCGACGCGTTGCGTGAACGAGTTATTGAGGCCGTCGTTTTTACGACGAGTCTGAGTGAATTAACTTAATTCAATTATTGATGTTAATTAATATTAGTAATGTAATATATTTGATGTAAACGTCGGCCGGGGCTGGTGCTGCCGGTGCTCGCTGGGTGTGCCTCCATTTTAATCTGCCTCCACTATGAAAACGCTGGCTGTTTTTGTGAGTATTTGGTTGGCGGCCGGCACGGTCTGCGCGCAGCAAAAGGGGCGGCCGTGGCACAGGCGGCCCGCACCGTCGTGGTTTCGGCGGCGGCCCCCGCGCCCGTGGGCCCGTATAGCCAGGCCATCCAGGCGGGCGGCACGGTGTATGTGTCGGGCCAGCTTGGGCTGGATGCGGCTACGGGCCAGCTCGTGGGCAACGGCGACGTGAAGACCGAAACCCAGCAAGTGATGAAAAACATGGCCGCCGTGCTCGCCGCGGCGGGCTTCTCGCTGCGCGACGTGGTGAAGTGCAGCACCTTTGTCAAAGACTTGGGCAGCTTTTTTGAGGCCCGCTCGGCACCGGCCCGCGCAACGGTGCAGGTGAGCGCCCTGCCCAAAGCGGCGCAGGTAGAGATTTCCTGCATCGCAGTGAAGCAAGCGCAATAAGGCAAAGCACCAGGTACGGAAAGAGCCTTGGCGGCGAAAGCGCCTGCTGCTCATCAGCCCCTTACCTGGCGCGGGCATGAAGCGCTTGTCGGGATGCCGGCCGCCGGTATCATTGAGCGGTGGGCGTGGCCAGCCGCGAGGTGGTGTGCTGCCGCAGCCACCGCCACGCGGGCCCAGGGGTGTAAAACGTGCGGAAATCAAATTGCTGGTTGAGCAGCGCAATTACCTGCGCGTTGTCGTACGTCACCTCCGTATCGGGGTCGAGGACGTAAGCGATGCCGCGCAGGCTCAGGCTGTTGGCTTTAATTCCCGGAATCCACTCGTACGTGAGCCAGGAGGCCGCGTCTCCCCAGTCGCCGCTCGTGCCGCGGGTGTCGAGCACGAGGCCGAGCGGCTGTAGCTGCTTGTGGAGGCCCAAGCCGACTTTGGCCACGCGTATCACCTCGTGGCCGCTGAAATGGCCGTGCCAGCGCACGTACAGCACCCGCTTGTCGGGAAAAAAACTGTATTCCGCCGCCACGGCGCCGAACGAGTCATAAGCAGTGTAAACAATGTCGGCCGCGCCGTACAGCTTGGCGGTGTTGCCGGAACGTGATACAGCACCTTGATTAGATTTCATTATTAAGAATATATATATAAGAACAAATTTACGTGATGATACCGTTAATAAAAAATATTCTATATCCCGGACTGGCTTTGCGCTACCTGTCAATGCTGCTCCTGCCGGGGCGCTGAAAACATTGGCGCACGGCAGCCACCCGTCAGCCCTTTCGGAGTTGCACGCCGAAAGGGCGCCTGCTGCGGAGCTGGGCTCCGCCCGCTGGGGCAGGCATCGGCACCCGGTGGGGGACTACAAGTCCCCGGCAGGGCGGCTTTCGGAGTGCAACGCCGAAAGAGCAGAGCGCGGGAGCATAGGCCAGCCCGGTGGGGGCAGCCCACCTGATTTTCTGCATCCATGCGTTTGTGTTGACGACCGGTAAGCACGGGCCGGACCGCCGACGGCGCGGCCGCTGTTTTTTTGCCTGCGTCACAGCCGCTTATTTCGTCCGGGGGTTAGCTTTGCTGCCGGCAGGTTTGGAATATAATTCTATTCAAAGCCTGCTTTATCTTAAAAAACCTCTTTGCGTATGAAAAAACCTCCTACACCCGCGCCCGGCGCCAACCCGCCCGGCATCATTAGCCAACGGCAATTCGATGAGTACAGCGCCAATTGGCTGGCCGTCAGCAGCGACCCCGAAGGCGCCGAGTTGGACCAAAGCTTCCGGCTGAGCGCCAAGCAGCTGATTTCGGGCCTGAGCTTTCCGGCCCTGCAAATCGCCCGGCTGGTGTCGACGGTGGGAGCCGCGCACATCAAGGCCCGCTTCCTTATCGAGCGCGACGAGCCGACCAACCAGCCGCACTTCACGCTGGCCCTGTTTGCCACCGACGCGCTGGACGCGCGCATCTCGTCGTATTACGTTGCCGACGAGTACTGGCAGCCGGCGGCCGAACCCGCCGCCGCGCCCAAGAAAACGGCGGCGGCCAAGCTCCGGGCGGTGGTCACGGCCGCCGCGCGCACCGAGCTGCCCGACGTGCTGGCGCGCTACTGGCTGCGGGCCTGGGCGGCCCTGACGCGGGTGGCGCCGGCCGTGTTTGCCACCAGCTACGGCCCGCTGCGGGGCTACACGTTTGAGGTCGCCGAATTCATGCTGCCGCTGCGCCAGCTCGCCCGCTTCGACCAGGAAAAGCTGCTGGTCGAGTTTGGCCTGCACGAGTACTACCGCCCCGAGGGCGAGGGCGAGGGCGACGCGCTGGTTCAGACCTTTGGCCTCATGCTCCGGCTCGAAAGCAGCAAAATGGAGGGCGCGACCGGGCCCATTCTCGACATGGGCGCTCCTTGCCCTCCTTCGTGCTAGCCGACCTACTAACCAGCAGTTTCCTGTTCATTGTACCGCTTTTAGGGAAATTAAAAAGGAAGAATTAAAAATTAAAAACTCACCCGTCAGCAGGGCCTTCACGCCGCTGGCCCTGGCAAGGGGTTTCTGGTTTCTGGTTGCTCGTTTCTGGTTAATTACCAACGGAAAACCAGCAACGAGCAACGAGCAACCAGCAACCAGCAACCAGCAACCAGCAACCAAAGCGCTTGCTTCCGCAGCAACTGCGTAA
>CAXTCS010000289.1:0-5203 GCA_964242365.1 uncultured Hymenobacter sp. | reverse complement strand
AGTGCGTGCCGCCGGGGCGCTTCACCAGCGGGTGCGTGAGGCGGCCGGCGTTGTTCTGGTCGCGGTCGGTCATGCGCGAGAGCTCGGCCAGGCTGTGCCGGGCAAAAAACTCGGGGCCGGCGGCCTTGTCGTCGGCGTCGGAGGCGGTGGCTTTGGCGCCGTTTTCGCAAAACTCGGCCACCGAGCGGTGCTCGTCGGGGTCGGGCCAGGCGCAGCTCGAGCAGTCGAACCCGTCCTTCTGGTTGAGGCTGAGCAGGGCTTTGGTGCCGCGCCCCACGCCGCCCTCCGTCCAGCTGAACTGCATGGACTTGACGACGGCCATCACGCCAGCCGCCACCTTCTCGCGGCCTTCGAGCTGGAGGCCGGTGAGGGCCTCGGGCGGCTGGGCCAGCACCGGGTGCCGGTACTTGGCGCTGGCCACCGCGGGCGCCGGAATGTGGGCGTGGATGTGGGTATCCTGCGGCTCGGTGCGGTAGTGGTCGGGCGCGGGTGCGGTGCCCTGACTGGGCCGCTCGCCGCTTTTGGGGGCATTTTCGGCCTTCTGCTCGTGGGCCTTGCCGGCCTTGCCGGGGTCAGTTTTGGGAGAGTCTTCCATAAGTAGAATTATGAGTTATGAGTTATAAATTATGAGTTGTGAATCGTGAGTTTGCTGGCTGAATGAGTTGGTCAACTTGAGCCAGTAGGCGCGAATTGCGCTGCTTTACAACTCCTAGCCCATCATTCAAAACTCATAATTTGAAATCAGTGGCGGCAGTCCAGGTCTTTCTCAACCAGAATGCGGAGGCGCTGGTTTTCAGCCAGTAGTAAGTCGTGCGAAAAGCCGTTTTGGTCGGTTTCCACCCATGTTTTGGCCAGGGCAAAGGGCACCAGCACCGTGATGGCGCCCGGCTCGTAATGCACCTGCACGGGCTCGGCGCCGGGCATGGTTTGGGCCGGTTCCGAGCCGCGTTCCAGCGCGTAGGTGAGGCACTGTCCGGAATTAATACCGAAATGCACGGCGCTCGCCACCCGGCCGGTGCGGGCAAATTCCGCCACCTCGCCGTCGGAAAGGCGCAGGCGCAAGGTGTCGTCTTCAATGCGAAGCTTCATTTCGTTGCATTTAACAATTAACATTTATCATTTGACACCACCCAAGGTTAATTCCCGGCGCCCACGGTTGCGGGCGCGGCAAGTAACTGAGGAGGATGTTGGTACGGACGCCCGGCCGCTTTGTTGGGCCCTGGTTTTCAATTGTTAAATGTTAATTGATAACTGTTAAATGTTAAATGTCAATTGCCCAGCCGCCAGCCGTGGCAGTAGATGTTGTAGCGGCCCTGGCGCACGAAGCCGAGTAAGGTCATGCCGAAACTCTCGGCGGCCTGCACGGCCAGGCTGCTGGGGGCGCCCACGGCGGCCAAAATCCCGATGCCGGCGGCGGCGGCCTTCTGCACCAGCTCGAAGCTGGCGCGGCCGCTCACCAGCAGCACGTGCTGGTGCAGCGGCAGCCAGCCGGCCAGCAGCGCCGCCCCGATGAGCTTGTCCAGCGCGTTGTGGCGGCCCACGTCTTCGCGCAGCAGCAGCAGCTCGCCGGCGGGCGTGAACAGGGCCGCCGCGTGCTGCCCGCCGGTTTGCTCGAAGCCGGCTTGGGCGGCGCGCAGGCGCTCGGGCAGCTGGTGCACCACGGCGTAGGCCAGGTGCGGGCCGGCGGCGGGCAGCACGGGACAGGACGCCGTGCGCACGGCGGCGATGCTGGTTTTGCCGCACACGCCGCAGCTGGAGCTGGTGTAGAAATGCCGCTCCAAGGAAGCGAAATCGGCCCTTACGTGGGCGGCCAGCTCGGCCCGCACCACGTTGCCGGCTTCTTCGGCCTTCTGCACGTCGGGGCAGGGAATGATGCCCAGCACGTCGGATTTGCCCTGGATGAGGCCTTCGGTGAGCAGGAAGCCGGCGGCCAGCTCTTCGTCGTGGCCGGGCGTGCGCATGGTCACCGACAGGGTGCGGTGCTGGCGCTGGCCGTCGATTTCGTAGCCCACGCGGATTTCGAGCGGCTCCTCGGCGGCCAGCTGGTCGGAGGCCGGCACGGGCGGGCCGGCGCCGCTCACCTTCCCGATGCGGGCAAACTCGTAGCTGGCGGCGGGCAGCAGGATGGCGGGCTCCATAGGCTTAATTTTTATGGGGTTATGTACGGCAAGCGGCAGGGGCCGGGCCAAAATACCGCCCATTTGGCGAGGCCTCGCACCCGTTGCGCAGGTAACAGCGGCGCGCAAACCGTTGTTGGGCCTTTACCTCAAGTGCGCGCCAGGCGGCTTTCACGCAGGGTTGAGGGGTGTTTTTCAGAACGACACTGCGCGACACTGCGTTTTTAACACTGCGGGACACTGCGGGAAATTTCAACAGGAAAACCCCGGTCACAAAAAAGCGCCCGGCCGTGGGGGCCGGGCGCTTTCGCCTGCTATAAGGAATTGCAGGGTTTAGTTGGCGGCGGCCGTGACAACCTCTTCGGTGGCCCGCACGCGGCCGGCGGCGTAGAAATTGCGCTGGTAGTACGGCTGGTGCAAGGAGCTCACCATCACGCCGCCGTTGCAGGCCGAGTGGGCAAACTTGCCGTCTTTCAGGTAGATGCCGACGTGGTAAATCGGCCCCCGGCCCCGACGGAAAAACACCAGGTCGCCGGTCTGCATTTCGGCCTTGGCCACGTGCTTGGTGGTGGTGAACATCGAGCGCGACGAGCGTTGCAGCGTGATGCCGTACACTTCGCGGAACACGCGGGTGACGAAGCCCGAGCAGTCGGTGCCGCGGCGCGAGTTGTTGCCGTAGCGGTAGGGGGTGCCCATCCAATCGGTTACGCTGCGCAGCAGGTCCTTGTTCTCGTCGAAGGCCAGGTGCAGACCCAGCGTCTGGGCGTAGTAGTGGTAGGTGAGCGAGTCGCGGGAAGCAGTCAGGTCGGCGGCCGTGGGCACCCCCGGCCTGGGCGCCGACGCGGGGGCGGGCGGGCTGGTGCGGGGGGCGAGTGCCAGGGCGGGCTCGTTCATCGACAGGGCCGGAAACAGCGATGCTTCGGCCACGGCCGGTGCCAGGCTGGCACGAACCGTAGCCGAAGCATCGGCGGGGCGTTCGAAGAAGAAAGAAAGGGCCAGCGAGGCGGCGGCGAGGCAATACAGAATGCTGTGTTTCATTGTCCGTCGTTAGGGGTTGAAGCAAAAATCCGGGTTCTTCAATGGTGAAAAATGAACCGGCTGAGTAAATTTCTTAGGCGATAGGCAAGGCTTTGAACAGCCGAGTGAAGAAGTGAGAAACTGAACTGTACTTGGTAAATTATAATGATGCGGGATTGGGTCGCTGGGTAAAGCTAGACCAAACGATTGGTAAGTCACCCATTTTTACCCAAAAAAAACCACACATTCTTTAGTAAGAACAAGTAAATCAGTTAAAAATCATTTTGTCATCGGCAACCTTGCCCGCGTCGCGCACGTATTGGCGCGACCAAAATATTTATATATCTTGCCGATATGCAAAATCCCCGTACCTGGACCCGTTCGCCGCTGGCCCGCATTGCCCGCCTGGTGCTGCGCAGCCCGCGCGTGGCCATGGTCGTGGGCGGCACGGTGCACCTGAGCGGCGCCACCCGCGAGCAATTCCTGGCCGATGCCGAATGGGTGGCCCACGAGCGGGTGCACCTGCGCCAGTACCAGGAAAACGGCCTCCTCCCCTTCCTGTGGAAATACCTCGTCGAGTCGGCGCGGGTGGGCTACTACCACAACAAGTACGAAGTGGAAGCCCGCGAAGAAGCCCGCCGCGTGGTGCTGGCCACCCCCGACCACGTGCTGCGGCCCCTGCCCCGGCACGCCCGGCCCTGATGGGCTACCCCTCCGCCACGCGGGCATATTTGGGCTCCGGGCGGGCGGGCCGGCGTTGCCCGCGCCACTAAAAAAAGGCGCGCCCGGCGCAACTTCCCGCCCGCCGATTACGAATAGAACCTTGGCCCTTCCCGCCGCGGCGGGCCGGCCAGGTTCTTTCCTTCCATCTCCCTTTCCGTCTCACTATCATGGATAACCAGCAAGACCAGTTCGGGGCCAACACCCCGGCCAACGCCGGCCGCTCGCCCCAAAACCCGGCCGCTACGCCCACGCCCGGCAGCAATGCCGCCAGCGGTGCCGCCCGCAAACCGGCCCCCACGCCCAACGCCCAGCCCACTCCCGCCGCATCGGCCCAGAACACCGCCAACGCCGGCGCCGGGCGCCAGGGCGAAGGCCAGCAGACCAACAGCGAGGAAGGCACCTTCCTTGATACGGCCCTGCAAAGCGGCAAGCAATGGATTGAAGATTCGGGCGTGCTGAACAGCGTCAACCAATTGCCCCAAACCCTGAAAGACTTTGGCAACCGCGCCGTTTCCCGCGTCAACGACCTGAGCACCACCCAGAAAGTGGTGGGCGGCGCCATCCTGGCCGTGGGCCTTGGCTGGCTGGCCACGCGCAAAAGCAAGCCGTCGGGCGACGATTCGCGCCCGGACTACGGCCGCCAGGGCAGCGGCAGCTACGGGCGCCGCAGCTACGGCTACCAGGCGCCGGACGCTTCCACCGGCCGCCGCCCGGCGTCGGGGGGTTACGGACGCTCCGATAGCGGCTCGCCCTACGGCAACAGCGGCAGCCGCTACGGCAGCACCGGCAGCACCGACGCCAGCAGCCGTTCCGAGAGCAGCACGGGCTTCGGCGCGTCGGCCAATACCGACCACGGCGCCCGCACTTCCGGGGGCAGCTACCGCTCGAAAAACGAGGGTTTTGGCAGCCCCGAATAAGCCGTTGGCCTAACGCCCATCACGCGCAACAAAAAACCCCGCTTCTGCTCGAAGCGGGGTTTTTTGTTGCGCGTGATGGGCGTTAGATGTTCATAGCCGACTCGCGGCGGCGCATCTTGCCGGCCGGAATGCCAAACATCATTTTGAAGCGGCGGCAGAAATAGGCGGTGTCCTTGTAGCCCACTTCCTTGCCGATGTCGCGGATGCTTTTCTTGGTGGTGCGCAGCAGAAACACGGCGCGCTCCATGCGCTGGTACTCGATGTAATCCTGCGGGTTGATGTTGGTCAGCATCTTAAAATACTGCCCCACGTAGTCCTCGCTCACGTTGGCCACGCCGCTCAGCACCTTGTTGGAAAGGTCGCCGCCTAGGTTCTCCTTGATGTAGTTGAACAGGTCAATCAGGCGCGGGTCTTTGAAGTAGGTGCTGT
>CAXTCS010000288.1:2198-5232 GCA_964242365.1 uncultured Hymenobacter sp. | reverse complement strand
GACGTGGTGCTCTGCGACATCAAAATGCCCAAGATGGACGGCCTCGAAGTGCTGGGCCGCGCCCAGGCCATGGGCACCGACGCGGCCTTCATCATGGTGTCGGCCCACGGCAGCATCGACACGGCCGTGGACGCCACCAAAAAAGGCGCTTACGATTTCCTGTCCAAGCCCCCGGACCTCAACCGCCTGCTCGTGACGGTGCGCAACGCCCTCGACCGCACCAAGCTGGTGACCGAAACCAAGACCCTCAAAAAGAAGCTTTCGACCAGCAAAGGCTCGGACATGGTGGGCTCGTCCGCGGCCCTGGGCGCCGTGCGCAAGGCCATCGAGAAGGTCGCGCCCACCGATGCCCGCGTGCTCATCACCGGCCCCAATGGCGCGGGCAAGGAAATGGTGGCCCGCCAGCTGCACGAGCTGAGCCAGCGCGCCCACGGCCCGCTGGTGGAAGTAAACTGCGCCGCCATCCCGTCCGAGCTGATTGAGAGCGAGCTGTTTGGGCACGAAAAAGGCTCTTTTACCTCGGCCGTGAAGCAGCGCATCGGCAAGTTTGAGCAGGCCGACGGCGGCACGCTCTTTCTGGACGAAATCGGCGACATGAGCCTTTCGGCCCAGGCCAAGGTGCTGCGCGCTTTGCAGGAAAACAAAATCACCCGCGTGGGCGGCGAAAAAGAAATTTCGGTGAACGTGCGCGTGCTGGCCGCCACCAACAAAAACCTGATGCAGGAAATCGCCGACCGCAATTTCCGCGAAGACCTCTATCACCGCCTCTCGGTGATACTGATTCAGGTACCCGCGCTCAATGACCGCCGCGACGACATCCCCGAGCTGATTCAGAAATTTCTGAACGACATCGCCGCCGATTACGGCAACAAGCCCAAAAAAATCGACGCGGCGGCGTTGGAATACCTCAAAGGCCTCGACTGGCGCGGCAACATCCGCGAGCTGCGCAACGTGGTGGAGCGGCTGGTGATTATGAGCGACGACTCGATTTCGGAAGGCGACGCGCAGGCATTTGCGGGGAAGTAACCTCACCCCCTGACCCCCTCTCCAAAAAAGAGGGGGCACCGGCAATGCTTCAGCAACTGACTTGTTGAGAGCCAAAAAAGCCTGCTGAGAAGCAGGCTTTTTTGGTTTGTTACTAAGGAAAAATACCGTTAGCGAAAGGCCGGTGCCCCCTCTTTTTTGGAGAGGGGGTCAGGGGGTGAGGTTTACACCAGCTGATTACACCCGCGCACGTCCGAATTATCCATCCGTCCCAGCACCTCAAACGAGCCGTCTTCGTGCATTCGGGCCAGGTCTTTGGTTTCGATGAACGCGCAGGAATCGATGTTGGCCAAATCAACCACGTTGATGGCCCCGTCGGGCCGGTAGTCGGCCACCGAAAACGGGTCGGAGGGGTCGCGCAGCAGCACCCGCAGCGGCGCGGGGCTGTGGAAGCGGCCGTCGCCGAGCGAGTAGGCCTGGCTGAGCAATTCGGTCATGCCGTATTCGGAATGGATGCCGGCCGGGCCAAAGGCTTGCTGCAATTCCTGGTGCAGCTCTTCGCGAATCATCTCGCGGCGGCGGCCTTTCATGCCGCCGGTTTCAAGCACGGTGAGGCCTTGCAGCTCCGGCGCGGGGCCGGTTTCGGCGGCAAAATCCAGCAGCGCGTAGCTCACGCCGATGAGCATGACGCGGCGGCCGGGCACCTGCTTGGCCCCGGCCAGCGCGGCGCGCAGGGCGGCGTGGTCGTGCAGGAAAAACGCGGGCTGCGCCTGGCCCGACCGCCGGGCAAAATAGTCCACCATCGCCACCAACGACGACTGGCCTTGCTCCAGGTACGAGGGCAGCAGGGCCAGAAATACCCACCCGGTGAGCGGGCCGTAGCTCGCTTCGAAGATGCGGGCGGCGTTTTCGCGGTAGAGGGCGGGGGCGCGCACGAGGTGGCGGCTGCGCTGCTGCAACGTGGTACCGCTGCTCAGAAACACCTCCTGCGGCGCCCAGTCGGCCGGCTCGGTGCGCACGTCGTGGGTTTTAAAAAACTCGATGGGCAGAAACGGAATGTCCGTGAGCCGGGCCACGGCGGCGGGGCGGCGGCCCAGCTGCGCCAGGTATTCGGCGTAGGGCGGGCAGTGCGCGGCCTGGTGGCGGAACAGCGCCAGGGCATCCGCCGCGAAGCCGGCCGCCGACGCCTGGGGCAGCCGCCGCAAAAAATCGGTGCGGAAACTCATGGCCGGGCCTCGGGGTTAGCCACGACTGGCGAACCAACCCGGCGCGCCATTCGTTGGGAAAAACGTACTTTGGGGCCCTTTCGGCCGTTGTGCTCCTGTCTTTTCACTTCTTGTCCATATGAACCTGTTTCGTACCCTGAGCGGGGCCGCTCTCCTTTGCTTGACCGGGGCAAGCCTGACCAGCTGCTTCAACGCGCCCGACTACCCCATTGAGCCAGCGATTGACTTCAAAGACCTAAAGGTCGGACGCTTTCGGCCCGGTGGCCGGCTGACCGGGGTCGATACCCTCAAATTTTCCCTGGATTTTCGTGACGGCGACGGCGACCTGGGACTCTCCGACGACGATATCAAAGTAGCCCCGTGGAATACCGACACCGGTGGCCACAACAACCGGGGCTACAGCTACAATTATTTTATTCAGCCCTTCAAAAAAGACCCGATTTCCGGCCAGTTCGTGCAGTTTGTCAATCCGGGCGGGCTTGTGGGCGAATACGACGGGCGTTTTTTGCGGCTCGACAAAGCCGACGCCAAGCCGGCGCCCCTCAAAGGCGTACTAACCTACAAGCTGCCAATTAACCTCGACGGGGCGCCTTTCTTTCCCAAGGACGTGCTGCGGTTCGAAATCAGCATTCTGGACCGGGGCCTGCACGAAAGCAACAAAATCACGACCTCCGAAGTGACGCTGGGCGAGTAAGCCCAGCGTCGCTTCAGGCTCAGTAAATTTCCGGGAACCGCGTCGGCTCGGCGTCGCTCATCAGCTCGTACACCGAGTCGAACACGTCTTCGGCGTTGGGCTTGCTGAAGTAGTCGCCGTCGGAGCTGTA
>CAXTCS010000288.1:0-2188 GCA_964242365.1 uncultured Hymenobacter sp. | reverse complement strand
GCTCACCATTCTGGACCGGCAGCTGCACATCAGCAATACGGTTACCACGAATGAAATAACGCTGACCAATTAGGTCAGCGTTATTTTTTTTACCTAATAAATGGCCGGAAACTGCTCCGGCGCATCTTCGCTCATCATCTCATAAATGGTGTCGAACACGTCCTCGGCGTTGGGCTTGCTGAAGTAGTCGCCGTCGGAGCTGTAGGCCGGGCGGTGGGGCTGGGCGGCCAGGCAGCGCGGCTGCGCGTCGAGAAAGCGGTAGGCCTGCTGCTCGTCGAGCACGTGCTGCATCATGAACGCGGTGGCGCCGCCGGGCACGTCCTCGTCGGCAAACAGCACGCGGTTGGTTTTCTGCAAGCTGTCGGCAATCAGGTGCTCCACGTCGAACGGCAGCAGGGTTTGCACGTCGATGACCTCGACGGAAATGCCCACCTCGGCGAGCTGCCTGGCCGCGTCGAGCACGATGCGGCACATCGAGCCGTACGTCACCACCGTGATGTCGGTGCCGGCTTGTAGCACTTCGGGACGGCCCAGGGGCAGGGTAAATTCGCCCACGTTGCTCGGAATCTGCTCTTTCAGGCGGTAGCCGTTCAGGCACTCAATCACGAGGGCGGGCTCGTCGCTGCGCAGCAGCGTGTTATAAAAGCCGGCGGCCTGGGTCATGTTGCGCGGCACGCACACGTGCATGCCCCGGAGGCTGCCCAGAATCATGCCCATGGGCGAGCCCGAATGCCAGATGCCTTCCAGCCGGTGCCCGCGGGTGCGCACGATGAGCGGGGCCTTCTGGCCGCCCTTGGTGCGGTATTGCAGGCAGGCCAGGTCGTCGCTCAGAATCTGGACGGCGTAGAGCAAATAATCCAGGTACTGGATTTCGGTGATGGGCCGCAGGCCGCGCAGCGCGGCCCCAATCCCTTGCCCGATGATGGTACACTCGCGGATGCCGGTATCGGTCACGCGCAGCTCGCCAAACTTCTCCTGCAAGCCGGCAAAGGCCTGGTTCACGTCGCCAATCTTGCCCACGTCCTCGCCGATGGCGAAGATGGCGGGGTCGCGCTGGAAATTGGCGTCGAAGCAGGCTTGCAGCACCTCGCGGCCGTCGACCAGCGGCGCGTTGGGCGCGAAGGCGGCCGGCACTTCCTCGATGTTGCCCACGGACAGCTCGCTCTGGCTGAACAGGTTGGAGTTGTAACGGTCGGCGTTTTCGGCCAACAATTGCTCCAGGTGCCGCTGCACGGCGCGGCGGCCGTAGCTGCGCTTTTCGTTGCGCACGTAGCGCAGCACCCGGCGCATGGTCCGCACGGTGTCGGCCCGGATGGGCGTGGGGTTGGCTTTGAGCTGCTCAACCAGCTCGTGCAGCGTGTTTTCGGTGCCGGTGTCGGCCACCAGCTTTTCGAGCAGCGCCACGGCCTCGTCGCGCTCGGCCTTGATGGGGTCGAAAAAGGCTGCCCAGGCGGCAGTGCGGGCCGTTTTGATAACGGCGGCGGCTTCTTTCTCGATTTCGTCGAGCTCCATTTCGGTGGCGTGGCCCTCGGCCAGCAGCCACTCGCGCAGCTTGTGCAGGCAGTCGTGGGCCTCTTCCCAGCCCAGGCGGTCCTTGCTTTTGTAGCGCTCGTGCGAGCCGCTGGTGCTGTGGCCCTGGGGCTGCGTGAGCTCGGTGACGTGGATGAGCACGGGCACGTGCTGCTCGCGGCACACGGCGGCGGCGCGCTGGTAGGTGTCGACCAAAGCGGCGTAATCCCAGCCGCGCACCACGTAAATTTCGAAGCCCGGCTGGCCTTCGCCGTCGCGCTGCAAGCCCATCATGATGTCGGAAATGCTCTGCTTGGTGGTCTGGTATTCAGCCGGCACCGAAATGCCGTAGTGGTCGTCCCACACGCTCACCAGCATGGGCACTTGCAGCACACCGGCCGCGTTCAGGGCCTCAAAAAACATGCCCTCCGACGTGCTGGCGTTGCCGATGGTGCCGAACGCCACCTCGTTGCCGTTGGCAGAAAGCTGGGTAAACTGGTGCAGCTCGGGGTTTTGGCGAAACAGCTTGGAGGCGTAGGCCAGGCCCAGCAGGCGCGGCATCTGGGCGGCCGTGGGCGACACGTCGGCCGAAGAATTCTTGGTCTGGGTGAGGTCGGTGAGGCGGCCGTCCTCGTCGAGCATGCGGGTAGCGAAGTGGCCGTTCATGGCGCGGCCGGCG
>CAXTCS010000287.1:0-5412 GCA_964242365.1 uncultured Hymenobacter sp. | reverse complement strand
GGTGACGGAGTGGCTGTGGAAAAACACTGCTGCCACGTTTGAGGAGATGAACAACCTCTCGCTGCCCACCCGCGAGCTGCTGGCGGCGCACTTCGTGATAAACGGGGTGACGGTGCAAAACCAGCAGCGCAGCAACGACGGCACCATCAAATCGGCCTTTAAGCTGTATGACGGGAACGTGGTGGAGGGCGTGCTCATTCCGCACGATACGCGGATGACGGCCTGCATTTCGAGCCAGGTTGGCTGCTCGCTGACGTGCAAGTTTTGCGCGACGGGCTACATGGACCGCAAGCGCAACCTCGACGCGGCCGAGATTTACGACCAGGTGGTGCGCATCCGCGAGCAGTGCGAGGGCCAGTACGGCACGCCGCTCACCAACATCGTGTACATGGGCATGGGCGAGCCGCTGCTCAACTACGCCAACGTGGTGGAAAGCGTGCGCCGCATCACCGCGCCCGATGGCCTGAATATGGCGCCGCGCCGCATCACCATCAGCACGGCGGGCATTGCGAAGATGATAAAAAAGCTGGCCGACGACGACGTGAAGGCCAATCTGGCCCTCTCGCTGCACGCCCCGACCGATGCCAAGCGCAACGAAATCATGCCCATCAACGAGGCCAACTCGCTGGCTGCGCTGAAGGAGGCTTTGCAGTATTACCACGAGAAAACCGGGCGCAAAGTCACTTACGAGTACATCGTGTTTGAGAACTTCAACGACACGCTGGAAGACGCCGAACACCTGTTCAAAATCTCGAAGTGGCTGCCTTGCAAGGTGAATCTGATTGAGTACAACCCCATCGAAAACGCCGACTACAAAAACACCGGCGACGACAAGCTGACGGCTTTCCACAAGTACCTGGCCGACCGCGGCGTGCAAACCAACATCCGCCGCTCGCGGGGCAAGGATATTGACGCGGCGTGCGGGCAGCTGGCGGTGAAGGAGGAAAAGGCCGTCGCGGCCTGATGTTGCCCGCACCTGGCAATAAAAGCCCCGTCTCAGTAGTTGAGGCGGGGCTTTCGTTTTTTGTTGGCTGCTTATGCAACGCTGGCCGCCGCTGGCCGCTCTTGTAGTCGACGAGGTTTGTCCTTCCCATTTTCACTTTTCATTTTCACCCCCTACCCCATGCGAAAAAGCTTATTACTTCTACCCGCGCTGCTGGTGGCCAGTGCCGCCCACGCCCAGACCACCGTGGTGAAAGTGGACATCGTCCAGCCGCTTATCAACACCCTGGCGCTATCGTTCGAACACAAGCTGGGGGAGTCGAGCAGCTTTCAACTGGGCCTGGCCGGCACCTTCGGCTATAAGGAAGGAAGCCGTTACTTCAATGGCTTCAACAACTTCTACTTAGGTCAGGGCACCACCTCAGGCTTCTCCATTACGCCGGAGTACCGGTTTTACCTTTCCGAAAAGCACGCGGCGCCCGCAGGTTTCTACGTGGCGCCCTACGTGCGCTACCAATACCTGCGCACCACCAACGACTCGTATACGTACGACCCCAACACCGGGAATACCTACCCCGGCCAAAGCTACGAGGCCAGCCTGAACGCCTTCGGCCTGGGGGTAATTGTGGGTAAACACTGGATTTTCAAAAACCGGTTTTCCATCGACATCTTCACCGGGCCCGGCTACACGTTCACCAGCACGTCATCGAACGAACCGAATTACACCCCGCGCAAGGGTGATTTCGTGGGGCAGCTCAGCACCGACAACAATTACGACTTCCGGGGCGGGGCCTCGTTCGGCATCGCATTTTAAGCAGCTCCGCACCAGCGGCAGCAACGGCGAAAGGCCCTTTCGGACAGTCCGGAAGGGCCTTTCGCTTGTAGTCGGGGGCATTTTATTGCCGCCATTTGCCCTCGCTGCGGGGGCGGCCGGTGGCAACTTCTTCGTCGGACTCGCCGGGGGCGACTTCTTCGAGGCGCACGCGCACGGCGTGGGCTTTGGGCTGCACTTTCTGGCCGAAGGCGTCGGCAAATTCCTGGGTGAACTCGGCCCCGAAAAAGATGATGAGCGACGAGTAGTTGACCCACAGCAGCAGCACGATGGCTGAGCCGGCCGCGCCGAACGCCGAGCCGGGGTTGGACTTGGCGATGTAGAAGGCGATGAGAAACTTGCCGATGACGAAGAGCAGCGCCGTGATGAACGCCCCCACGAGCACGTCGCGCCAGCGGATGATGGCGTCGGGCAGGAAGCGATAAATCAGGGCGAAGAGCAGCGTGGTGACGCCCAACGACAGAACAAAATCGACGAGCTTGATGGCCAGCACGCCCACCTCGGGCAGCAGCTGCTGCAACCAGCCGGTGAAAGCGCTGAGCACGGCGCTCACCACGAAGGAGATGAGCAGCAGCAGGGCCACGCTCAAAATCAGCCCAAAGGAGAGGAACCGCTGTTTGATGAACGCGCCGATGCCGATGCCGGCGGTTTTCACCTTCAGGTTCCAGATGTCGTTGATGCTTTCCTGGAGCGTGACGAAGAAGGTGGTGGCCGCGAACAGCAGCGTGCCAATGCCGATGACGGTGGCGACGGGCCCTTTTTGCTGCTTGGTGAAGCTGGCGATGCTGTCTTGCAGGAACTTGGCCGAATCGGCCCCGACCAGCCCTTTGAGCTGCCCGTAAATCTGGCCGGTGACGGCCTCGCCGCCGTAGGCCACGCTGGCCACCGTGATGACGATGAGCAGCAGCGGCGGCAGCGAAAAAATGGTGTAGTACGACAGCGCCGCCGCGTGCCGAAACGAGTTGTTGTTGCTGAACTCCGAAGCCGACGACTTGAGAACGGCCAGCACGTCGGAAAGCTTATAATGTGCCATGTGGAAAGAAACGAGGAGCGGCGGAAGTGGGCGCGCTGCCCCTAATACGGCCGAAACGGGGCCGCGTTGGCCATGCGGCGTGTTGCCGGCTGCTACCGGCGCGCGGGCGCGGCACCGGCCAAGGCATTGCCCCCGACCCGAAATAGGCTGCAAACCAGCACCCCCAGCGGCCCAACGCTGCTGCTTGCCGGTGGTCCAAACCAGGCCCGCGAGCGTGCCAGCCAGCTTCCGCGCCGGGCGCCCAGGGCTTTTGCGTCAAACCGACCTACTGGCTTTCGCGCAGGGTCCAGCGCAGGGTTTCGATGGGGGCGGCGCGCAGGGCGGCGGCCAGCTCGTCGTCGTCGGCAAACTGAAGCTGGGTGAGCACGCTGGCTTCCACGCTCACGTCCATTTCCTTTTCCCGGAACGGCCAGGGGCTGATGATGACCGGCCCGCCGGCCTCGGGCCGGGCCAGGGTGTGCACGGTGCCGTCGGGGCCACGGAAAATTTCTACGGCCCGGCCCATCTCCGGGATTTCGTGCCGGCAGAGGATGAGCGAGAGCCGGTCGCACCAATGCAGGAGGTCGTAGGCCTGCTGGGCCTCGGCTTTGGTGAGCTTGAGGGCCCGGCGCCACTGCTGCTGCCGGGTTTTCAGGTAGTTGAGGAAGGTGGTGATTTCTACGGATTGGCCCCGCAGGCCTTCGTACAGGCAGCTCAGGTGCAGGCTGGTGAGGAGGCTGCGCCAGCGCCCCTGGAAGCGGGCGGCGGCCAGCACGCCGTCGGCCTGCGCCATCGAAAAGGCTTTGTGGGTGAAATTGGCCGGGGCGCCGGCGGGCGTGAGGCCGTGGTGGCCGCCGTGGCCGTGCCAGGCGTCCTGCTCGTCGTCGTGCTGCGCGATGGCGGCCAGCAGGCCCACCCAGCGGTCGGGCGGCAGGGTGGGCGGCCAGTGCCAGGCCAGCTGCGAAGCCAGCAGGGCGTGCGCTTGCTGATAAATAATTTGCCAGCCGGCGGGCGTGGAGTTGACTATCATAAAAAACCGATTCGGCCACTGGGTAAGCGGTAGCTTCCTTACGTGCGGCTCACCTCCAGGGTGGCGCGGCGGCACCGCGCGCTAAAGGAGTTCGGCGGCTTTCCGGGGCTGAATCGGGGCATTCGCCGGCCGCAGCAAGCCATCCGGCACTCCTAATCTTTTATCTTTCGTTTGCAACAGCCAGGCAGCGGGCGGCCGGCCCACCCGCTTCTACCCTTTATGAATCATTACGTCCAGCAAATTCTCGACAACCCGCTGGCGGCGCTGGCCATCGTGGGCAATCTGGTCATCATCGAAAGCCTGCTGTCGGTGGACAACGCCGCCGTGCTGGCCACCATGGTCGGCGACCTGCCCAAAGACCAGCGCCACAAGGCCCTGCGCTACGGCATCTTGGGGGCCTACGTTTTTCGGGGCCTGTGCATTCTGTTCGCGTCGTTTCTCATCAAATTCTGGTTTTTGAAGCCGCTGGGCGGGCTCTACTTGCTCTACCTCGCGTACGGCCATTTCAGGGCCCGCCCCGCCCGCGACGACGAGACCATCGACAAAGAGAAAAGCTGGGTCTACCGCCACACGCTGGGCCTGTTCGGCAAGTTCTGGGCCACCGTGGCGTTGATTGAGCTGATGGATTTGGCCTTTTCCATCGACAACGTGTTTGCCGTCGTGGCCTTCACCAACAACCTGATTCTGATTTGCGTGGGCGTGTTCATCGGCATCCTGGCCATGCGGCTGGTGGCGCAGGCCTTCGTGCTGCTGATGGGCAAGTACCCGTTTCTGGAAACCGCCGCTTTTGTGGTCATCGGCCTGCTGGGCGTCAAGCTGCTGCTCTCGCTGGTGGGCCATTTCTGGCCCGGCCGCCCCCTCAGCCGCGCCCTCGACAGCGAAGCCGCCGACGTGGCCCTGACGGTGCTCACGGTAGCCGCCTTCGCAGTGCCCTGGGCTACCTCGCTGCTGTTCAATTTTCCGCGGCGCCCCGGCGGCAGGCGGCCCGCGCCAGCCGGGGCCGATGCCGCCCGGCAAAAGGCGTAGGGTGCCAGAAATGAGGCTATTTCGGGTCCTCCTCCCGGCTACGCGGGCTGCATTTCCTTCAAGTGCACCAGCATATCGGCCGTCATTTTGTCCAGGTCGAAATCGGGCTGCCAGCCCCAGTCCCGCCGGGCGGCCGAGTCGTCGATGCTCGCGGGCCAGGAATCGGCGATTTGCTGGCGGCCGTCGGGCTTGTAGGTGACTGTAAAGCCGGGCTCGTGCTGCTGGATGCTGGCCGTGATTTCGGCCGGCGAAAAACTCATCGCCCCCAGGTTGTACGAAGTGCGCACCTTGATTTGCTCGGCCGGGGCGTGCATCAAATCGAGCGTGGCCTTCAGCGCGTCGGGCATGTACATCATGGGCAAGTACGTGTCTTCCTGCAAGAAGCACTCGTACTGCTCGCCGGCCACGGCGCGGTGGTAGATGTCGACGGCGTAGTCGGTGGTGCCGCCGCCGGGCAGGCTTTTGTAGCCGATGAGGCCGGGGTAGCGCAGGCTGCGCACGTCGAGGCCGTGCTTGCGGTGGTACCACTCGCACCACTGCTCGCCGGCCAGCTTGCTGATGCCGTACACC
>CAXTCS010000286.1:0-5470 GCA_964242365.1 uncultured Hymenobacter sp. | reverse complement strand
AATTTTGGCGATTTTGACATCTACAAAACCTACCGGGTGGGCGGCCGCTGGCAGGAGCCCAAAAACATTGGCCCGCTGGTGAACGGCAAGGGCTCGGAGTACTACTTTACCATCGACCGCGAGAGCAAAAACCTCTACTACGCCCGCTCCGAAGCCCAGGACCTGAACAACCTGGACCTCTACTCCTTCCCGCTGCCGATGGAGGCCCAGCCGCTGGCCACCACCAAAGTGGAGGGCACGCTGCTCGATTCGGTGTCCAGCAAGCCGCTGAAGGGCATCGTGAGCATCATCGACACGGACAACGGCATTGAGGTGGCCAGCAAGTTTATCCGGCCCGATGGCACGTTTGACTTTGAGCTGATTGAGGGCTCGCACTACGCCATGCTGATTCAGAGCACCGACTTTTTCAGCGTCGAAAAGCAGTTTGCGCTGAAGGGCGACACGGTGATGACGCTGCTCACCAACAGCATCGACTACAAGCTGCCGCTGATTTTCAAGAACATTGAGTTTGAGCCGGGCAAGTCGGCCATTCTGTCTTCTATGCACTCGACGCTCGACCGCATTGCTTTGTTTTTGGTCGACCACCCCACGTTTCGGCTCAACATCGCGGGCCACACCGACAGCAGCGGCGACCCCGACGTGAACGAGAAGCTCTCGCAGGACCGCGCCGAGGAAATCCGCCGCTACATCGAGCGCAAGGGCAAGCTCCAGCCCAACCGCATCGACAGCTTCGGCTACGGCTCGACCAAGCCGCTGAAAGACGAGCTGACCGAAGCCGACGCCCAGGTGAACCGACGGGTGGAATTCCGCCTCCTCAAGCCCGACGGCGACAAGCCGGCCGATGGCGGCGGGGACTGGAAATAGGGGCTTGGGAACTAGGGGCGCGGGCTGGCGTTAGAGGTGTATCTTGGAAGCAGTACTTCCACCCATTGAACCTTCTCCCGCCATGACCGTCCGTGAGCAAATTCTAAAGACCGTAGCGACGACCGAAGATTCGCAGCTGCTGCAAGACTTGTTGGCGTTTTTAGAAAGTCGGCAGCGGGACCCCAGCCAGCCGCTGCGTGGCAGCTACGAGGCCATTAGTCGCCATAAAGGCACCCTTTCGAAAGAAGATGCCGATGAAATGACGGACATCATCAACCGCGAATTCAACAACATCGAAGGCGAATGGTAGCCATCGACACCAACGTTGCCATTGCGTATTTAAGAAACGAATTCACGTTGCCGGACGGAATCCAGGCAGCAGATTTCGTCCTGCCTGCCGTGGTTGCGGGCGAGCTATTGTTTGGCGCTCACAACTCTGGTCGGCCCGCCGAGAACCTGGCTTACTATCGGGGTTTATTTACGACCTGGATTTTTTGTCTCTGAATGATTCGGCTGCCGAGCACTACGCCGAAATCCGCTGGGCGCTGAAGCAGAAAGGCCGCCCCATTCCCGAAAACGACATGTGGATTGCCGCCATTTGCCGCGCTCACGACGTGCCCCTGCTAACTTTCGACCGTCACTTTGCGGAGGTAGCGGGCCTGGCGCTCGTGGCAATCTAGAGCGGTTTCCAAGTCCGTGTACCAGTTGTAGAGACGCAACATCTTGCGTCTCGTCGTTGAACGACTCGCGTTGAACGACCGGAGCCGTGCCAACGGCGCTGACTAAACAACATCAGCAACGACGAGACGCAAGATGTTGCGTCTCTACAACCGGTACACGGACCTAAAATCTGCTCTAACTCACTCCCAGCACCCGCACCGCTTGGCCGTTAAACGCGGCCTCCTCTCCTGCCCGCTTGCCTTTGAGCGCCACCGCTACCGGCGCGGCGGCCGACACGGCGAATACGTCCGGCCCGCCGCCTTCCCCGGCCAGCTTGCCGGCGCTGATGCTGATGTAGAACCAACCGAGGCTGGTGTGCACCAGCGCGCCGGGCCGCACGGTGTCGCAGGGCAGCGCGGGGTTGATGCGGGCCAGCTCGGCTTGCAGCTGCTGGGCCTGCTGCATGTGGGCGGCGTTGCGGTCGCGCTCGGCGTTGGCCATTTCGCGGCCGGTTTCGTACTTGTCGCCGGCGCTGCTCTTGGTTTCGGAACTGGAGGATTCCTGGGCGGCCTGCATGGCCGTGCGGGCGGCGGCGATGCGTTGGGCGATGAAGGTTTGGCAGCGGGCGTGGAGGGCGGGTTTGAGGCTCAATTGGGGAATACTTGTATCCAGGATATTTTGGCGTTAGGTACGGCTATCGTTGATGGAACGATAGAATCCTTGTCCTTGCCAAGTATGCCTTGTTTGTAGAAAATGTATTGGATGCCCGTCTTCTCGTATTCGCCCCGCTCGATGCCGGCTATCTGCATTTCGATATTTAATTCATTGGGGCCGACCCGTACAGCGGGCAATACCTTCTTTAACTGGCCGGCAGTTGAGCCAACGTGAATGCCTTGCGCGGTGCGATAGGCTGGGCTAAGCGCAAAAATTCCCGCTACTTTTTTCGTCTGGGTGTTCAACCAAAACACAAACAACTTTTGGCCGTCGCGGCTGACCAAAGTAGCATTGGGCTTGCTGCCGTACTCATCAAAGCTATATTTGACCGAGTAGTCTGGACTGAGAACGCAGCCTTTGTAGGCTTCTTTCAGCTTCAGTAACGGCATTCCAATCCGTGCCCTCCCCACCGAAGTTTCGGTAATGGTCGGCGTATCCGGAAAGCCAGTTCGTGGGCTCTGGCAGATGCTGCCCGAGGCGATAAACCAGCAGCTGAGGAGTAGGAGAAGCTTGGGCATCGGGATGGTTTATTGGCTTATTTCCGCTTCACTTTATTCAGGTTGCGTAAATCGGCTGTGTCCTTTCGGCGGCCGGTGCTGGCTTTATTCTTCCGCAAATCGGCCAAACTGATAAAATTAACGGCTACTCCGTCCCAAGTTGAAGGCTCACAAGCGGCGTAGCAGTCGGCAAAGGTTACGCCATCGATTTCGTTTAGAATATCGATACGAACCGGTTGAACGCCTAATTGAATGGCTCCGCCCGGTGCTAAAAAATCGGCTTCCTTGTACATGCTGCCAAAGCCAAAGTCGCGCATCACCTGCACCAGCAGCGCAGCATTCACTGGATTAACTTCCACCCAGACGTCAATGTCGCCCGTGTACCGCAGGTAGCCATGGTACGCAACAGCATAGCCGCCCACGACCATGTACCGGACTTTATGAGCGTTTAATAGCTCGATAAACTCTTTGAAGTCTTGGTCCAGGGAATTGGCTAGGGGCATGACGATAGGTAAACCAGATGGATTGCGCCCGCAAGTGTTCCAGCGCGGCCAGACGTTCCTGCGGCGTTTTAGTTAGCCAATAGGCTACGTCTTCCGCATCCTGGTCGGCGTGCAAAGTGGTTTTGCGAGAAACGGTTTTATCGAGGCGGAGCATGGCTAAAGTTACGGGTTTCAGGCGGCCTTAGTCAATCCCTCCGCCACTTTCCTATCGTTCCCCAGGCGCGGCACTTTGTTTTGCCCGCCCAGGCGGCCCAGGCTTTTCATGTAGCGCTGGAAGGCGCCGGGCGGCAGCGGCGTGAGTTGGAGCGGCACGAGGATGTTGCCCCGGCGCAGGTCGTCGTAGTAGGTGTTGCGGTGGCGCAGGGCGGCGTCGAGCGCGGAGGCAAAATCGGCGGCATTGCGGGGGGGGCGGGCAAATTCTACCAGCCACTCGTGGCGCGAGGGCGTGGCGGGGTCGTCGCTCACGAGCGGGGCCACGGTGAATTCGATGACTTCGACCTCGGAGAATTGGGCCATGACTTCGCGCAGGGCCTGCTCTACTTCCTCGCCGATGACGTGCTCGCCGAAGGCCGACAGGAAGTGCTTGATGCGGCCCGTGACCACGACGCGGTGCGGCGCCAGGCTCACGAAGCGCACCGTGTCGCCGAGGGAATAGGCCCACAGGCCGGCGTTGGAGGTGAGAATGACGGCGTATTGGCGGTCCAGCTCCACGTCGGCGATGGTGAGGCGAGGCGCATTGGGCTCGAAAAAACGCTCAGCGGGCACGAATTCGAAGAAAATGCCGCTGTCGAGCAGCAGCAGCAGGCCGGGGTTGCCGGGCTCGTCCTGGAAGGCCAGGAAGCCTTCGGAGGCGGGGAAAAGCTCGATGCTGTCGACGGGCCGGCCGATGCTTTCGAAGAGCTTGGCGCGGTAGGGCTCGAAGTTGACGCCGCCGTAGACGAACAGGTTGAAGGCCGGAAATAGGTCTTTGATTGGCCGGCCGGTGCGGGCCGTGAGGCGGTCGAAGTACATCTGCACCCAGGGCGGGATGCCCGAAATCAGGGTCATGGGCTGGTCCAGCGTTTCGTCGACGATGCGCTCCAGCTTGGTTTCCCAGTCTTCGACGACGTTGGTGGCGTAGCTCGGCAGCTGGTGGCGGCGCAGGTAGGCGGGCACGTGGTGGTTGGCGATGCCCGAAAGGCGGCCGGTGCGGATGCCGTGGTGCAGCTCCAGCGCGGGCGAGCCGGACAGGAATATCAGCTTGCCATCGAGAAACTGGCTGCGGCCGGTGCGGTGGATGTAGTGCAGCAGCGCATCCTTGGCCCCGTTGATGTGGTTGGGGATGCTGGCCTTCGTAATTGGGATGTATTTGGTGCCGGAAGTGGTGCCGCTGGTTTTGGCCAGGTACAGCGGTCGGCCGGGCCAGAGCACGTCGGCTTCGCCGGCCTGGGTGCGGTCGAACCAGGGCTTGAGGGCTTCGTAGTCGCGCACGGGCACTTGCTTTGCAAAGTCGGCGTGGGAAGAAAAAGCCGGCACGTCGTGCGCGTGCGCGAACGCGGTGCGGCCGGCCGTCTCCGCTGTCAGGTGTGCCAGCAGCCGCAGCTGGGTGCCCACGGGGTCGCGCTGCCACTTTTGGTCGCGGTGTACAACGTAGGCCGCCAGCGGCCGGCTTAGCGCAGCTTTCAATCCCATAATCCAAGTAAAAACGCGGTTGGCAGGGCGGCGAAGGTACGTTGGCCGGGGTGGTGTCGGCCGGCCG
The DNA here is from genome assembly GCA_964242365.1 of uncultured Hymenobacter sp. GTDB lineage: Bacteria > Bacteroidota > Bacteroidia > Cytophagales > Hymenobacteraceae > Hymenobacter. The sequence goes on along the minus strand of CAXTCS010000286.1, from coordinate 494 downwards.
CGCCGCAACCCCGCTCCCTGGCCGCCGTTACCATTGTTTACTATTCCTCCATTCACCCATTCACAAAAATCATGGCAGACCACGCAGGCAAAGCCGTCTGGAACGGCGACATCAAAGGCAGCGGCACCCTCAGCACCCAGAGCGGTACGCTCAATGCCCCTTACTCCGTCGGCAGCCGCTTCGAAGGCAAGCCCGGCGCCAACCCCGAAGAGCTCATTGGCGCGGCCCACGCCGGCTGCTACACCATGTACCTGACCAGCGTGCTCACCAAGCACGGCCACGCGGTGCAGAGCATCACCACGACCTCGACCGTGACGATGAACCCGAACAACGGCCAGCCCGTCATCGAGCGCATCCACGTGAGCACCGAGGGCCACGTGAGCGGCGGCAACATCACGGCCGAAGATTTTCAGAAACACGCCGAAGACGCCAAGGCCAACTGCCCGGTGTCGAAGGCGTTGAGCGCCGTGCCCGAAATGACGCTGGAAGCGAAG
>CAXTCS010000285.1:0-5499 GCA_964242365.1 uncultured Hymenobacter sp. | reverse complement strand
CAGCTGCACGAGGAAGTGATTCCCATCAACATTCCGGCCGGCGTGGCCAACGACATGCAGCTGAGCATGAGCGGCAAAGGCAACTTCCCCGAGCGCGGCGGCGTGCCCGGCGACCTGCTCATCCAGATTGAAGAGGAGCCGCACGAATTCCTGAAGCGCGACGGCAACAACATCATGTTCGAGCAGTACATCTCGTTCGTGGACGCCGCCCTGGGCGCCAACCTGGAAGTGCCGACCATCGAGGGCAAGGTGAAAATCAAGGTCGACCCCGGCACCCAGCCGGGCAAAATCCTGCGCCTGCGCGGCAAGGGCATCAAGGACCTGAACGGCTACGGCCGCGGCGACCAGCTCATCCACCTCAACGTGTGGACGCCCAAAAACGTGAGCAACCAGGAGCGCGAGCTGCTCGAAAAGCTGCGCGACTCGGATAACTTCACGCCGCACCCCGGCAAGAACGAGAAAGGCTTCTTTGAGAAAGTGAAGGAGTATTTCGCGTAGTGTAGCACATGCTTAAGCTTGTGCATCGTTCGCCGGGCACAAGCTTAAGCATGTGCTACAAGCAACTTTCTCCTTGCAAAGCGTGTATATTTGGTACACAAAAAATGAGGGGCCAGGCGCTCGGCCCAACCCCTCACCAACTACCGAAGCAGTTGCGTGAGCAAGAATAGGCCAATGGCCTTTCCTACTCCGCTCGCAACTCCTAACAAAACAGCTTTTCCAGCCATTTGTAGTAGTTTTTTCACGCGGTCCCTACTCATAATCGAGAGAAGTAAAGGGTTCCCTATAAACCCCCACACTTCTGAAACCCCGGCTGCGTCAACAGTCCGGGGTTTCTTCTTTTTCAAGAAACCCCGGACTGGCTGGGGGACATACCAAACGCGCTTGGGCCGAAGATACGGTCCGGCATCAGGCGACTAAAATTTTTGGGTGATGAGAATAGCCGCCAGATTTTTTTGGCGTGCCTTTGTAATGCCACGCCGTGCGCGGGCGATTCACTCCCCGAAACCACTACCCGCATGGCCGCTGCTGCTCCGTCTGCCGATTTTGTTGCCGCGCTGCGCGAGTACCAGCCGCTGCTGCGGCGCGTGGCCCGGCTGTACTGCCAGGATGCCGACGACCGCCAGGACCTGTTCCAGGAAATCGTGTTGCAGCTGTGGCGGGCGTGGCCGCGCTACGTGCCGCAGCCGGGCGCCAAGCTCAGCACCTGGCTCTACCGCATCGCGCTGAACGTGGCCATCTCGAACCTGCGCCAGCGCACCCGCCGCCCCGCGCCAGGCGCCTTGGATGCCGAAGCCCTAGCCGTCGCCCAAAGCCCCGATTTGGGGCCCGACGCGGAAGACCGGGAGGCGCTGTACCGCGCCATCGGCCGGTTGTCGGAAGTCGACAAGGCCTTTATTCTGCTCTACCTCGAAGACCGGCCCTACGATGAGATGGCCGACATTCTGGGCATTACCCAAAACAACGTGCGCGTGAAAATGCACCGCGTGCAGGAAAAACTTCGCTCCCTTTTACTCCACGTCGCCTGATGGAACTCGATGACCTTCGCCGCCAGTGGCAGCAGCCCGCGCCGGCTGATGCGCCAGCTCCACTGAACACTTCCGCGCTGGCCCTATTATTGGCTCGCGGCTCGCGCAGTCCCGTGAGCAGGATGCGCCGCAACGCCTGGGTAGAAATCGGCTTTGGGCTCAGCTGCTTCCTCGGAGGATGTCTGGCTTTGCTTTACATCAACGACGCATATTCCAGAACCATGTTGGCGTGGCTACTGATTGTTTGCCTACTTAGCTGCTTCTACCTCCGTCGCAAGCTGGCCTTGTTGCGTGGCTTGGACGACGCCAGTGGGGCGCTACGCGAACACATGGCGCGTCAGTTAATCAGCATACGTGGACTGATGAGGCTGTATCACCAGCTTACGGGTTGGTCCTTAGTAGTTTCGCTTGGAATAGGAATGTTCTTCCAAGCCAGCAGCATTCACAAACTGGTAAGCCATGACTGGCCAAAGGCGTTGGGCACGCTGACTGCTTATTACGTAGTGGCAGGAATCGGTACATTTTTCCTGATGCGGAGCCTCACTCGCTGGCATTTACAGCGTCTCTACGGCCAGCACCTCGACTGCCTCGAAGCCAGCCTGCGTGAGCTCGGCGACGAGCCCACGGGCTGACATAATCCATATTCTTCTACATTTAGGCCGCTAACCAATTCCTCTTTTCTGTGAAACCAATACTCGAAGCCATCGACGTGCGCAAGGCGTATGCCGCGCACGTTGCCCTCGACGGCGTGAGCCTCGTCATTCCCGAAGGCAGCATTTTTGGGCTGCTCGGGCCCAACGGCGCGGGCAAAACCTCGCTCATCCGCATCATCACCCAGATTACGGGGGCCGACGGGGGCGAAATCCGCTTCCGGGGCCAGCGGCTGGGGCCCGCCCACATCGGCGAAATCGGCTACCTGCCCGAGGAGCGCGGCCTCTACAAAAAGATGAAAGTGGGCGAGCAGCTGCTCTACCTGGCCCGGCTGCGCGGCCTCAGCCGGGCCGATGCCACGGCGCGCATCAAGCAGTGGCTCAGCCGGTTTGATATAAAAGAATGGGCCAGCAAAAACGTGGAGGACCTGAGCAAGGGCATGCAGCAAAAGGTGCAGTTCATTGCCACGGTGCTGCACGAGCCGAAATTGATTATCCTGGATGAGCCGTTTTCGGGCTTCGACCCGATTAACGCCAACCTGATTAAGGACGAGATTCTGGAGCTGCGCCAGCAGGGCGCCACCGTTATTTTCTCGACGCACCGCATGGAGTCGGTCGAGGAGCTGTGCGACAACATTGCCCTCATCAACCGCGCGCGCAAGGTGCTCGACGGCCCCGTTGACGTGATTCGCAACCAGTTCAAAACCAACACCTACGAGGTGGAAGGCCGGGGCAAGCTCATCGTGGTGCATCCCGATTTTGAAGTGCTGGAGCAGAAAGAGCGCGAAAACGGCCACTTCTACGCCCGCGTGCAGCTGCACGCCGGCGTGCGGCCCAACGACCTGCTGCGCTACCTCATCGGGGCGGTGGAAGTGGAAGCGTTTCGGGAAAAGATTCCGAGCATCAACGAGATTTTCATCCGGCGCGTGCGCGAAACCATGCCGGAAACCCTGGTGGAGGAACCCGCCTGATGATGACATTTTCCCAGAACGTCATGTCGAGCTTGCCGAGACATCTCGCTCGCATCGTCGCAGAAGGATTGATTCCTGTTACACGCGAGATGTCTCGGCAAGCGCGACATGACGGCCTTTTTGCTCAATATAGCCTGTAAACCTTGACCCTCATGGCCTCCAGATTTTTACTCGTTGCCCAGCGCGAATACCTCACCCGTGTGCGCAAAAAAGCCTTTATCGTGCTCACCTTGGCCGTGCCGCTGCTGCTGGCGGGTTTTGGGGTGTTCATCGCCAAAATTGCCAGCTCCGACAACGAGAGCACCGACGTGGTGGAGGTGCGCGACGAGAGCGGCCTCAACCTGGCCAGCCGCCTCGTGAGCACGCCCCAGCTGCGTTTCGAAACAGCGATGGGCACGCTGGCCGAAGCCAAAAAAGGCTTCCAGAAAGCCAAGCACGACGGCTTGCTCGTGCTGCCCGCCGGCCTCGACGTCGAAAATCCCGTCGGCGTACAGTTTTACGGCAAAGGCAACATCAGCCTGAAAAAGCAGCTGGCCGTGGAGACTGCTTTGAACAAGGCCTTTTCGGACCTGAAAATGCAGAAGTCGGGCCTCTCGCAGGAACAGCTCGACCGCTTGCGCTCGAAGGTCGACCTGCAAGCCATTAGCCTCGACGACACCGGCAAGGAAGCCGACAGCAATGCCCTGGCCACGTCGGGCACGGCCTACGCGCTGGCGCTGGCCATTTACCTGTTCATCTTCATCTACGGCGTGCAGATTATGCGCGGAGTGGGGGAGGAGAAATCGAGCCGCATTATGGAGGTGATGCTTTCCTCGGTCAAGCCGTTTGACCTGATGATGGGCAAAATCGTAGGCATCGCGGCCGTTGGGCTCACCCAGTTTCTGCTGTGGGGGCTGCTGTCGTTCGGCGTGTCGTCGGTGCTGATGCCGCTGCTGATGAGCGACGACAAGCCCAAAACCGAGGTGGCCGCTACGCCCGCTCCCAAGGCCACCAAAGCCGCCGCCGGCGATGAGCAGCCGCGCTCGGCCGCCGAACGCTTCGACCAAGGCATGAACAAGCAGACGGCGCAAGCGGCCAACCCGGCCGGCCGCTTCAGCTTCTTCAAAACGCTGGCGGCCTTACCGTTGGGCACCATCTTGTTTGGGTTTATCGTCTATTTCCTCGGCGGCTACCTCCTCTACGGGGCGCTATTTGGGGCCGTGGGCGCGGCCGTCGACGACCAGACCGACACCCAGCAGTTCATGTTTCCGATAACCATGCCGCTCATCCTGAGCTACATCGTGGGCGTATCGGTCATCCTGCGCAACCCCGACGGCCCGGTGGCCTTCTGGATGTCGATGATTCCGTTTACCTCGCCCATCGCCATGGTCATCCGCCTGCCGTTTGGCGTGCCGATGTGGCAGCTGGCGCTGTCCATCGCGCTGCTCATTCTCGGTTTCATCGGCACGGTGTGGGTGGCGGCCCGCATCTACCGCGTGGGCATTCTGATGTACGGCAAAAAGGTAACGTACCGGGAATTGGGCAAGTGGATGTTTTACAAAGGGTAGCTTAACCACTTGCCTAACGAACTTTGAACGCCAGATGAGCATGACGTTCTTTTTGATATTATGACTTTCCGCTTATTCCTTCTTTCCTGCCTGGCGCTCACCAGCCTGGCCTTCACCGGCGACCGGCCCGCCTACCGCCTCTTCGCCGCCGCCGGCCCTCCCGCCGACTACGACCAAATGCTGACCGAGCTGGCGCAGGCCGATGTCGTGCTCTTCGGCGAGCAGCACAACGACGCCCTGGCCCACTGGCTCGAATTGCAAGTCGCCAAGGACCTGTTGCGCCTCAAAAAGCCCGGCCAGCTGGTGTTGGGCCTGGAAATGTTTGAGCGCGACGTGCAGCCGCTGGTGGCCCAGTATGCCGCTGGCACCCTGGCCGATACCGCCTTCGAGCGCCAGGCCCGCCCGTGGCCCAACTACGCCACCGACTACCGCCCGCTGCTGCAATTTGCCCGCGCCAACCACCTCCCCGTCGTCGGCACCGATGCCCCGCGCCCTTTCGCCCAGGCCGTGGCCCGCGGCAGCCTCAAAGCCCTCGACAAGCTGCCCGCCACCGACCGCGCCCTGCTCGCCCCGCTGCCCTTAAAGGTCGATTACGACCTGCCCGGCTACAAAAACATGGCCGCCATGTTCGGCGGCGACAGCCAAGCCCACGGCGGCGGGCCCCAAAACATCATCCAGGCGCAGGCCCTGAAAGACGCGACGATGGCCCACTTCATCCGCACCAGCCGCCAGGCCGGCCAAACGCTGCTTCACCTCAACGGCAGCTACCATTCCGACCACCACGACGGCATCGTGGCCTACCTGC
>CAXTCS010000284.1:0-5546 GCA_964242365.1 uncultured Hymenobacter sp. | reverse complement strand
CAGCTGCTCGATGGCCGTGCCCAAAATGCCGGCCAGGTCCTGGCCAAAAAGGGCCGTTTCGGGGTCGTAGTCCGCACCGGCGACCAGCGGGGGCGGGGCCCGGCGGCCCTCCTCCGACGCGTCGTCCGGCCCTGGTTCCGAGGGGTCCACCAGCACCAGCTGCTTTTTTTCCAGGTAATGCAGGCACGTATTGTAGGCGATTTGGCCAACCCACGTCGAGAGTTTTGCTTGAAACTTGAACCCGGCCAAATTCCTGAACACCTTCAGGTACACGTCCTGCGCGACATCCGGGCGGTCGGCGGGATGCCGAATCATCTTGAATACCAACTGCGTCACCAGCCCTTCCGTGCGCTGCACGATTTGCCCGAACGCCGCCGTATTTCCGCCCAGCACCTGCGCAATCAGCTGCTGGTCTGTCGCGGGGGAGGTGGGCAAGTGGCTCATCGACGGATGAGACCGGTCAGCCGGAATAATGTTGCACCAGGACGTTTTTCAGTCGTGATACAAGAAACCGGTTCAGCCAAGAGGCGTCTTTCTCGTCGCATTTGGCCCACGAAGCATGCAGCAATCCGGGGCTAACGGGCGGGCTTCCCAGCTGATTTGCCGCTCACGTGCTTGGCTAGAAACGCCTCCATCAGCGCTGCCATGGCGGGCGCTTCTTCCTCCAGGGCAAAGTGCCCGGTATCAAACAGGTGCAACTCGGTCGTTTTCAGGTCGCGGGCATAGGCCTGGGCCGCCGGCACCGGAAAAATCAGGTCGTTTTGGCCCCACATGAGCAAGGTAGGCGGCTGATACTGGCGGAAGTACGCCTGCCACGCCGGGTACAGGGCCACGTTGGTGCGGTAGTCGTAGTACAGCGCCAGCTGCACGTCGATATTGCCCGGCCGGCTCATGCGGGCCCAGTCGAGGGTGTAGGTATCGGGGCTGATATTTTCGGGGTTGCGCACGCCCGTCAGGTACTGGTCCTTGATGCCGGCCAGCGTAAACTGCTCGCGAATCCGGGCGATTATCGCCGGGTTCTGCGGGTCTTGCCAAAAGGCCCGCAACGGGTCCCAAAAAGCCGGCAAGCCGTCGGCGTAGGCGTTGCCGTTTTGGGCAATCAGCGCCTGCACACGCTCGGGGTGCTGGGTGGCCAGCCGGAAGCCGACCGGGGCCCCGTAGTCCATCACGTACAGGCTGTAATGGGTCAGGTGCAGCGCTTCCACGAAGCCGTTCATCACCCGCGCCAGGTTGTCGAAAGTGTAGGCAAACTGCGCCGCGTCGGGAAAGCTGCTCTGCCCAAAGCCGGGGTAGTCCGGCGCCACCAGGTGGTAGCGCTCGGCCAGCAGCGGCATCAGGTTGCGGAACATAAACGAGGACGTCGGGTAGCCGTGCAGCAGCAGCACCGTGGGCTTGCCCGGGTCGCCGGCTTCGCGGTAAAAAATATCCAGCCCGTCTACCCGCACGTTTCGATACTGAATAATACTCGTTTTCATGGCCTTGGGCAGGTTAGTTGTGGAAGGAGAACCGGCCGTTGTCAACAGGCTGCTGGCAACGGCCGGCAACAGGGGCGCCGCTTGCAAAAACCCGCGCCGCGACCATTGCCCCGCTGCCGGGCCCGGGTCCTGGGTATTGGTGGTGGGAGTACTCGCCGAAGCAAGTTCCGCCCCCGGCACCGGAGTTACTGAAGAATTAGCCATGGGAAAAGAGAAAAGAGGGGAAGTGAAAAGCCGATAAATCAAGGAGAATCAGCGACCGCCAGCGGCAGCCTTGCGCTGCTGGCACGAAGCGCGGCCGACTAGCGCAGCCGCCGCTCGGCTGCCGCAATGGCCTCGTCGTTGATGCTGGCGTAGCGCCGCTGCATGAGGCCGTTGGGCGCAAATTCCCACAGCTCGTTGCCGTAGGCCCGCCACCACTGCCCGGCCGCGTCGTGGTATTCGTACTCGAAGCGCACGGCCATGCGGTTTTCGCGAAAGCCCCACAATTCTTTTTTTAGCCGGTAGTCCAGCTCCTTGGCCCATTTGCGCTGCAAAAAGGCGCGGATTTCTTCGCGGCCGTGCAGAAACTCGGTGCGGTTGCGCCACTCCGAGTCGGGCGTGTACGCCAGCACCACCCGGTCGGGGTCGCGGCTGTTCCAGGCGTCTTCGGCGGCCTGCACTTTGAGCGGGGCCGTTTCAGCAGTGAAGGGTGGGAGCAGAGGCATACTCATGGGGCCGGAAATGGAAAATAGGCTGAAAATGAAAAGCGAAGTGGCCTGGGCTCATAGCTTGCCGAATAAGTCGTTGAGCGACTCCCTCATGGCCGGATGGGTGTAGATGTGGTCGCGCAGCACCTGGACCCGCGGCACAGCCGCGGCGGGCAGCGTCGCCACCCGAATCTGGTAGCCCTGCGCGATAGCTTGTTTTTCGTGCCGGCCGCCCGACATGAGCCAGGGTGTGCCGGCTTTGCCAAAACCAATAAGGAGGGCCTGGTACGATTGCGGGGTCTGATTCATAGGGGGCTAGCGGCTACATGCCGCCACTTGATAAGGCAAATTTCCGGCCTTCGCGCGCTGGCAGGTTTGGTCAGCGGCCCGGAGTTAGTTGGCCAGCAGCTCACGGGCCGCGGGCAGGCGGCGCAGCCACTGCCGGGCCGAATCGGCGATGAGCACCAGGGCCCCGGCCAGCATCATCACGTCCTTAATCACCAGCCGGCCCCGACCCGAGAGAAAGGGAAAACCGTAGTCCGCATCGCCGAGGTGCGGCACCCACGATTCGGGCGTGGTCACCAGAAACGAAAGCGTGCCCAGGCTCAGGACCACCACCAGCACGCTCCCCGCCAGCCCGAGGGCCGGGTGCACGGCATTGGCCAGCAGCAACAGGCCGAGGCCCACCAGCAACACCCCCAAGCCCTTGGCGAAGCCGTAGGTATTGTTGGCTTCGTTCCACTGGCGGTTGGCCGGCTTCCGCTCGCCCTCTTTCCCCTGATGCGACTTATACTCAGCAGGATGGTGGTAAAAGAAGGACATCAGCGGGCTCGTGGCCACGAAGGGCACGATGCCATCGGCCTCGTAAGCGAAAAATTTCAGGCCACCAATCCAAATCAGGACCAGGGCAATGGCCAGGCGCAGCATCCGAATGCCGAAGGGCTGCAAAGTGGCGAGGAACAGTAGCCGGCGGGTTAGGGCAGGGCGCATACAAACCAAGCATAAAAGTGAGAAAATATAAAACAGACCTGTCTGTTTTTAATCAATAAAAAAAGCTACAGTAGCTTTTCTACTAGTTTTTTGGCCGTTTCAATGGGGGACACGTTGCCATGAATCTGGCAGGAGATAAGCGCGCCTTCGTAGACCAGCGCGATGGCATCGGCCGTGGCTTGCTGGCTTAGCGGGGCCAGCAGCTCGGCAAAGTAGTCCCGCATCAGCACGCTGTGCCGGCGGATGAGCTCGTGCACGCGCGGGCTGCTGGCCGGCACTTCCGGCAGCATGTTTTGAAAGCGGCAGCCCCGGAAATCCTGGCTTTCCATGAAATCGACCATCAGCGTGAAGCACGCCAGCACCTGCTCACGCGGCCCGGTGATGGTAGCAACGTGGGCCCGCATCCGTATAAAGGCCGCCTCAATGGCTTGTTCCAGGTAGGCTTCCAGCAACAGCTCTTTGGCCGGAAAGTGCTGATATAAACTCGCTTTGGCCACGTGACCAGTGCTTTAGTACAGCACAAAGGTCCGCCACCGTACCAGGGCACGGTTTGGTATACGGCTCAAATTTCGTTGCTCTGCGGCTCATTCGCCACGGCTGCTCTGGAAGTCAACAGCTTGCTCAGACGACCAGGCCCCGGCCGATGCCATTGCGCGCATACCGCCCGTGAGCTGGCAGCACCTTAATCTACGCGGCGAATTCGATTCCCCGGACGGGGCGCTGACCGAGGCCCGCACTTCAACCTGGGCGCGTTGCTCACCCCAGAGTGGGAAATAGCTGCGGGAACCTGCGTAACATTTGTACCAACCTTTTAGCCGAAGCCAATTAATCAAACCAAGGCAGCCGCGGTTGCACCTCCGGAAACGCCTGCTGCGCCCACAGCCGACTCTATTGTTTTTGCGGAAAAATTGAAACGCAGCGGCAGTAGTTGAAACAAAACAAGTCGCAGTAGATGGTTTGTAATCGATTAAGCAATTAATCGACTACAAAATCCGTGAAATCCGCTTAAATCCAAGAAATCCGTGATTACGCCACGCCAATTATTTCTGCGTCACCAGGCCCAAACCTCCGATTTCCCGCTGCTGCTGGAAATTGAGCGGGCCGAAGGCGTGTACATGTACGGCCCCGACGGCCGCCGCTACCTCGACCTGATTTCGGGCATTGGCGTGAGCAACGTGGGCCACCGCCACCCGCGCGTGCTGGCCGGCATTCGGGCGCAGCTCGACAAATACCTGCACCTGATGGTGTACGGCGAGCTGGTGCAGGCCGTGCCCGCCCAGCTGGCCCAGGCCATTCACCAAACCCTGCCCGCGCACCTCGATTCGGTGTTTTTTACCAATTCCGGCACCGAGGCCATCGAAGGCGCCCTGAAGCTGGCCAAGCGCCACACCGGCCGCACCGAGCTCATTTCCTGCCTCAACGCCTACCACGGCTCCACCCACGGCGCGCTGTCCATCACCGGCTCCGAGGATTTCAAGAACAGCTTCCGCCCGCTGCTGCCTGACGTGCGCCACCTGCGCCACAACGAGTTAGCCGACTTCGCCCTGATAACTGAGCGCACCGCCGCCGTGGTCATCGAAACCGTGCAGGGCGAGGCGGGCGTGCGCGTGCCGCACCCCGATTACCTGCCGGCCCTGCGCGCCCGCTGCACCGAGGTGGGGGCCCTGCTCATTCTGGACGAGATTCAGTGCGGCTACGGGCGCACGGGCACCATGTGGGCCTTCGAGCAGTTCGGTATCGAGCCCGATATTCTGGTGTGCGCCAAGGGCATGGGCGGTGGCATGCCCATCGGCGCGTTCATCGCCAACACCGGCGTCATGAGCGGCTTCAAAACCAACCCGATTCTGGGGCATTGCACCACGTTTGGGGGGCACCCGGTGAGCTGCGCGGCGGCTCTGGCCACGTTGCAGGTCATTCAGGATGAGCAGCTGGTGCAGGGCGTGGCCGCAAAAGCGGCGCGGTTTCGGGCGCGGCTGGTGCATCCGGCCATTCGGGCCGTGCGCGGCTGCGGCCTGCTGATGGCGGTAGAATTTGAGTCCTTTGCCGTGCTCAAGCCCATCATCGACTACGCTTTAGCGCACGAGGGCGTCCTCACCGACTGGTTCCTGTTCTGCGACAACTCGCTGCGGCTGGCCCCGCCGCTCATCATCACCGAGGCGGAAATTGACGAGGCCTGCGCCGCCTTGCTCAGGGCCATTGCGCACGTTGTGGGCGCCTAAAACCTAAAAGCCGGCCACCAAGCCGGCGAAACCACGCGAGCCCGTGGCAGGACCACCCAGGCGGGTGGCCCCGCCACGGGCTCGCAACCGTTTTTATCCCACGGGTGGCTAGGCAACCGTGCTGTGGCGGGGCAGCTCGTTGTAGTTCAAAAACGACTTGCTTTCTTCCTTGA
>CAXTCS010000283.1:0-5576 GCA_964242365.1 uncultured Hymenobacter sp. | reverse complement strand
GTTTTGTCAGCTTGCTTTTGTTGTTAGCAGCTTTGTTTTTGTGGATGATGTTCTTTTTGGCCAGGCGGTCCAACATCGACGACACTTTTTTCAGCAGTTCCTGAGCCGCCGTTTTGTCGGTGGCTTCGCGCAGGCGCTTGATGGCCGTACGGGTGGATTTGTGCTGGTAACGGTTCAACACGCGCTTAGCTTCGTTGCTGCGGATGCGTTTGAGGGCCGACTTATGGTTTGCCATGAGTTGGAATATATGGGAGCGTTGTGCTTGAGTTCTGTGTTTGGGAGGGCAAAGGTACGAATCCGTCCGACAATTTCAAAGCCTGTGTGGCAAAAAGATTCCACAAGGCATTCACTCCGTTTTCACTTCGGCCCCTGAAATTAGTATGCATGCCGATTAGGTGCGAACTTTACCCACTATCCCAGCCCACCCAGCGCGCAGCCCTGTTCCCTACATTATCCGCGCCGCCATGCCCCTCGTTGCCGAATCCCATTACCAGCCGCCGTTCTATTTATTCAACGGCCATTTGCAAACCATCGTGCCCAGCCTGTGGCGCACGGTGCCCGACGTGGCCTACCAACGCGAGCGCCTGGAGCTGCCCGACGGCGACTTCCTGAACCTGGACTGGAGCCGCCCGCCCGCCGCGCGCCCCACCGACGGCCTGGCCATCGTCTCCCACGGCCTCGAAGGCGACGCCTCGCGGCCGTACATGCGCGGCATGGTGCGCGCCCTCAACCGCGCCGGCCTCGACGCCCTGGCCTGGAACTACCGCAGCTGCGGCGGCGAGATGAACCGCCTGCTCCGCTCCTACCACCTCGGCGATACCGACGATTTGGACCTGGTGCTGCGCCACGCGCTGGCCACCGGGCGCTACCAGCGCGTGTACCTCGTGGGCTTCAGCGCCGGCGGCAACGTGACGCTCAAATACCTGGGCGAAGACGCCGCCCGCGTGCCGGCCGAGGTGCGGCGGGCGGCCGTGTTTTCCGTTCCGACCGATTTGCGGGCCAGCTCGGTGCACATCGGCCGGCTGCAAAACCAGGTGTACCTGCGGCGTTTTCTAAAGTCGCTGCGGCTCAAGGTGCGGGCCAAAGCCGAGCTGCTGCCCGGCCAGGTCGACCTGGCCGGCATCGAGGAGCTGCGCGACTTTCTGGCGTTCGACAACCGCTACACGGCGCCCATGCACGGCTTCGACTCGGCCGATGCCTACTACCGCTACGCCAGCTCGGGGCGCTACCTCACGGGCATTCGGGTGCCCACGCTGCTGGTAAATGCCCAGAACGACCCGTTCCTGCCGGCGTCCTGCTTTCCCCGCGAAGTAGCGGCCAGTTCGCCGTTTGTGTTTCTCGAAACCCCGCCCGAAGGCGGGCACGTGGGCTTCGCCGAGGGCGCGCCCGACGGCGTGTATTATTCGGAGCGCCGCGCCGTGGAGTTTCTCACGGCAGAAGTCCCGTCTTAAATACCGGTGCATAAGCAACCGCAGCAGGCAACCGCAGCAGAAGGAACGTCATGCTGAGCGCAGCCGAAGCATGACGCGTGCTCAAGTAATCAAAACCACAGAACCGAAGGTCGGCGTACCCAACGATTGAGTTACTACCCCACGCGAGATGCTTCGACTGCGCTCAGCATGACGTGCTTTCTTGTGCGCGAGGACTTGAAATACGCCGCTACTTGGCCGGCACGAAAACGACCTTTTTCGTCTCGTAAAATTCTTCGCTGAAAAAATCACTCAGGTCCGTCACGGTGGCTTTCAGGCCGGATTCGGCTATTTCTTCGGTCAGGTCGCCGCCTTTGAGGCAGTACAGGCCGGCACCGGGCGCGCCCTGGGGCTTGAAGCGGTGGGCTACCCAAGGGTGGAAAGTGGCGAGGCGCGCCACGGCCCGGCTCACCACAAAATCGTACTTGGCCCGCAGCTGCTCGGCCCGGATTTGCTCGGCCGTAACGTTGTTCAGCCCCAGCGCGGCGGCCATAAACTGCACGGCCCGAATCTTCTTGCCAATGCTGTCGATGAGGTGAAAATGTACTTCGGGAAACATAATAGCCAGGGGCAGGCCCGGCAGGCCGCCGCCGGTGCCCACGTCGAGCACGGTGCTGCCCTTAGGAAACTGCACCACCTTGGCAATGCCGAGTGAGTGCAGCAAGTGGCGCTCCGCAAAGTTGTCCATATCGGGGCGCGACACCAGGTTGATGGCTTCGTTGGTGGCCCGAAACTCGGTTTCCAACTGCTGAAAAAGCTGGAGCTGCGGCTTGGTAAGCGCGGGAAAGTAGTGCTGCAAAAGGTTCATGAGCGCAAAGGTAGAACGTCATGTCGAGCGCAGCCGAGACATCTCGCCTGCCGCCACCAATCAATTAATTACTGCCCCGAGCGAGATGTCTCGGCTGCGCTCGACATGACGTTCTGTATCTTCAGCCAGCCGACCGAACCCAAAGCCCACAAAAAAACCCCGACTCGCATCGGGGCTTTTTCACAACTTAAATAATCTGCTTGGTGTGCTTCACCATGTCGTAGAGCAGCTCGCGGGCGCGGTGCAGCTGGGCTTTCACGGTGCCAAGCGGGGCTTTCAGCTCGGTGGCGATTTCCTCGTAGCTAAGCTCGTCGAAATAGCGCAGCGACACGAGCCGCTGGTATTTGTCGGGCAGGCGCGACACGACGTGGCGCATGATTTCGATTTTCTGGTTGCGCACGGCGTGCTCGGCCGGGTTCAGGTCGTTGTCGCGAAAATCGATGGTGATTTCGTCGCCGTTGTCCACTTTAATCGCGGAGTCAATCGACATGGTTTTGATTTTATTCTTGCGAATGAAATCGATGCAGTTGTTGGTGGCAATGCGAAACAGCCAGGTGCTGAACGCGTACTCGGGGTTGAACTTGTGCAGGTTGCGAAAGGCCTTGGCGAAGGCTTCGATGGTGAGGTCCTCGGCGTCGTCCTGGTTGCGCACCATTTTGAGCACCACGTGGTAAACGGGCTTTTTGTAGATGTGCATCAGCTCGGCGTACGCCTTCTCGTCGCCGTGGTCCACGGCGGCGCGAATCAGCTTAAAGTCGTGCTTGGCTTTGGCTGAAAACTGCTTTTGAATGTCTTGGTTGTTTACTTCCATCGAAGGGTGCGGTTAAGGAAGAGCGAGATTCCCAGGGCCAGGTATTGGAAAAAATAAACCGCGTCGAGCACCGGCAGCAGCCCGACGATTACGGGCTGGTCGAGGCGCCGGCTCAAACGGGCATACACGGCGCTCACAAACAAAGTTCGGAGGGCCCATATGACCGCCAAAGGTACCCAAATGTTTGGGGAAAATAATAGCACCGCCGTAGCCAGGTAGAACAACATATTGGCCATTACGAAGGTACCGACCCGCAAACGGTCGGCCAGCCGGTAGGCCCGGCCGGCCGACAAATGCCGGCGCTTCTGGCGCCACCACGCGCCCCACGTCGCGGCCGGCTCGCTGAGGGTGTGGGCCGAGGGGCTGGCCACCACGGCCACGCGCTGGCGCTGGCGCACGGCGTCCTGCACGAGCAAGTCGTCGTCGCCGGAAAGCGCGCGGATGTGCGAGGCAAAGCCCTTGGTGGCCGTGAAGCAGGCGCGGGTGTAGGCCAGGTTGCGGCCCACGCCCATGTAGGGCCGCCCGCGCCAGGCAAAGCTCAGGTATTGGGCGCCAGTGAGCAGCGTTTCGTAGCGGATGAGCTTGTTGAGAAAGCCGGGCGCCTCGGTGTAGGCCGAAAAGCCGAGCACGAGGTCGGCCCCGCCGGCCTGCGAAAAGCCGCGCTGCATGAGGCGCAGCCACTGGTTGGTGGCCGGAATGCAGTCGGCGTCGGTGAAGAGCAGGCGGGCGTGGCGGGTGGCTTTGATGCCCAGCGTCAGCGCGTATTTTTTGGGCGCGAAGCCCGCCGGCGTGCCGCTGACGGTGACGAGCCGCACCTTGTTGGGGTAGTACTGGGCGAGCTGCTGGGCGTAGAGGTGGGTGTCGTCGTGGCTGCGGTCGTCGACGAGCACGATTTCGAAGCCGGCCGGGTAGTCTTGCCGAAGCAGCAGGGGCAGCAGGCGGCGCAGGTTCTCCAGCTCATTACGGGCGCACACGACCACCGAAACCGGCTCGGCATCAGGCCCCGGCGCATCGGAGGGCATTTCGGGTCCGCGGCCGGCGAAGGGCCCAAAGAAATAAGCCGCGTAAAACAGTTGCACCAACACGCAAACAAGCAGCAACCAAAAAAACGGGGACGTGGGTACTGGTGGAAGCAACAAAGGCGCGGGACGAATGAGCCGGCAAAAGTACGGGGCGGCGGGCGGGCGGGCTACCTTTGCGGGGGAAGCGGGGAGCGGGAAGTGGGGAGCGGGCATTTGGACACCCGGTGCCCGCTCCCCACTTCCCGCTCCCCGCTTCCTCCTCCCCGCCTCCCCCGAATGACCTTCGACCTTCTCGCCCAAGACCCCGGCACCAAAGCCCGCGCCGGCCTCATTCAAACGGCCCACGGCCCCGTAGAAACGCCCATATTTATGCCCGTGGGCACGGCCGGCACCGTGAAAGCGGTTTCGCAAACCACCCTCAAAACCGACGTGAAAGCCCAGATTATTCTGGGCAATACCTACCACCTCTACCTGCGGCCGGGCCTCGACGTGCTGCGCGCCGCCGGCGGCCTGCACCGCTTCAACGGCTGGGACCAGCCCCTGCTCACCGATAGCGGCGGCTACCAGGTGTACTCGCTCAGCAACACCCGCAAAATCAAGGAGGAAGGCGTCAAGTTTCGCTCGCACATCGACGGCAGCCCGCATTTGTTCTCGCCCGAGGGCGTGATGGACATTCAGCGGGTTATCGGGGCCGACATCGTCATGGCTTTTGACGAGTGCACGCCCTGGCCCTGCGAGTACGACTACGCCGCCCGCTCGCTCGACATGACGCACCGCTGGCTGCAACGCTGCATCGCGCGTTTCGACAGCACCGAAGGCCTCTACGGCTACCAACAGGCCCTTTTCCCCATCGTGCAAGGCAGCACGTTCAAAGATTTGCGCATCAAATCGGCCGAGTTTGTCGCGGCCCAGGGGCGCGAGGGCAACGCCATCGGCGGCCTGAGCGTGGGCGAGCCGGCCGAGCTGATGTACGAAATGACCGAGCTGGTCTGCGACATCCTGCCCAAAGACAAGCCGCGCTACCTCATGGGCGTGGGCACGCCCGCCAACATCCTGGAAAACATCGCCTTGGGCGTCGACATGTTCGACTGCGTGATGCCCACCCGCAACGCCCGCAACGGCATGCTGTTCACCACCCAGGGCATCGTCAACGTCACGAACAAGAAGTGGGCGCAGGACTTCACGCCCATCGACCCCGAACTTGGCGGGCACGCCAGCACGTTCTACTCGCGGGCCTACCTGCGCCACCTGTTTCAGTGCCAGGAAATGCTGGGCCCCCAAATCGCCTCGGCCCACAACCTGGCCTTTTACCTGTGGCTGGTGGGCGAGGCGCGCAAGCAAATCGTGGCCGGCACGTTTGGCCCCTGGAAAGACCGCATGGTGAAGCAGGTAATGACCAGATTGTAATTATGGGCGGTGGTCTAAGTTAAGGTGGTATTGTAATTGTCAATTACAATTTTAATTCG
>CAXTCS010000282.1:0-5616 GCA_964242365.1 uncultured Hymenobacter sp. | reverse complement strand
GGCAAAACCAGCTACATCCGCCACCTCTGCGGCCTCACCGACAAGCCCAAGCTGTTCATTCCGCCCAACCTCGCCGCCCGCATCGCCGACCCGGAATTCATCAACCTGCTGCACGACAATACCAACTCCATCCTGCTCATTGAAGACGCCGAGGAGCTGCTGGCCAAGCGCGACGGCGTCGCCGGCAATGCCATGAGCAACCTGCTGAACCTTTCGGACGGCCTGCTTTCCGACGGCTTTCACATTCAGATTGTGTGCACCTTCAACGCCGAGCTGGCCCGCATCGACAAAGCCCTGCTGCGCAAAGGCCGCCTCATCGCCTCCTACCGCTTCGAGCCCCTGGCCCAGGAGAAAGCCCAGGCCCTGGCCACCGCCCTGGGCCAAACCGAGCCCGTGACCGAAGCCACCTCCCTGGCCGACCTCTACAACCGCGAAAAAGCGCACTTCATCAGCGATAGCAAAGCGCCGGGCCGCATCGGCTTCAACCGCTGAAGTAAGCGCGACGATACAAATTTGGTATAAAAAAAGTACGCTTTTGGTACAAAGAAAAACCCGCTCTGCCGTGCGCAGAGCGGGTTTTTCTTTGTTTTCTGCGACGAATTACTTCACGCCGAAGAAAAAGTCGGCCTCAATCTGCGCGTTCTCGTCGGAGTCGGAGCCGTGCACGGCGTTGGCCTCGATGCTCTGGGCGTACTTCTTCCGGATGGTGCCTTCGGCGGCCTGCGCGGGGTTGGTGGCGCCGATGAGGGTGCGGAAATCGGCCACGGCGTTGTCTTTTTCGAGCACGGCCGCCACGATGGGGCCGCTCGACATGTAGGCCACCAGGTCGTGGTAGAAGGGCCGCTCGGCGTGCACGGCGTAGAACTGGCCGGCGCGCTCGGCGCTGAGGTTAATCTTCTGGAGCTCCACGATGCGGAAGCCGCCCGCTTCTATCATGCCCAGGATGCCACCGATGTGGTTTTCCTGGACGGCGTCGGGCTTAATCATCGTGAATGTGCGGTTCGTGGCCATTGTGGTTGGGCTGGGGGTGGTTGAAAAAGTTATTACGGGGCAAAAGTAGCCACAAAGCCCACGGGTTGCCTTGGCCGGGCCCGGCGGGCCGTTGGGCCAGCCGGGGCGAACCTTCCGGGGGGCGGGCGTTGTTGGGAACGGATTTCTTCCGACTTTTGCCGCCCCGTTTATTCGTAAGCCACCGGCCCTCAGTTCTTTTTTAGGGCCATTCACGTTGTCGATGTCCAGTTCCATTTCCGCCCTGCGGGCGTTGCTCGCGCAACCCAAGCAGGTAGTCATCACCACTCACCACAAGCCCGACGCCGACGCCCTGGGCTCATCGCTGGCCTGGGCCGGGTACCTCAAGCAAAAAGGCCACCACGTGACGGTGGTCACGCCGTCCGACTACCCCGCTTTCCTCAACTGGATGGAGGGCAACGACGAGGTGGTGGTTTACGACCGCCGCCAGAACGACCGCCAGGTGCGCGACCTCGTGAACCGCGCCGACGTCATTTGCTGCCTCGATTTTAGCTGCCTGGGCCGCATCAACGAGCTGGGCGAGTACGTGCGGCAGGCCAGCGCCGTGAAGGTGCTCATCGACCACCACCAGGAGCCCGAGGATTTTGCCGACATCGTGTTTTCGGTGCCCACGGCGGCGGCCACGGCCGAGCTCATCTTTGAAATCATCCGCGACCTGGACGGCCAGGACCTCATCACCAAGGGCATCGGCGAGGCGCTGTACGCGGGCATCATGACCGATACGGGCTCGTTTCGCCACCCCAGCACTTCGCGCAACGTCCACCTGATTATCGCCGAGCTGCTCAAGGTTAACATCGATTTGTCGTCGGTGCACCGCCGCATCTACGACTCGCACTCCGAAATCCGCCTCCGCTTTCTGGGCTTTATTCTGAAAGACAAGCTGGTGGTGAACCGCGAGTTCAACACCGCCTACATCGCCATCACGCAGGACGAGCTGCGCCAGTACCAGAGCAAAACCGGCGACACCGAAGGCCTGGTAAACTACGCCCTCAGCATCGAGGGCATTGTTTTTGCGGCCGTGTTCATCGACCGCGGCGTGGCCGTCAAAATATCCTTTCGCTCGGTGGGCAACTTCTCGGTGAGCGACTTTTCGCGGCGGCATTTCGACGGCGGCGGCCACCACAACGCCTCCGGGGGCATCAGCTACGTCCCGCTCGATGCAACCGTGGAGCGCTTCCTGGGCATCTTGCCCGAGTATAAAGAGCAGCTTACGGGGGTGCCTGCCGCCGTAGCGCCGCCGGTGGCGTAACTTTGAACCGTTTCTGACTCTTCACTTCTTTTATTTTCATGCTTTTTTCCTTCCGCTCCGCGCGGCAGCTGGCCCTGGCGGCCGGCGTGCTAAGCTTCGCTTCCCTCACGGCCTGCAACAAAGGCGGCGGTGACTTTGCCAAAACCAAGTCCGGCATCGAGTACAAGATTTACAAGAAAGTCGGCAACGGATACGAGCGGCGCGACGTGAACGCCGACGGCGACCCGACCTACAAAGACCGGGTGGGCAAGTTCCTGCTCGGCAGCCTGAAGTTTCTCACCGGCAAAGATTCGGTGCTCCAGGACTCGCGCCGCGACGTGGGCCTGCCCGTGCCGCTGCCCCTGAAAGAGCTGAAGACCAAGGGAGCCCCCGACGAGGCGCTGTCCTTCATTCAGCCCGGCGACAGCGCGGTGTTTCGCTTCCAGGCCGATTCGCTCTTCAAGCCCAAAGGCGGCCAGCCCGTGCCCCCTTTCCTGAAAAAAAGCGGCAACATCGTGCTGATGTACGTGGCCACCAGCCCCAAGCTGCTCACCGAAGCCGAAGTGACGGCCATGCAGCCCGAGCTGCAAAAGCACGCCATGGTCATTCAGATGCGCAAGCGCATGGCCTCGCCCGAGTACGCCGCCCAAATGAAGGCCCAGAAAGATGCTCAGGCCAAGATGCTGGCGGCCCCCGCCGTGGTGACGCAGCTGAAAAAGGACGACGCGGTGCTGCAAGACTACATCAAGAAAAACAACCTGACGATGCAGAAAACCGCATCGGGCGTGTACTACCAGGTGCTGAAGCCCGGCAGCGGCCCCAAGCCCACGCCCGGCCAAACGGTGAGCGTGAACTACAACGGCACGCTGCTCAGCGGCAAGCTGTTTGACTCGTCGGACAAAGCCGGCAAACCCATTGATTTCCCCATCGGCCAGGGCCAGGTTATTCCGGGCTGGGACGAAGGCATTTCGTTGCTCAACAAGGGCAGCAAGGCCATTTTGCTCATTCCTTCGTCGCTGGCCTACGGCACGCGCGGCGCCGGGGCCGACATTCCGGCCAACTCGCCCCTGCGCTTCGAGGTGGAGCTGGTTGACGTTCAATAATCCTGTCTAGCACCCTTATTCCGGCCAACGGGCGGCGCGGCGCAGCTGCCCGGGCCTCCGTTGGCCGGAATCCTTTTATCCTTTTGCCATGAAAAACCTCCTGCTTCGTTCGCGCCTGTTGCTGCTGGCCGCCGGCCTGCTGCTGGCGGCTCCGGCCTTGTGGAGCTGCAACTCCCAGACGACCCTGCAAAAGCAGCTTCGGGACCACGCGGACCAGCTAAAAATCATCGACGAGGACACGATTCAGCATTACTTGCAGCGCAATCACCTCACCGACAAGGCCACGCGCACCAACTCTGGCCTGTACGTGGTGGGCATCGCCGACGGGCAGGGCACGCCCGTGACCGCCGGCAAGCAGGTGCGCGTGAAGTACATCGGACGGTTTCTGAGCAACGGGGCGCACCCGTCGTCGACGAACTACCCGGAATCTCTGGGCAACCCCCGGTACCCGGCGGGCAGCATTTTTGATAATTCGGCCGACAACCATACCGTGTGCGGCTGCGAGGTGTACATGACTGGCAGCAATGCAAAAGGCCTAGGTTTTGATGAGGGCTTGCTGCTGATGCACCAAGGTGACCGCAAGCTGTTGCTCATCCCGTCCGCTTTGGCTTACGGCCCCGGCGGAAAAAGCGGCATTCCTCCTGATGCAGCCCTAGTATTTGACGTAGAGGTGCTGGAAGTGTTATAAGGAAACAATATATTATTTCTGCAAACTGAAATAATATATTGTTTCCTCGATAAAAGATATTAAGTTTGGCAACGATTCAAAACGAGGTGGTGTGGCTATTTTAGCGAATTGCATTAAGTATAAAACTTGTTTGCAAAGTATTAGCTGCTTTTTTGGCCATTGACTGGCCTCTCTCAAGAAATCTCCTTATCTTGGACGGTTGCCTTAACTCTAGATTATGCCTGCAAACCGAAATTAATGACTAATTCTTTCCAATTTTCTACTTTTCAATCATGAAAAAAACAACACATTTCCACATCATTGCAATACTGATAGGCGCTACCCTCGCCCTCAGCAGCTGTTCCAAAGAGCAAAACGTACTACCTACGCAGAAGGTAGAATCCATAAATAATACCGACTTGCGTGTTATCGATGGCCGTTTGGTTTTCCCCGATATTGAGTCTTTTCAAAAAGTTAGGGATGATTTGTGGAACAAAAATAGCCAAGAGCTTGATGCTTGGGAAAAAAGCCTCAATTTCAAATCGTTGCGCACCAAAAAGATTACCCAAGCGGACACATTATCCCTTGGTTTAATGAACGAATTTGGGTTCCCAATGCAGTACGCGACCCTTATCAATCAAAAAGGGGAGTATCAAATAGGCAGCAATATTTATTGGTTTCACGAAGGCTTTAAGTATCAAGCCGCATCAGAAAAAGAACTGCAACGCATTAAAAATAATCCTAGTATTGCAGAGCAAAAATATGCTGCTGGTAAGGGCCTAACCTCACTCAAGCACATAGCATTACCCTCGGAAGGAACCGGGTCGTTTCAAAACCGGACAATAAAAGGAGCGTCTAGTAACGGTGACGGAAAATTTCAAACTCAATTTAATCTCAGCAATGATGCGAATTCTCAGCGTAGGTTAAGTTTAGAAAATTATACCTACGCAGAAGTCACCAGCTACAATCCGGTAGTAGCTGGTTCTTCATACATCAGAACGATTTATACCGCTATCGTTCTCAACGAATATTGCGAATATTACAGCCGTGGTAGCAAAAGGTGGTATCGTGCAGGGGACGAACGGAACACTTCTTATGACTTGACAACTACCGCAACTGCACGGGGAAGTAATTTTGCTCCACCATCCGGTAACTTGGTCCAACCTGTTGGTACAAAAGGAGACCCATATGTTGCAAACAGTCACATTACTACCTCGAACGAACGCCATGCTAATAGTGACTTCCAAAGAGGGGTGGCGGGTGCGACTTTATACAGCGAAGGCGATACATATTTCGGAGGCATTACTTGGGATTTTGAGATTAAGGGATACTACGAAGTTTATATCCCGAGTGATACATACCGTTTCTATCAGGGTCACATCCTTTATCTTAATGGCGTTTTGTGGTAGCTTTTGAGCCAATGCTTCTAGATGGAGTGCTTGGTTTTAATAAAGTAAAAGCTCCTCTATTGGTTTAATAGAGGAGCTTTTCTGATTCATCATGCTGGGAATATTATAAAAAATATGATTCTTTTTTAGGCGGTGGTCTAATTCAGGGTGAAAGACGTATAGTGGCTTATGGTTTCAACG
>CAXTCS010000281.1:0-5617 GCA_964242365.1 uncultured Hymenobacter sp. | reverse complement strand
ATTCCTTGGCTCCAAAAGCGACGTTTATCAGTTGCGCGGTGGTATTGGTCGGCGTGCTGTTCAAATTGATGTTTTGGATTGGAGACGAAGCGATGCTGCGGGCTGGGATGCTACCGCTGGCTTTCTTTGTTCTGGCTTGGGCTCTAAATCAGCGAATAAACCGACGGGCAATAATGGTAGCAGTATTGGGCGGACTGATGCTCTCAATTTCTTCTGAAAACCTGATGCGGCGGCTCTACCGCGACGACCCGCAGCTTGTCGAAGCCATTGTTTATCAGATTTACCATCCGCACGACCGTGCTGCCTTGACGAATTACCAAAAGCGAATGCGGGAATACCGGCACAACCACTAAAGATTTGTAACGTCCGGCCCTCGCGGCCCCAAACTCAACACTTCCCCAAACTCCCCATGAAAGACTTCCCCTACACCGAATCCAAAGACACCCGCAGCGGCTTCGGCGCCGGCCTGGCCGAGCTGGGCGCCTCCAATCCCAACGTCGTCGCCCTCTGCGCCGACCTCACCGGCTCGCTCAAAATGGATGCCTTCAAGAAGGCCTTCCCCGAGCGGTTTTTCCAGATGGGCATTGCCGAGGCCAACATGATGGGCGTGGCCGCCGGCATGACCATTGGCGGCAAAATCCCCTTCACGGGCACGTTTGCCAACTTCAGCACCGGCCGCGTGTACGACCAGATTCGCCAGAGCATTGCCTACTCGGGCAAGAACGTGAAAATCTGCGCCTCCCACGCCGGCCTCACGCTGGGCGAAGACGGCGCCACCCACCAGATTCTGGAAGACCTCGGCATGATGAAAATGCTGCCCGGCATGACCGTCATCAACCCCTGCGACTACAACCAGACCAAAGCCGCCACCCTGGCCATCGCCGACTTCGAAGGCCCCGTGTACCTGCGCTTCGGCCGCCCCGTGGTGCCCAACTTCACGCCCGCCGACCAGAAATTCGAAATCGGCAAAGCCTGGCTGATGAACGAAGGCACCGACGTGAGCATCTTCGCCACCGGCCACCTTGTCTGGAAAGCCGTGCTCGCCGGCAAGCTCCTGGCCGAAAAAGGCATCAACGCCGAAATCATCAACATCCACACCATCAAGCCCCTCGACGCCGAGGCTGTTTTGGCCTCGGCCCGCAAAACCCGTTGCGTGGTCACGGCCGAAGAACACCAGATGAACGGCGGCCTCGGCGACAGCATCGCCCAGCTGCTGGCCCGCGAAGAGCCCCTGCCCCTGGAAATGGTGGCCGTGCACGACAGCTTCGGCGAAAGCGGCACCCCCGACCAGCTCATGGAGAAATACCACCTGCTCGAAGGCGACATCGTGATTGCCGTAGAAGCCGTGATGAAACGGCGGAAGTAATTCGATTTCAAAGCCTGCAAAAGCCCCGGCTGCTCTTTAGCAGCCGGGGCTTTTGCAATTGCTGGACTGCTAGAACGGCCCGACTGTTCAGGAAAAGGCTTATTTACCGAGAAGTGCTACTCCGCTATCAGATACATGCGCTGTAAGGTATTGCTTGGCCGCATGCAGTTCGGGCCTATCGGAGTTGGCCGCGTCCGCAACTTTGAGTAATTGCTGGTAGTAAGATTGAGCGCTTTTCCGGTTGCCGGCTCGTTCGGCGGCCACTCCCGCACCGTAAAGGCCATTAAACCGATTGGGGTGTTTTCGCAGACTTGCCACGTACGCCTCCAGCGCTTGCCGGGGCTGGTGCAGTTGCAGCAGCATGTCGCCCAGCAATTCCCTGGCCGGAATGACTTCGGAAGGAGTAACCGGGTGTTTCTCGGTTTGGTCTTCCATATCGGCGGCTTGGTTCATCAGCGCCAAGGCCTCCGCATTTTTACCGGCCAAGACATTTATCCATGCTTCGCCGGCACGTAACTGAATGGCTACCTGGTTGGCTTTGTAGTCATCTTTCTCCTTTGCCAGCCGGTCATGCAGGCCCTGAAGCTGAGCCAGCTCAGCCTTGGCCGATTCCGATTGGTTGGTATGAACCGCCCCCAGCAGCCGCGCGAAGTGAATGATAGCTTGCTGCCAGGGAAATTTATGCCACGGGACCGTCGCGCTGTCAATGGGTAAGTGGGCTGCTTCTTTCCATTGTCTGTTCTCCAGTAAGTAACGGGCTGGAATTGCAGCGAAAGCATAGGCAACTTTAAAATTGAGCGGACTAACCTCTTTAATCGTTTTCAAATACTCCCATTGTTTCCTGGCAAGCGCGTTTTGCCCTCTTTGCAGGTGCGCATAGGTCAGATAATCTAACCCGTGCAGCTCTTCGTCCCAATGCCCTTTGATGCCGGCTTCCTGCGCGTAGCACTGGGCAGAGGCCACCGAGGCTAGGTTGGAGTTGATGCATTCGTCCCACAGCCCCAGGCGGGTGAAGATATGCGAAGGCATGTGCAACGCATGAGCGGAAGACGGGGCCACCGCGGCGTATTTCCGGGCCGCAGGCAGGGCCAAAGCGGCCAGTTCGGGGTAGTCGTACGTGTGAATAATGTAGTGGATAATGCCGGGGTGGTTGGGCTCGTTGGGATACAGCGCCTCCAGCAGATGGCCGGCTTTGCGCTGGCTTCGGAACTGCTTATCGGCCGGGTCAGCGGCGGCGGTCAGGGCCAACGCATAAAAAATAGCAGCCTCGTTATCAGCTGGATAATTTGCGTGAACCGACTCCATTGCTTTCTCAAAAGCGATGCACCGGCTGCGGTGGTCCACGTGCTCCCAGTCGTTGTAAAAAGCGGCAATGGCAGCAATGTAATCCGCCTCCCGTGGGCTCTTTTTTGCAATTGATTGAGCAATGGTAATGGCTTTTGCCCCCTTTTTCAATTCAAGCTCGGAAGGCGGTGTCCAAAGCGGATGGAAATTCGCCATGGCCACGCCCCAATAGGCCATGGCACACCCCGGATTCTTATCAATAGCGGCCGCGAAGGCTTTTTCGGCCTCATCGTATTCAAACGAATGCAGCAGTTGTAGCGCCAGGTTAAAGCTTGCTTGGGCTTCACTGCCGCACGAGGTATTAAATTCAACCGAGCCTAACTTATGGTCAGGAGCACCGCAGGTAATAATCTGTCCCCGCTTGAGACTTAGCGCAGTTATGGCTGCTTGCGAGGGGATGGTGCTGCGCTCCCTGCACGACACCACGAGCACCAGTGTGAAGCAATAAATGCCCAGGATAATGATGCTGAGTGGGCAGCTGCGTTGGGCGACATGCATATAAATCCCGGTGGTCTTGATGCTGGCGTGGCCGAGAATATCATGCTATTTCACGCCTTCGTTCAGCTTGGCGTTTTGACCCGCTAAAATGCGCCAGGCGCCGTCGCGCTTCGTTAACACGAGGGTTCTTCGAAACTCGAACGTCTGCCCCGGGTAACGTTCATCGCCCGTAAGGCCGGTGCGCACGTGCATGATGGCTACATCCGGTTTCACAAAAGCCACGTCCTCAATTGAGCGGGTGTAGTAATGAGACGTTTTGAAATAAGTGCTGTGCACCGCTTGATAATGCTCCTGAATGTCCTTCTGCCCCCTAGAGTAAGCGCCAAACCAATTTACCCAGGTCGCATCGGAGTGGTATAGTTCCGCAAGGCCCTTTGCATCGTGCCGGTTCCAGGCATTTTCGTAGTTCGCCACCACCAGTTTCACCGCTTCTTCCTCCTTCGATTTATCGAATTGTTGCGCTGCGGCGGTGTGAAGTGTCAGTCCAAGGAGAATTGTCAGCAGTTGAATGGCAAAAGAATTTCTCATGATGAAATAATCTACTGGTTAACCGAAACAACGCCACTCGGTGCGCCGCCTTATTATAAAAACAAATATATAAAACACCTGATTAATAAATAACCGCATTAATAAATAACCACGCTTGATTACCAAACTTGTTCGCACTTCGCGCAGCTGCCGGGCAGCCCTCAGGTCCAGCCTGGCGTTCACCCAGCGCATGCGCCAGTAGTAGGGCAAGGCGCGCCAGGTTTGTGCAAAACAGTGTGCAAAACAGTGATAAGCAACGGCCCGCTGCTGGAAAAGCCACCTGCTCGAAGGCGACATCGTGGTTGCCGTAGAAGCCGTCATGAAGCGGCGAAAATAACCCGGCCCTAAAACGTAAAAAACCCCCGCTGCCAAGTTGCTGAGGGGGCTTTTTGTTTCTCAGTTCGTTGCCTATTACTTTACTCGTTTATAAATAAAAAAGTCGGAAAACGAAGTGGTCGAACCTTTTCCTTCTTCGGCTGGGAATTTATTGGGAATATATTCTATCAATTGAAATTTCTGCTGATTTTTTCTAATCCAATCGGTGAATTTTCTTGGTTTAACATGTGGAGCGTAATTCAGGGCGTTGTCACTATCGCAGGCATAAATAATTACGTACAACGTACTCGAATCAAACAGCCTGTTCATGTATGTTTGATACGTATCGTCTTCTATCAGGTGATAGATAACGTCAAGACTTAGCGACAATTCGCCTTTGTGAGTTGATACTTGATTTACGTGAAAAAATTGTTTGCTTGGGTCGTTTTTGAATTCCGCTTTACACTTTTCAACGATAAGCCCGCTGACGTCAAACCCGCGATAAGAAGGAAATTTGAAATATTTCAGCTGATTGCCGTCGCCGCACCCAAGCTCTAGTACGGTGTTGATATTGTTTGTAGCAACGAATGAATTGAGTACTTCTGCTTTAAATTCAGCAAGCTTATTATAAGACCCAGCTCCTGAATTCCCGTTTTGTTCGTAGCGATTTATCCAGTATTCTTCAGATGTTGTAAACCCGGCATTCGGGAAAAACTTTCGCTTTAACGAAAGCGCCATATCGCCGATAAAAGGCAGTTTTTTAATTAGCTGTTTCATGTATTATGCTTTTGCGGTGCGAGCCGGTACTTGTTCGAATTACCCCCTTGCTGGCGTGATATAAGTGGCTGCTCAGCTTTGAGGTCGCTATAAATTTGGCTAAAGGGTGTCCGGAACCGGCGTTCGCAATTCCCCTTGGCAAGTTGACCGAGGAAATCTTGCCGAGCAGGCCGGTGATGTTGCCCACAAAAATAGCCGCTTGCCGGAGGAGGCGCGAACAAGCCTGCCCCAACCAAAAGCAGGCTTTTTCGGGTCGGCATTAAACGCGGCGGTTACTTTGCCGTCCAACCCCCGCCTTCGCCGCCCAGGCAAGATTCCCTTCGCGTTTGGAAGACCACGAAATCCTCACCAAGTTCCAGGACCCCGCCAGCCGCAACCTGGCGTTCAACCAGCTCGTGCGCAAGTACCAGAGCAAGGTGTACTGGCACGTGCGCAAGATGGTGGTGGACCACGACGACGCCGACGACCTCACCCAGGACGTGTTCATCAAGGTCTGGAAGCACCTCGAAAACTTCCGGCAGGACGCCGCCCTCTTCACCTGGATTTACCGCATCGCCACCAACGAGTGCCTTAACTTTCTGAGCAGCAAGCGCCGCAAGTTCCTGCTGCCGCTCACCGACGTGGGCGCCGAGCTGGCGGCCAAAATCGAGGCCGACCCCGCCATCGCCGGCGACGAGATTGAGCTGAAGCTGCAACACGCCATTCTGAAGCTGCCCGACAAGCAGCGCCTCGTCTTCAACCTGCGCTACTACGACGAGATGCCCTACGAGCAAATGGCCGAAGTAACGG
>CAXTCS010000280.1:0-5621 GCA_964242365.1 uncultured Hymenobacter sp. | reverse complement strand
TGATGACGCCCACGTTGGGCTCGATGGTGCAGAACGGGTAGTTGGCCGATTCGGCCTTGGCGTTTGAAAGCGCGTTGAAAAGGGTGGATTTACCGACGTTCGGCAAGCCGACGATACCGCAGCGGAGGCCCATTGCTTGGAATTATGAGTTGTGAGTTATGAATTATGAGTTGGCATAATTCGGCCGCAAAGGTACGGCGTGGCGCTACGCAAAACGGCGCGAACGGACTTACGTCCATTCGCGCCGTTGAAATCGAGCCAAAAAGTTAACCGTTAATCACCAACCGCTAACCACTGATTTCTAGTAGCTGTCGTCGCTGCGGTTGGGGTCGAAAGCGGGGCGGTCGAGCTCCGGGCGGGGCTGTTCGCGGCTGTCGTAGTCGCGCGGGCGGTCGAGCTCGGCGACTTCTTCGGGGGTCAGCAACTCTTCGCGCACGTAGTCCACGGCGTCTTGCAGGGCATCCACGAATTTCAGGAAATCTTCCTTGTAGAGAAAAATTTTGTGCTTCTCGTAGGAAACCGAGTCGTCGGCGTTCTGGCGCCGCTTGCTTTCGGTGATGGTCAGGTAGTAATCCTGGCCGCGGGTGGCTTTCACGTCGAAGAAGTACGTGCGCTTGCCGGCTTTGATGCGTTGGGAATAGATTTCTTCCTGGTCGTGACGGTCGTCCACGGCGATGGGTTGGGGGTATGGGTGGGAAATAGAGCCGGTTGATTGATTGAAAGGCCTAACTTACGAAGGTTGGGGCAAAGTAAGCGCGCAGGACAGCGTTGGTTTTGGGGTTGGGGCAGAACGTCACGTTGAGCAGAACAGTCATGTCGAGCGCAGCCGAGACATCTCGCGTGTGGTAGTGACTCAATCGATTGGATTACTTGAGCACGCGAGATGTCTCGGCTGCGCTCGACATGACGTTCTGCTCGACGTGACGTTCTGCTCGACGTGACGTTCTTTATACTCCGATTGCTTACGGGCCCAAAACCCCTTCCTCCGCCATGCCCCTCGACCTCGCCGCCATCCACTCCTTCGAAAACCTCGAATTTCTGGCCCGCCAGCTGGTCGACGGCTTTATTACCGGCCTGCACCAGTCGCCGTACCACGGCTTTTCGGTGGAGTTTTCGGAGCACCGCCTCTACAACCCCGGCGAAAGCACGCGCCACATCGACTGGAAGGTGTTTGCCCGCACCGACAAGCTCTTCGTGAAGCGCTACGAGGAAGAAACCAACCTGCGCTGCCACCTGCTGCTCGACGTGAGCCCCAGCATGTACTACCCCGCGCCGGGGTTCGACAAGCTGAAATTCAGCATTTTGGCGGCTGCCGCGCTCACCACGCTGCTCACCCGGCAGCGCGACGCCGTGGGCCTCGTCACCTTCGCCGATGCGGTGGAATTGCAAACGCCGGTGCGCTCGACCAGCACCCACCGGCACACGCTGCTGCTGGCCCTGCAACAGCTGCTGGAGCGCCCGCCCGCCCCCAAAACCGGGCGCGGCACCGACGTGGCCGGCACCATCCACGCCATTGCCCAGCAGATTCCGAAACGCTCGCTCGTCATCCTGTTCAGCGACATGCTGGGGCGCGGCGCGGCCGAGCAGGAAGCCGCCCTGGCCGCCTTGCAACACCTCAAGCACCAGCACCACGAGGTGCTGCTTTTTCATGTGCTCGACCGCGCCACCGAGGCCGATTTCGACTTTGCCGAGCGGCCCTACATTTTCGAGGACGTCGAAACCGGCCTCGAAATCAAGCTCCAGCCGTCCCAAATCAAGGACCAGTACCGGGCGGCCATGACGGCCTACGAGCAGGAGCTGGCCCTGCGCTGCGGCCAGCTGCGCATCGATTTTGTGCCCGTCGACGTGCGCGAGCCCTTCGAAAAAGTGCTTTACGCCTACCTCGTGAAGCGCGGCAAGGTGCGGTAGCGCCCCGAACCCGGCGGCCCCGCGCCGGTTGCACGTATGCCCGTCGTTTCCTCCTCGCCCATCGCCCCGTGTTCCTCCTTCGCGCCTTATTGATATTGCTGGTTTCGGCGCTGGTTTTCGCGCCCATCACCGGCTACATTGCTTACAGCTACGGCCGGTCGTTCTGGCGCTGGTTTGGCCTGGGGCTGGTTTTGCCCTTCGTCTCCGTTTTTATCGCCCTTTTTATGGCCATGCGCGAGCAGCTGGCTGAAGAAAAAGCCGGCCGCTTGCCCAAGCCGCCCGGGCCGTAGCTTTGCGTTGCGGCTGGCGGCCAAGCCTTCTTTTGGGTGCCTGAAACCGACCGTGTTGTTTTAGCTCTGCTTTTTTACTTACCGGGGGCATAGGCTGGCTAAGCGACCAAGGCCGGCACCGCGATTGTTTTTGCTCACCTTTTTCTCTTTCTATGTACCAAACGCTGCTCGTTCTTCATTCCTGGTCCCGCTGGTTCGTGCTGGTGTTTGGCCTCATCGCCGTGTACCGCGCCTACGTGGGCTGGACCGGCCGCCGCCCGTTCGTGAGCGCCGATAACGGCATGGGCGCCAGCTTCTCGGGCTTCATGTGGCTGCAAGTCATCATCGGCCTGGGCCTGTATTTCGGCCTCAGCCCCTGGGGCCTGAATGCCATGAAGCAGGCCGGCGCCATGAAGGACCCCACCGCCCGCTTTTTCGGCATGGAGCACATCACCGTCATGATTCTGGCCGCCATTCTGGCGCAGGTGGGCCGCATCGCCGTCAAAAAAACTTCCGATGCCACCCGCAAACACAAAAAAGCCTTCACGTACTTCGGCATCGCCCTGGTGCTGGTGCTGCTCATGATTCCGTGGGGCATCTGGAATCCGGCCCGGCCATTATTTCGTTTTTAAATTTTACGTATCCGGTTTTACGTGTTATGTTTGAGCTGCCTACGTGTTTAACGCAGACACCGCTATATTGCTTTATTCTCTATTGTTGTTCTGCCCGTGTCCACCACGCCGAGACGTACCTACTCCGTAGAAGATTTTTCTGAGTTAATCAACTCCCGGCTCCAGCAGCTGGAAAGCACGCAGGAAGCCCGCCAGCGCTACGGCAGCCTGCTGGTTGTGCTGCGCCAGCAAGTCGATTCCTACCGGCTGCGCAAACCGGCCGGGAAGTAGCCGCCCCCAGTCCAGAAACAACAGACCCAAAAAAGGCCTTCCCCTGCGTGGGGAAGGCCTTTTTTGGGTCGACGAAGGCGCGGCCAGCGGGTGCTACAGCTGTTGCCCGCCCGAGGCTTCGAGGCGCTGGGCATTCACCCACCGGGCGTCGTCGGTGCACAGAAACGCCACGACCCCGCCGATGTCGTCGGGCTGGCCCACCCGGCCCAGGGCCGTTTGCGAGGCCACGTGGGCGTTGAGGGCGCGGTTGTCGCGCACGACCCCGCCCCCAAAATCGGTTTCGATGGCCCCCGGCGCCACCGTGTTCACGGCAATGCCGCGCGCGCCCAGCTCCTTGGCCTGGTAGCGGGTCAGCACTTCAATGGCCCCTTTCATGGCCGCGTAGGCCGCGTAGCCGGGCAAGGTGAAACGGGCCAGGCCGGTGGAGATGTTGACGATGCGGCCGCCATCGGCCAGGAGCGGCAGCGCTTTCTGCGTGAGGAAAAACGGCCCCTTGAACTGAATATTAACCAGCTCGTCGAACTGCGCGGCCGTGGTGTCGGCAAACAGGGCGTAGGTGCCAATGCCCGCGTTGTTAATCAGAAACTGGAATTGCCCGGCCTGAAATGTATCCCGGAGCGTGGTTTTCACCTGCCCGAAAAAAGCGTCGAAACTGTCCGCGTTGGCCACGTCGAGTTGCAGGGCCGCGGCTTGCCGGCCTTGGGCCCGGATTTCGGCCACCACGGCCTCGGCTTCGTCCTTTTTGCTGTGGTAGGTGAGGATAACGTCGATGCCTTTGGCGGCCAGGCTCAGCGCCATGTTCTTGCCCAGGCCGCGGCTGCCGCCGGTGACGAGGGCGATATTGGCTGTACTCATTGGTTCACTAATTTAGAGGTGGAAGAAGGGCACAAAGTTCTGGCTCCCAGCGGCCGGCTTTATGGTGAGCAGTTCAGTTTAAATGGTGACAGCTTCCGCAACTGCTTCCCGGCGCGCGGCCCGCACCTGCTCGCGGTACTGCTTGGGCGTGCTGCCCTCGAAGCGCTTGAAAAACTTGGTGAAGTTGGACGCGTCATAAGTGAGGCTGGCGGCAATGTCGGCCACCGGCCGGCCGGTGTCGCGCAGCAGCCGCCGGGCCACGTCCATGATGCTGGACTCAAAAAACGCGCACGGCGGCTGCCCCGTGGTCAGTTTCAAGGTGTTGCTCAGGTGCGTGGGGTGAATGCACAACTGCCCGGCAAAGTCCCGGATTTCCAGCATCTCCGTGGCCCGCCCCGCTTCGACGTCGGCCACGTGCGCCGCCACCAGCCGCTTAAAGTCGGCAGTGATTTCGTGCTGGCGGGCCAGGATTTTTTTGGGAATGGGGGTGGTGGGCATAAATCAATTTAAAACACACGTTATTGGGCTCGAAAGATTAGCGGGCTACGGGAGCAGCTAACCTACGCGAAGGTGGATACCTTTGGAAATGAACAGAAAGCAAAAAATAGACAAACTGAAGGCGTCGGTGTTTTCCGACGAAAGGGAAATAGTGCAGGAAGCCTGCTTTAAATTATTCTATTGGGGCGGCGGATTCAGCAAAACCGGGCGACGCAAGTGCCGTCAGTTCCTGCTCGACTTGCTCGACCAGGATAATGGCATGGTCAGAAATTTCGTGGCGCTGACCTTCAGAAACCAAGGATTTAATGCGGCTGTCAATCCGCTATTCAAGGCCATATTCAAACCTGAAAATTTCAGCAATAGAAGCACGCTTGTTCATGTGTTGAGAGAGTTGAATTGCAGCCAGCATCTGGGTGATGTATTTGCTATTCTATTTGGGTCAGCCAATGATTTTGTGGTCCAAAGGTCGTCTCTTAAAATCCTCGATGGACAAGCTTTTGGATTTACGAGAGCCGACTTATTGACTATCGCGGCCAATTGGGACGCCCTTAAAGACAACTGGAACCGGCTTAATAGTATTGATAAGCAGAGGTTCCACCAATTTGGCTATGACCAAGACTGCATTCAAAGTTATGTGGATTACTATCTGACTCGGCTTAACGAGCAA
This sequence comes from uncultured Hymenobacter sp., assembly GCA_964242365.1. Lineage (GTDB taxonomy): Bacteria > Bacteroidota > Bacteroidia > Cytophagales > Hymenobacteraceae > Hymenobacter. Next base: position 522 of record CAXTCS010000280.1, on the reverse strand, counting down.
AGCTAACCACCTTATTGACTTGCGCTTTTCAAAAACAATACGCCGAAACTGGCGCGAGTTTAGCGCAGCGTAACTCGTGACTAACTTTGAGCGGGAGGCTAGGCCTCCCTGCTGCGCTAGTGGCAAGGCAGAATTGCTCAGCATGCTTCCACCAAGCCGTGCTATTGCGAGGCACAGCCTCGCCCAAATAACCGGCACGAGTTACGCTGCGCTAAACTCGCGCCAGTACGTGCCAGCACGTTTAAGTGCATCAACGAAAAAAGCCGGCCGCTTCATCAGCGGCCGGCTCTTTTGCTACTTCAAATAAACTGCGAAACTACTGCCCTAGCACGATGGCAAACACCAGCGGCGCCACAATCGTCGCGTCGCTCTCGATGATGAACTTCGGCGTTTTCTCGCCCAGCTTGCCCCAGGTAATTTTCTCGTTGGGCACCGCGCCCGAGTAGCTGCCGTAGCTGGTGGTGGAGTCCGAAATCTGGCAGAAGTAGCCCCACAGCGGCACCGAGTGGCGCTGCAAGTCCT
>CAXTCS010000279.1:0-5702 GCA_964242365.1 uncultured Hymenobacter sp. | reverse complement strand
GGCAGGACGAGCGCGGCTGCCTGACGCTGCGCGGCGACGTGACCGACGACCAGCTCGTCGTCACCAACGACCGGGTGCAGCTGCTTGACGCCCACACGTTTGAGTGGCTGGGGCGGGCCGATTTCGTCATAAATACCGGCGGGGTGAAGGTGCCGGCCGAGAAAATAGAGCTGGTGCTCGACGTGGCCCTGGCCGAGCTTGGCGCGGCGCGGCGCTGCTTCGTGGCCGGCCAGCCCGATGCGCGGCTGGGGCAGGCCGTTACGGCTTTTATTGAAGGGCCGGCGCTTTCGGCGGCGCTGGAAAAGGAGTTGCAGCGCCTGCTGGCCGAGCGGCTGGGCCGCTACGAGCAGCCCCGGCAGCTGCGCTACGTCGCCGAATTTCAGACCACCGCCACCGGCAAGCTCGACCGGCCGGCCACGCTGCGCGGCTTATAGCCTGGATTTTAGAGGGGTATTTCGGGTCGGGTAAATGGCGCGACTGGCGGAACCTTACGGGACTCCTCCGGGGCCGCCCCTCTCCCGCGCAGAGGGGAGCCGGATGCCTTGTTCATCGACCCGAAAACGGCTCTTGCTTTCCCACCCCTGGGGCTTCCGCATCAAAACGCAGCTGGGGCTTTGGGGCTTTGCCCGGCGCTTCAGCGCCGGGGCTGGGGCAGGAGCTAACCATCTCGGGCTTTAGCCCTGGTCGTTGCAGCCGCCAGCTAGGGCTAAAGTCCCACCAAAGACGCCGCTCCTGTGGTCCCGGCGCTAAAGCACCGGGCAAAGAAGACGCGGGCGGGTTGGGTGCAGCAGCTCTCCCATTTCCGGCTTCGCGCCGGCACAAGGACGTTGGGTGATAGTTTTGGGGCGCCTGATTAGCGGGCTGCTCAACCCGCCTGTAAACCTTATGACGCAACGGCTTTTTTTTCGGCATCTGGTGGGGCTGGTGTTTCTATTGGTGGGCCACGCGGCGCGGGCCCAAACCGACTCTACGGGCACGGCCGCGCCCGATTCGGCGGCGGTGAGCGGCGGGGGCGGGCTCACGCCCCCGCCGGCCGGGCTGCCGGCGGCCGAGTTTGAAACCTACAACATCGACGGCACCGGCGTGCGCTACACGGCGGCCCTGACCGGCTTGCTCACGACGGGCACCGTGGAGCGGGTGTATTTCAACACCAGCCACACGGGCAACCTGGCGGTGGGGCACTGGCAGTTTCCGGCCGCCGCGAGCTACAGCTACGGCCGGCAAAGCGGCGTGCTTAAAGAGCGGGAGCTGCTGCTGCTGACCACGCCCGACTACCGCCTCGGCAAGTGGAAACTCTACACCCTGGGCGAGCTGGAAACCAGCAACCTGCGGGCCATCGCGCACCGCGTGGTGCTGGGCGGCGGCGTGGGCTACCAGCTCTACGCCGACACCACGCAAAGCGAGGTGGCGCTGAGCACCTTTTTGCTCAATGAAAACACCTACTACAACACCGAGCCGCCCTTGCGCCGGCAGGTAACCCGCAGCTCGACGCGCCTCAAGCTGCGCCTGAACCGGGGCGTGTTCAGCGCATCCACGCAGCTGTTTTACCAGCCCGCGCTGGCAAACCCCGGCGGCGACTACCGGGTGAACAACTCGACGGTGCTGGCCTTCAAGCTCTACCAGCACCTGGCGTTGAACCTGGCCTACACGTTTTCCTACGAAAGCGTGGTGGTGCAGGACCGCAGCCGGGCCAACAGCACGCTCTCGGTGGGGTTTGCCTACAGCTCAGGAAAATGAGTTGATTACAATCAAAATCTTAACCCATTCAATATTCAGCCGGGGCGCAGGCCGGCTTGGGTAAACAGGGGCTCGTTGTTTTTTACCACCCGCAGCAGCTCGCCCAGAAAAAGGTTGGCGCGGAGGTAAAACACGGGGCCGTTCAGCTCTTTCCGGATGGCGGCGGGCACGAACACCGGCTGCCGCCAGCCCGCGCCCGTGCCCAGGCCGGCCCAGTGAAACACCCGGTACTGGGCGGCCACGGCGGGCTCGACCACGCCCAGAAAATCGCGGGGCGTTTTGTCGACGTCGCCGTCGGCGGCTTCGTAGCGGACGTACACCGTGCCCAAGCCGAGCTGCAGGTTGGTGCTCAGCTCCCAGCGGCTGGTTTCGAGCAGCACGTACCCGGCGTAGCCCGCCAGGTAGCGAAACCGGAGCTGCGCGTCGGCGTCTTTAGCGGCGTTTTCGGGCTTGGCCTGGTCGGTGGGCACGCCGGTGCTGAGGAAGTAAATGGCCGCGCCGGCCCGAAATCGGCTCTTAAATTCGAGGCCCAGCTTCAGGCCGTTGATGGTGGTGAAGTGGTGGTTGACAATGGAATAGCGCGAGTCGTACTGCGCCACAAACCGGTTGTGGGGCAGCCGCGAAACCGCGCGCCGCTCCACCGCTTTTGCGGGCGGAACAAGCTGGGGCGAGGGAGCTGCCGTGGCCGTGTGCGCGGCCAGCAGCCCATTCAATAAATAACTCACAAATGCCATGATGGGCCGGAAACGGGAAGGCGGGCAGCCCGATAGTACGGTGGCCCGTGCAGTAACCGCTGCGGCGGCCCAGGGTTATTGGGCCAGGGCGGCGTTGAGCGCGGCCACGGCGGCTTCGGCCTCGCTGGGCCGGGGCGCGCGGCCGGTCACGATGCGGCCGTCGCGGCCGATGAGCCAATACGTGGGGAACGCACTCACCTGGTAATGAGCCGGCACGGCCTCGTCGGCGCGCAGGTGCACGCTGGCCGGGCCGGTGAGGCGCTCGGCGGCCAGCACCTGCTGCCACTTGGCTTCCTTATCGCCGACCGAAATGTAGACGAACACCACGTCGCGGCCTTCAAATTTTTGCTTCAGCGCGGTACTGGCCGGCATTTCCTGCATGCAGGGACGGCACCACGTGCCCCAAAAATCGAGGTACACCACTTTGCCTTTGAAATCGCTCAACGACACGTTTTTGCCCTCGCTGCTCACCAGCGTGAAGGCCGGCGCCGGCTGGCCCGGCCGGATGAGCAGCTGCTGGCGCAGCATCTGGCGCAGGTCGCGGCCGAGGACCGAATCGCGGTTTTGGGTGCGAAAAGTGGGGTACGCGGCCACGACGCCGTCGAGGTCGTCGACCAGCTTCCAGCTATACAGTTGAAACATGGCCCGGTCGCGGGCGGCGGTGGGGCCAAAGTCGGCGGTGGCCTGGGCGTAGAGGCGGGCGGCTTCGGCCGGGTCGGTGCTGAGGGCGCCGGTGGGAACGAGGCGGTTGCTGTATTCGGTCAGAAAGCGCATTACCGCCGTGTTGCCGTCGATGCCCCGGTCGTTCAGGTACTGGTCAAAATGCTGGAGCGGCAGCTGGGCCAGGAAGTCGAAATACGTGGCCGGCAGCGCAGCGGGCTGCTTGTTGATGAAGCGGTAGTGGGCGGGGTATTCGAGCAGCTGGGTGGCCCATTTCAGGTCGATGTCGAGCGCGGCACTGCGCTGGAAATCGGCTGGTAGCGGGTGGGCTTTGGCGTAAGTGGTCAGAAAAGCCTGGCGCTGCGCCCGAAACGTGCCGGCGGCTTCTTTGAACTGCGCGGCGGTGGTGGTGGGCGTGTAGTCGGGGCGCGGCACGTCGCCGGCGGGGCCAAACTCAAATTTGTACAGCGACTGGGCCAGGTAGTTGTTCACGTCGCCGCCGCGCCCGCTGTACTTCAGGGTTTCGTCGAAGCGCGGGAAATCGAGGGCGAGCCGCACGTCGTCGCCGGGGCTGAGGTAGAGGCTGGTGTGCTGGCCGCCGTAGGAGAAGGCGACCGGGGTGCCGGCCTTCAGGGCGGGCACCACCGCCTTGAAATCGCCGGCCGGGCTGAGCACGGCCCGCACCCGCTGGTGGCCGTAGTGGCGAGCGTATTCCAGGCGCACCGAGTCGCCGGCCGGGGCGTGGTCGAGGTGGCCGCTGAGCACGGCGGTGGCGGGCGGCAGTGCGGCGGAGCGCGCGGGCGGCCCGGCGGGCAGGCCGAGCCCGGCGCTCAGGGCGAGCATGGGTAGCGAAAGCAGCATCGGAAAGGGGTTTTGTTGCATGTGTTCCTGGAAAGATAGGATTCGGCGGGCCAGCCTTTGGTTGCTTCACCTTGCGCCGCTGCGGCCTGACCCGGCGGATTGGACGCCTGGCCCCGATTGTGCTGGCGGGCAGGCCCACCCGCAACGTAAGTTTGACTCAGGTATTTCATCCCAGCCCGCCCGTTATGCTCACGCCCGACCGCCTGTTTTCCGTCGCCAACAACGTGGCCGTCCTCGGCTGGCTGCTGCTGATACTGGCCCCGCGCTGGCGCGGCACCCGCGCCGTGGTGCTGCGCGGTGCCTTGCCCCTGCTGCTGGCCGCTGCCTACGCGGTACTCATTGGCTACCAGACGGTGGCGCACCCCGCGCCGGGGGCGGGTTTTGGGTCCCTGGCGCAGGTGGCGGCGCTGTTTCGGGAGCCGTGGGCGCTGCTGGCGGGCTGGGTGCACTACCTCTGCTTCGATATGTGGGTGGGGGCCTGGGAAACCCGCGATGCCCAGCGGCGCGGCGTGCCGCACCTGCTGTTGCTGCCGTGCCTGGTGGCCACGTTCATGCTCGGGCCGCTGGGCCTGGGGCTGTACTGCGCCGTGCGGCGGCGCTACCCCCGGCCCGCGCCGGCCACGATTTAGGGCCGGAGTTCAAGAGCAGAAAAGTTGTTCGTTGTCAGTTGTCAGTTGTTCGTTGTCAGCTATTAGTTGTTCGTTGTTAGTCAATAATTTATGACCAGACCTTCCGCACCTGCCAGCCCCGGCGGGGCGGCGCATCGGTAGTAAAATAAAATGGAAGGACCGGAAAAGCCCTGCCAGCGCGACGGCCCAATACCGTTGCAGCAATTGGGTCGCTCCTCCGGAGCTTTGTCCTTCACTTGCTGCTTATTTCCACCGATGGGTCGCCCCGCTGGGGCTCCAAATCGGCCCGATTGGTTAAGGGTCAACATTGTGGATAACAGGGAAATAATTAAAAATCGCAGCCAACATTTCACAACTTAATACGCTCCATTTTAAGCCGTTCGAATCATGAAAACCGTACTGCTTTCCTCGTTCAATTTCGCTCCCGGCCAGCTGGCGGCAACCACGCCCGCGCCGGTGCGCGGGTGGCTGCGCACGCTGCACCGCGTCAGCCCGGTGCTGTCGGGCACGGGCTGGGCCAACGTGGCGCTGGCCGTGCTGGCCCTCGGCCTGCTGCCCCTCGACCACCGCCTCGTGACCGGGGCGCTGAACTGGATTAAGCCCCTGAAATTCAGTCTTTCCATCGCCGCCTTTGCCTGGACGCTGGGGTGGCTGCTGGCCGATTTGCCGGCCGCCGCCCAGCGCAGCGTGCACCGCCTCAGCTGGGGCGTGGCGGCGAGCATGGCGGTGGAGCAGGCCGTTATTTTCATTCAGGCGGCGCGGGGCACCACCTCGCACTACAACGTTGCCACCCGGCTCGATGGCCTGCTATTTGGGGCCATGGGCGTTTTCATTGTCGTGAATACGGCCATGACCGTCTGGGCCGTGTACCTGGCGTGGCGGCACCGGCCGCACGGCCCGGCGGGCTACGTGTGGGGCGTGCGCCTGGGGCTGCTGCTGTTTCTGGTGGGCTCGGTGCTGGGCGGCATGATGATTCACCTCAACCAGCACACCGTGGGCGCGCCCGACGGCGGCCCCGGCCTGCCTGGCCTGGGCTGGAGCACCCGCGCCGGCGACCTGCGCGCGGCTCACTTTCTGGGCA
>CAXTCS010000278.1:0-5721 GCA_964242365.1 uncultured Hymenobacter sp. | reverse complement strand
ATGTTTGTGCAGGTGAGCGGCCGGGCCGGGCGCAAGGGCAAAAAAGGCAAGGTCATCATCCAGACCGCCGACCCTACGCAGGTGATTTTCGATAAGGTGATTCGCAACGATTACGTGGAGTTTTACAACTACGAAATCATGCAGCGGCAGGAGCACGGCTACCCGCCGTTCATGCGCGTCATCAAAATGACGGTGAAGCACGTGGAGCAGGGCCTGGGCGAACAGGCCGCCATTTTGCTAACCGAAGAGCTGGTGAACCGCCTGGGCCGGGCGGCGGTGCTGGGGCCGGAAGCGCCTTACATCTTCCGCATCCGCAATTTTTATTTGCAGGAAATCACCATCAAGCTCGACCGTGCCCACACCGTGCTCAAGCACGCCAAGCAGCAGATTTGCGAAGCGATGGATGTGGTGAAGGACCAGAAGGAATTCAAGCAGGCGCGCCTAGTGGCCGACGTGGACCCGATGTAGCCGGGTTTTAACGAAGATTTTTAAAAGCACTGCCCGCTTGAAACCAAAGAAGCCTCAGCTACATGCGCAGCTGGGGCTTCTTTGGTTTCAAGCGGGCAGTGCTTAACCTATGCTTGGTCGAGCAGCCAGAGAACGATGAACACCAGGCCAATGATGGCGATGATGGCTCCTATCGTGTTATTGAGGATGCCGACGAGAAGACCCACTAGCAGCAGAATAATACCGGTGCGCAAGTTGCCGCTGATAGTGCTGCCTCGGGTGGTCGAAGCCGTGTTGTCGTGCTGGCGCGCAGTGCCGAACTGCTGCATCAGCTTGTTCACTTTGCGGCTCACCTTATTCAAAGCCAGGCGCTGAAAAGGGTTCAGCTTGGGCGCCGGAGCGACGACGGTTGAGGACGCGCCGAGCGATTTGGTAGCGGCTGGGGCCAGGGATTCGCCAGCCGGTTTAGCAGGCGCCGAAGGGGCTGCTACCGTTGCCGGAGTTGCGGCGGGTGCAGCCGCTGCTACCGCTTCGGGGGCCGGAGCCGGGGCAGCCGGGGTGGCAGCCGAAGCGGCGGGCACGGGCGTCGCCACGCGGGTCACGCCGTGATACGAGCTGCCTTTGGGCAGCATGGCGTATTCGGCCCGGTTGCAGCTGCCAAGCGTGAGGGCGCAGGCGGCCATGGCAACCAGCTTGGCAAAGGGAGAGAGTTTTTTCATGGGTAATGGGGGTAATAACAGGCTGAAATGCCCGTTCTACGGCCAAAATTACAAATTGATGGGCTTCCCAACGCATTTTATTACTCACAACATTTCGTGTTAACCATCGGCCGCCAAGTAGCCGGCGCTACTTTTTTGGCTGAACGCGCTACCCTCAATTACTGTTGACAAAGCCAAATGTGCTTACTTGCGAATTCTATGAGGTACTGTTTTTCAAGCTGGCAGCGAGCATTGGGCGCGGTGAGCGCGGGCAGCGGCGCCGGCCTGCTGGTGCTGAGCTGCACCCAGCTGCCCGCCGAAACGCGCCCGTCGGCCAGCACCGAGCGGCGCATGCAGGCCGTGGTCGTGGCCGACACCAACGGCTACGAAACAGCCCCGCCCCGCGACCCCAACGGCATCGGCACCTATTACCTGGGCCGCCAGATTGCCCACGTCATGGGCCACGAAGGCGCCGACTGGTTGGAGCGCAGCGGCCGTCGGCAAGAGGAGGGTACCGACATTCTCCTGAAAGAGCTCAAGCTGAAACCGACCGACGTGGTGGCCGATATTGGGGCTGGCACGGGGTTTTTCTCCTTTCAGCTGGCCCGAAAAGTGCCCAGAGGCGAGGTGCTGGCCGTCGACATTCAACCCGAAATGATTGCGGCGCTGCAAAGCAACAAGCGCAAGCTCAAAGCGGCCAACGTGCGCCCCGTGCTGGGCACCACCACCAACCCCGCCCTGCCCGCCGACAGCGTGGACGTGGTGCTCATCGTGGATGCATACCACGAATTTGACCACCCGCGCGAGATGGGCCGCGCCATTCGGCGCGCTTTGCGGCCCGGCACCGGCCGCCTGGCGTTGGTCGAGTACCGGGCCGAAGACCCCAACGTGCCCATCAAGCGCATCCACAAGATGAGCGTGGAGCAGGTCCGCAAGGAAATGGCGGCCATCGGCCTGGAATTCGTGGACACGGTAGAAACACTGCCGCAGCAGCATTTGCTGCTGTTTCGGCGGGCCAGGTAAGCCACAATGGCCGGGCCGCCCGACCTTTGCGGCCTTATGACGACCCCCGACCCGCGCCAGCTTTCCATTCACGACTTCACGTATCCGCTGCCGCCCGGCCGCATTGCGCCCGAGCCTTTGCCCGACCGCGCCGCCAGCCGCTTGTTGGTCAGCCGGAACGGGGAGCTTTCGGACAAAGTTTTTCGGGACTTGCCCGGCGAGCTGCCGGCGGGTGCGCTGCTGGTTTTCAACGACACCCGCGTGGTGCGGGCGCGCTTGCTGGCCCGGCGGCCCACCGGCGGGCAGGTCGAGCTGTTTTGCCTGGAGCCCGTGGCCCCGCACCGCAGCCTGGAGCTGGCCTTGCAGCAAACCGGCCAGTGCACCTGGCGCTGCCTGGTGGGCAATGGCCGCCGCTGGAAAGCAGGGCCCGTAATCCTCGATTTTGAAACGGCCGACGGCCAGCCCGCCACGTTGCGGGCCGAACGCCGGGCGCAGGAAGCCGGTACGGCCCTGATTGATTTCTATTGGGAGCCGGCCGCACTGCCTTTTGCCGAAGTGCTGCGGGCGGCGGGGCACCTGCCCTTGCCGCCCTACCTCGGCCGGCCCGACACCGCCACCGATGCGCTCCGCTACCAAACCGTGTACGCCGCCGCCGAAGGCGCCGTGGCCGCGCCCACGGCCGGGCTGCACTTCACCCCGGAATTGCTGGCGGAGCTGGCGCGGCAAGGCTTTTCGACCGGCCACGTCACGCTGCACGTGGGGGCGGGCACGTTCCAGCCGGTGAAGGCCGACCGCATGGCCGGCCACCCCATGCACACGGAGCCTATTTTGGTCACGGCCGCGCTGCTGCGCCAGCTGCTGGCCCACCGGCCCCGGCCCGTGCTGGCCGTGGGCACCACCAGCCTGCGCACCCTCGAAACGCTGTATTGGCTGGGCGTTGGGCTGCTGCACCCTTTGGCACCAACCACCAAAACGGACGCAGCTGGCCCCCCAGAGCTGCTCGTAACGCAGTGGCAGCCCTACGATATGGCCGAAATTGCGGCCCATATTCGCCCCGAAGCGGCCCTGACGGCGCTGCTCCGCTACCTCGAAGCCGCTGGCACCGACACGCTGCAAGCCAACACGCGGCTGCTTATCGCGCCAGGCTACGGCTTCCGGCTGGTCGATGGGCTCATCACCAATTTTCATCAGCCCGAAAGCACGCTGCTGCTGCTGGTGGCCGCTTTGCTGGGGCCCGGCTGGCGGGCCGTGTACGACCACGCGCTGGCCCACGGCTACCGCTTTTTGAGCTACGGCGATAGTTCGCTGCTGCTACCCAACACGTCGGCCTAGCGCGGCGCCAAACGGCTAAGCCTTCGGCACGCTACTTGATAAGAACTTTTGAAGATGGGGTTCGTAAAAGCCCCACATCACCCTTTTTCTTACTCTTCAGACCATGAAAAAAGTAACCTTGTTGCTCGCCCTCTCTGCTTTTGCCACCACTGCCTTCGCGCAAACCACTCCCACTACGGAAGTAAAAGTACGCGACAACGGCACGGAGAAAGTAGTGACCAAAACCGGCAAAACCAACGTCGGCCAGGCCCTCGACAACACGAAGGATGCCGCTAGCAACGTAGCCAAAAAAACGGGCCACGCCCTCAAGCGCGGCGCCAAGAAAACCACCCACGCGGTGAAACACGGCACCCAAAAAGTGAGCGGCAAAGCCAAAGAAGGCACCCAGAAAATGGAAGCCAAATCCGAGTAGGTTCTCCCTCCGGCTTGCCCTTTCCACGTTCCCATAAAAAACCCCGGCCTTGGTCGGGTTTTTTTATGGGTCGCTAATAAGGCGGGTTTTGGGTTCCCTCGCGGGCGTGGGATAATTACCGTTGCGTGGGCTTTTCGCGCACCTCGTGCAGCACTTTTTCTACCACGCCGCGCCCAAACAGGCTGATGCCCGCATTGAGCACCACCAGCGCGGCAGTGCCAGCCGCCAGCCATTGCGAAGTCGGTACTTGCTGGTCTTTGAGCTGGCCGGCCCAGTGCACCATGCACGCGCCCGCGCCGATAGTGCCCAGGCCAAGGGGCGAAAACAGCAGCCATTTGGATTTGTGAGTCATTGGAAGAACGAACTGGTGAATCAGGAATGTAATGAAGAACGCGGGCCGACGATGAACCCGGTGGACTTGGTTCCCGCGTACCTTTCGGCTTTCCACTTACGCACCAAATCCAAGTCTGGCCATGTTTCGGCGGCCAGCCCGGCTTTTCTTATGACGCCCTACGAACAACTGCTGCACCTCGCTTTCACCGCGCCCAACGACGTAAAGTACTACCTCACGCCCGCCACCCTGCGGGCCTACGACCAGCTGCGGGCCGCCCTGCCCGCCGAGCGCCCTTTTCGGTTCGAGCAGATGCGCCTGGGCCTGGCCATGAGCTTGCTCAAGCTGGTGTCGGAGCTCGGCGACCACGACGAGAGCCGCCAAGTGCTGGCCGTGCTGCACCGCGCCCTGAACGAGGCCCGCTCGCCGGAAGACATTGACCGCATCGTGGGCCGCGAAGCCCGCCTATTTGACCGGCTCTACGAAAACCTGTACGTAAACGAGGAAGGCGAAGAGCTGCTCAACCTCTTCGGCCGCACCCTCGACGCCGACGCGCCCGCACTCCTCGAAGACGTAGCCCAGGAAGCCGTCGACCTGGCCCGCACGCTGGATTTCAGCCCCGATGAAGACGAATAGATTTTCTGTTTTAGTTGTTGGTTTTCAATAGCTCCGGTTTTAATTCTCCTGCTTTTCTCCGCACCCAGCCATGACGCTTACCATTTTTGGTTTTATTATATTGATTGTGGGCCTAAACGCGGCCCGGTTCTCGGAAAACCTGGAGCGGTTGCGCGGCGGCCTCATCTTTCTGGGCAGCGCGCTCCTGCTGCTGGGCCTGGCGCTGAGCACGGTGGTGCAGATTGGCGTGGGCCAGGTGGGCGTGCAAACGCTTTTTGGGCAGGTGCAAAACCGCGTGCTCCAGCCCGGCCTGAGCATCGTCAACCCGTTGGTGGACGTAACCCGTTTCGACACCCGCACGCAGAACTACACCATGTCGGCGGTGCACGGCGAGGGCCAGCAGGCCGGCGACGACGCCATTCGGGTGCTTTCGGCCGACGGGCTGGAGGTGGTTATCGACCTCACCGTGCTCTACCACGTGGTGCCCGCCCAGGCGCCCAAGATTCTGGCTACCATCGGCGAGGATTACCAGGATAAAATCGTGCGGGCCATCTCGCGCACCCGCATCCGCGACAATGCCGTGTACTACGACGCCGTGGCCCTTTACTCTACGCGCCGCGAGGAGTTTCAGGCCCGCATTCTGGCCGCTATCGAGAAGGACTTCCGTTCCAGCGGCCTGCAACTCGACCAGCTGCTCATCCGCAACATCCAGCTGCCGCAGTCGGTGAAGGCGAGCATCGAGAGCAAAATCTCGGCCGAGCAGGACGCGCAGAAAATGCAGTTCGTGCTGCAAAAGGAAAAGCAGGAAGCCGAGCGCAAGCGCGTCGAGGCCCAGGGCATCGCCGACTACCAGCGCATCGTCAACACCGAGCTGAGCGACAAGC
>CAXTCS010000277.1:0-5756 GCA_964242365.1 uncultured Hymenobacter sp. | reverse complement strand
TTTTGCACGAAGCCATTCCGGGGCACCACTACCAGATTTCGTTGCAGCAGGAAAATACGGCCCTGCCCAAGTTCCGGCGCTTTGGCGGTCAAAACGCCTACCAGGAAGGCTGGGCGCTGTATTCGGAAAGCCTGGGACCGGAATTAGGCCTCTACAAAGACCCCTACCAGCACATGGGCGCCCTCGGCGACGAGATGCTGCGGGCCGTGCGCCTGGTGGTGGACACCGGCCTGCACTCGCGCCAGATGACCCGCGAGCAGGCCATTGCCTACCTGCTGGCCAACCTGAGCACCAGCCCCGACGAGGCCACCTCGGCCATCGAGCGCTACATGGCCATTCCGGGCCAGGCGCTGGGGTATAAAATCGGCCAGCTCAAAATCCGGGAGCTGCGCGCCAAGTACGAGAAGCAGCTCGGCAGCAAGTTCAAGCTCAGCGACTTCCACGACGAGCTGCTGAAAGACGGCTCGATGCCGCTGGCCGTGCTCGAAACCAAGATGGACGCCTGGGCGGCCAGGGTGAAGTAGCTCCGGCAGCGGCTAACATTTCACGCAGGGTCGCGCAGTGTCGTTCTGACAAAAACACTGCTGGACCCTGCGGCTTAACACCCCGAGACCCTGCGTGAAAGCCTGTTTGTGGGGACTTTGGCCGGGCGCCGTCGAACATTTGGGGGTTACGCCGGTCATTGCCGCATTACCTACGCATCTTCCGTTTTCATGCGCCACCTCACCGCCGCCGAAATCCAGAACTTCGAACGGATTTACCGCCTCAACCTCGTCAACGGCTTGCCCGGTTTCAAGCCCGCCAACCTCGTTGGCACGGCCGCGCCCGACGGCGCCACCAACCTGGCCGTGTTCAGCTCGGCCCTGCACCTGGGCTCCGACCCGCCCCTGCTGGGCCTCGTGACGCGGCCCACCACCGTGCCCCGCCACACCTACCAAAACCTCAAAAGCAGCGGCTGCTACACCCTCAACCACGTGCCCATCGCCCTGGCCGCGCCCGCCCACTACACGTCGGCCAACTTCCCGGATGCGGTTTCGGAGTTCGACGAGTGCGGCTTCACGGCCGTTTTCCGCGACGGTTTTCCGGCGCCCTACGTGGCCGAAAGCCCGCTCAGCATTGGCCTGCGATTGCTCGAAGAACACCACATCAGCAACGGCACGGTGCTGCTGGTGGGCGCCGTAGAACACGTCTATCTGCCGGAAAAAGGCCTGCGGGAAGACGGCACCCTCGACCTGGCGGCCCTGGGCGATGCCTGCATTTCCGGCCTCGACGGCTACCACGAGGTAATGCCGCCGGTGCGCTTCGGCTACGCCCGGCCGGGGCAGCTGCCGGCGGCGCGGTAGGCGCTGCTCTGCATGACGGGCTGCTGTTTTCGAACAGGCGATTTGGACCGACCCTTAACGCAAAAGCCCCGTTTCAGCCAATGAAACGGGGCTTTTCTTGTTTACGCTTGCCTTACGGGTACTGCGTTTCAATCTTCCGGCTCCAGGAATCCGAATAGCGTTGGTCGGTTTGGGCGGCGCCCGGCGAGTGCGGGTGGGCGGGGTCGTCGCGGTACCAGGCGCGGTAGCTGCCGTCGGTGCTCCGCTCCCGCGTTTTGCTGATGGCGTTGAGGCTGCCGGGCGCGGCGCGGCGCTTACTGGCTTTCTGCTTTTTGCTTTTTTTCGCGCCGGCGGCGGCCAGCGTTACGGCGCCAATGGCCAGCCCGGCCACGGCCAGGCCCTTCAGCCAGGGCTTCACCAAGGGCGGCGGCACCGAGGTAACGCCGCCGGCATCGGCGGTGGCGGGGTGGTGGGCGTAGCGGCCTTTCTTGGGCCGGGCCAGCGCATCAAACCGGGCGGCAAAGTCGGCCAGCTGGCGGCGCAGCGCATCGCCGTGCATGGGAATGCCGTGGCCGGTGGCGGCCACTTCGGGCTCCAGGCGGGCGAGCAGCTCGACCGAGGCGCGGGCGGCGTCCCAGTCGGGGGTGAAGTAGGCCGGCGGGCCGTGCACCTCCTGCTTTTGGGTGAGCGTGCCCAGGCCCGACTCGGCAAAAACCGTGGTGAAGGCATCGCCGGCCACCAGCACCTTGTCGTGCTCCCGGAAAAACGACACGTGGCCAAACGTGTGGCCCGGCGTGGCCACCCAGCGCCAGCCGGGCAGGCCGGGCACGCTGTGGTCGGCCGGCAGGGCCTGCACGCGCGCGCCAAAATCGTAGGCGTGTTTGGGGTAGGCAAACGAGAGGTAGGCCATCATTCCGCCGCCCACGGTGGGGTCGGGCGGCGGGTAGCTCGAGCGGCCGGTGAGGTAAGGAAGCTCCAGCGGGTGAGCGAACACGGGCACGCCGGGCCAGGCATCGAGCAGGCCCTGCAAGCCGCCCACGTGGTCGAAATGCCCGTGCGTGAGCAAGATGGCCGCGGGCGGCGTATCGGCCCCAAACAGCTCCTCGGCGTGTTGCTTAATCTTGCCGGCCGAGCCCGGCAGGCCCGCGTCAATCAGCACCCACGGCCCTTGCGGCTGGTCGGGCGGAAAGGCGTAGTACAGGTTTACAAACGCGTCGCGCAGCACGCTCAGGCCGGGCGCTACGGCGGTGAAGGCGGGCGTGCTGGCCCGCGTGGCATCGTTGGAAAGCATAGGCAGGGTAATGAAGGTGGAAAGGAAATACCGGCTTGGCGGCGCGGCCTGGGTACTACGAGACCGGCCGGCCGGTGGGTTGGCTATTTTTCGCTACGGCGGCGCTTGGCCCAGGCTACGGCCGGGCTTGCCACGAACGCAAAAAGCCCGCTACCGAGCAGGTAACGGGCTTCTAGTGCCGGGCTTCGAGAAAATTATTTCGGCTGCTGCTGGTCGTTCTGGTTGCCGTTGCCGTTGGTCGATTGGCCGGTTGGGGCCATCTGGCCGCTGGCGGTTTGGGGCGAAGTGGCGCTGTTGCCGGCGGGCGCCGCGTTGAGCTGGTCCTTCGTGGTGCCTTTTTTGATGGCCACCGCCGAACCCTCGCCCGAGGCGGGCGGCGCCGTCTGCTGGTTGTTGATGCTGTCGCGGTTCACGTCCCAGTTGTGCCAGCCGGGCGCCGGGTTGCCAAAACCGCGCTTGAATTGCGTGTTTAAGCCGGGGCTCCAGCGGTTGTCGCAGGACGAAAGCGAGGCCGCCAGGGCGGTGCCCAGCAGCAAGGCCAGGGCAGAACGGGAAGAAAGCTTCATGAAGTGGTGCTAGGGATTGGGAATGCAAAGTACGTTGATTTCGGGCGGAAGGCCAACCCAATAGCGGCCGGAGCGCTACTTTCGGGCTTATTTCCTGCTCCGTCCATGCCCGATTCCGACCCCAAACCGCCTTCCCGCTTCCGCCGGGCCCTTGGGGCCGTGGGGCGGGCGGCCCTGCTGCCCGTGCGCGGGGCGGGCTACCTCGTGCAGTCGGGCAAGGCGCACCAGCATTTCTTTTTGCCGGTGCTCAACGGCGCGCTGGGCGACCAGCTGGCCGCCCGCCACGACCGCCGCGCCATCCGCCTGAGTTTCCGGCGGGGCGGGCACGACGTGGCCGTGGCCGACCTGCGCCTCACCGAAACGCGCCAGAAAACGGTGGTGTTTGTGCACGGGCTGATGGGCGACGAGCTCATCTGGCAAACCGGCTTTCAGGACCCGGCCGGCAGCCGGCGCTACGGCCCCCGCCTGGCCGCTGAAACCCACTGCCGCGCCCTCTACATTCGCTTCAATTCGGGCCTGCACCTCTCCGAAAACGGCCGCGAGCTCAGCCGCCTGCTCACCGAGCTGGTCGACACCTACCCCGACGCCATCGGCGAGCTGGTGCTGGTGGGCCACAGCATGGGCGGGCTCATCATCAGAAGCGCAGGGTTTTACGCTGCGCTGGACGCTGCGCTTAATAAGAAATTAAAAATGAGGAATGAAGAATTGGCAGACGATAATTCCTCATTCTTCATTCCTCATTCTTCATTAAACACTGCGCCCTGGCTGGCGCATCTGCGGTCGGTTTTCCTGCTGGGCACGCCCAACGACGGCTCGTGGCTGGAGCAGAACTCGCACCTCACGGCGCGGCTGCTGGAGCGCATCAACCTGTTTCCCACCCGGTTCCTGAGCAAGGCGCTCAACCAGCGCAGCAACGGCATCAAGGACTTGCGCTACTCCATTCTGGTGGACGAGGACTGGCAGGACGCCCACGCCAACGACCTCACGCCGCCGCGCACGCCGGTGCCGCCGCTGCCCGGCGTGCACTACCACATTCTGATGGGCGCGTGGCTGCGCTCGACCCGGCCCTCGGCCCTGCGCGAGTATTTCGGCGATGGGCTGGTGGGCCAGGGCAGCGCCCGCGGCCACGCCACTTTCGGCGACGAGGCCGCCCTGCCCGCCGGCGCCAACGTGCGTACGGCCGTGTTTGGCCAGCAGCACCACGGCGGCCTGCTCACCCATCCCGAAGTCTTTCAGTATTTGAAGCAATGGGCCTGAGAGTGGGTTCAGAAAGTAAGCAAAAGGGTCATATCCGGTCAGGAGTAGGGCTTTTCTGCGTAACTCCTGCTTACGCAGCCTTCCGTAAATGCCCCGATTTGGAGCCCCGGCGGGGCGGCCCATCGGTAGTAATGGCTAAGGCATAAACGGAAAAGCCCCAGCGAGACGACCCAATACCGTGGCAACCGGCTGGGCCGCTCCGCTGGAGCTTTAACGTTCATTCAGCACTTATTGCTACCAATGGGCTGCCCCGCTGGCGCTGTGACTTAGGTGGTTAGCGCGGTGGCTATTACAATCAGGTGGTAGTGCCCGTGGTAGTACCCGAGGTGGTAGTGCCCGAAGTAGTGCCGCTGGTGGTGCCGGTCGTGGTGGCACCCGTGGTTGTTCCGGTAGTGGTGCTGCCCGAGGTAGAGCCGGTGGTTGTGCTGCCCGAAGTTGTGCCACTGGTCGAGCCGCTCGTAGAACCGCTCGTAGAACCGCTGGTCGAGCCGGCATTTTCGGATGTGGTGCAGGCGCTAAAGAGGGCGAGCGAGGCGCACAGCAGGGCGCTGGTCAATGCAGAAAGCCATTTCGTTTTCATGAGACAAAGAAAAAGTAGAAAGAAAATTCAGCAATAGCTGTTTGCTTATATTATACGCGGGCAAGCGACGCGATTTATTCGGATTTAGAGCCGAAAAACACCTATTTCCTAGTGCGTATTTGTCGCTACGGCCGGCTCCGTATTGGGCTCCGCACAGTCGCACAGCACTTCGCGCTCGGGCTTCGACACCTGGTAGTCAGGCAATGAAACTTCTTTCATGTACACCACCGAAAGGTGCCGCAGCGGCGCGTGGGCCGGGTTTTCGCGCCAAATGCGCAGCAGGTAGTTGCAGTAGTAAGGCCGCATCCAGGCGTTGCTTACGAAGAGGTAATTTTCGGAATACTTGCGCCAGCGGTCATTTTTGAACAAGGCCACCACCGAGGCGGGCTTGGCGTAGCGCACGGGCGCGCCGCCCCGGTTCAAATCGAGCACGTGGCCGCTGGTCGTGGTGCCTTCGAGAATGTACCAGCCGTCGTCCTTGAACACCGTCGGGGCAAACATGCCCCAGTGCTGGTCGACCCGAAAAAGGTAGCCAAACCAGCGCACCGGCGCCGGCATGAGTCCGCCGGCGGGGCGCAGCACGGCCACGTCGTCGAGGTTCCACCAGCACACGTAGGCCAGCACCACGGCCACGAAGGTTTCGCGCCCGGCGCGGGCCAGCCGCTGCCGGCCCGCCGACGGCTCGTGGGTGCGCTCCAGGCGCAGGCGCCACGGCAGCAGGCGCCAGGCGGGCAAGCGCG
>CAXTCS010000276.1:0-5768 GCA_964242365.1 uncultured Hymenobacter sp. | reverse complement strand
AGCGTCAGCAGGGGCACAGAAACCACGAACGCGCCGGCCTCCTCCCCTATTAATAGCGGCCTGCTGGTGAGGAAGGCGTAGCGGGCGGCCAGGTTTTTCAGGCCCAGGCCGGAGGCCTCGCCGGGCGCGAGGCGGCGCGGACGCAGCGGGTTGCGCACGGTGAGGGTTTGGGCGGCGGCATCGAGCGTCACGCGCAGGCGCAGCGGGTCGGTCTGGAAGGCGGCGTTGTGCTTGATGACGTTTTCGAGCAGGAGCTGGAGGGCCAGCGGGGGCACGAAATAGGCCCCCAGGGCGGCGGGCGGCAGGGCCATTTCGACGGCCAGGGCATCGCCGAGGCGGGTTTTTTGCAGGAACAAATAGCTTTCGGCGAAGCGCACCTCGTCGGCCAGCGGCACCAGCTCCTGGCTTTCGCTGTCGAGCACGTAGCGGTATACCTGGGCGAGCTGGCGGATGAAGCGCACGGCGCGGGCGGGGTCGTTTTCCTCCACCAGGCCGGTGAGGGCGTTGAGCGAATTGAACAGGAAGTGCGGGTCGACCTGCCGGCGCAGCGAGTCGAGGCGGGCCACGGCGGTTTCTTTTTCGAGGCGCTCGGCGCGCACGGCGGCTTCGCGCCAGCTCAGAAAAAACGAGCGGCTGTGGTTGAAGAGCGAAATGATGACCGTGATGGCCAGCGGGACGAGCACCTGCCCGTACATGGCCGGCTGCCAGAGCCGCGCCAACGGCTTGCCCACGGCCAGCAGGTAGCCGGCCTGAATCAGAAAAATGACCAGCACCGAGCCGCCAACCGACACCACCAGCGTGAGCAGGAGGCGGCGCAGCGGCTGCGCGGCCCAGGAAACGCGGCCATTGAGCCAGGTGACCGAAAAGCCGTTGACGAACGACAGCCCGACCCCGTAGGCGTAGGTGATGGCGAAGGTGAGGGCCAGCTCGGCCGGGCGATGGAGCGCCCCTGGGTTTACGACGACGGTGATGACGACCGAAATGAGCAGCAGCAGCCGCAGGCCGTGCCACATGCCCGGCCACGAGCCTTTGGCGGACAGGGGGCCGCGGGTAAGCTCGGCGGAAGCATCGGACTGGGCCACGGGCAACGACGGGGAAGTTTGCATCAAAGTAAGGGCTGCTGGCGGGGTTGTTCGTTGTCAGTGAACGGGGTAGAGACGCAACATTTTGCGTCTCTACATCCGTTCACTGACAGCAAAACCGCTCTGACAACCACCAACTGACAACTCATTTAGTCGTGGCCGTTTCGCCGGCAATTTCGGCCAGCCGGGCCGTGGCGTTGGCCTCGCCCCAGTTCGGGCTCAGGGGGGTGGCGGGCTTGTAGGTGGCAAAAAGGGCTTTGGCCTGCTCGTAGAGCGGCTTGGCTTTGTCGGCCCCGCCGCCGAAGATGGCGGGCCGGAAATACAGGTCGTTGGCCATTACCAGGTACACGCGGGGGTTTTGGGGCTCGAGCTTTTGGGCCAGGGCCAGGGCCTCGCCGGTGCGGCTGGCGTACACCGTGCCGCGCGTCATCGGCGAGACCATGATGCGGCCCTGGTAAATGTAGGCCTGGAGCACGAGCACCTCGGCCTGGTTGGCGCCGGGCAGTTTTCGGGCCTGGTCGAGGGCGGCCTGGGCCCGGTCGAAGGCCAGGTCTTTCTGGTCTTCGTCGGGGGCGGCGAAGCCGACTTTGAGGTAGCCGCGGGCCTGGTAGTAGCGGGGCAGCCAGTCGGTGGGCCGGGCACTGATGGCGCGCTCCAGCTTGGCCAGGGTGGCGGGCTGGGCGGCCGGGCCGGCGGCGTTTTGCTCGGCAATGGTGGCGGCCAGCATGGCGGTGTAGGCATCGGCGGGCGCGGCCGGTTGGGCTTGTGCCACGGCAGCAAACGAAGCGGTGGCCAGGGCCAGGGCGAAGGTGAGGACGGTGATTTTCATGGTTTTGGTTTTTGGGGTGAGGAGGTGATGGGGTGATTGATGATTCAAAGGTGGCCGCCGGCCGGGCCAAGGGAAAATGCTTGTTGCCGAAGCGTCGGTTGCGGCGGATGAAGTGGCGCCTGGGAGCGATTAAGAAGGCATCTATCAGCGGTCATGCCGAGCGCAGCGCAGCCTCTCGCGTGTGGTAGTGACTCAATCGATGCAACGAAGCAGACAAGATGCTTGGCTTCGCTCTGCATGACGTTCTTCGGCACGACGTTCTATCGGACAGGGGCTTAATCCGGCCGCTCGTTCAAATCCACTTTCGCGGTTTTATTGATGGAGACGAACACGCCCACGAACAGCATGCGGGGCGCGGGCGGCGTCACGGCCACGCTCCGGAGCTGGCCGCTGGCGTCGGGGGCGTCGGCGTAGGAGTAGCCGTAGATGTTGGCGCGGCCCGTGAGGTTGCTGGCCGACACGTAGACGATGGTAAACTGCCCGAACCAGTGCGTGAGGTGGCTCACGTTGAGGCTCAAATCCTGGTAGGCGGGCAGGCGGCTTTGGTTGTAGCCGGGCAGGTTGGGGTTGTGGTAGCGGCGGGGCGAGCCGTAGCTGTAGGTGAAGCCCACCTGCGTGTGCAGCTTTTGCACCCAGTACTTGCCCACCACGCTCAGGCTGTGCCGGGCGGCGAAGGTGGGCACGGCCGGCACGGGGTCGGCGCGGAACTGCCGGCGGGTATCCAAAAAGCCGTAGCTGACCCAGTAATCGGCCTTTTTGATGGTCGTGCGGTCGCGCCACAGCAGGTCGAGGCCGCGCGCGTAGCCGCTGCCGGCGTTGCGATAGGCGGCGGGGTCGAAGGGCCGGGCGCCGTCGTACGTCGTGAGCCGGGTGTAGTCTTTCTGGTAGATTTCGGCCCGCAGCGTGCGGTTGTGCGCCAGCCGCTGGTAGGTGAGCAGGTAGTGCGCGGCCCGCTCAAATTGCCGGTTGGGGCTGATGCGGAGCAGGTCGGTGGTCGGCGTTTGGTAAAACCAGCCCCCGGCGGCCGAGAGCTGGCTGTTGGCGCCGGTTTTGTAGGCCAGGCCCAGGCGCGGGGCGGCGTTGAAGCGGCCGAGCAGGGCCGAGTATTCGGCGCGTAGGCCGGCGCGGGCGGCCAGCTTGTTGGTGAGCACCAGCTCGCTTTCGACGAAGCCGGCGCCGCGCTGCTCGGCTACGCCCAGCGTTCGGGTGGGGGCTTCGGGGGCCGCCTGGTAGTGCTGGCGGTAGCGCTGGGCGTAGCCTTCGAGGCCCATTTTGAGGTTGAACCAGGTGCTGGCCGAGTCGTTGGTGAGCACGAGGCGGGCCACGGCGGAGCGGTCGAGGTCGTGCACGGTTTGCACGTCGGGGCTGATGCGGTTGTCGTCCTGGGTCAGGGCCAGGCCGGTATTTAGGCTCCAGCCGCGGGTGAGCGGGGCGCGGTAGGTGGCGTTGAGGTAGGCGTTGTCGTTGGCCAGGGCCACGGGGTGGCCGGCGGCGGCAAACGCGGGGTTGGCGTCGGGCTGGCGCAGGGCCAGGCGCTGGCGGCCGTAGGTGCCGTAGATTTTCAGCATGCCGGCCTCGCCCACTTTATGGGCCAGCTTGAGCGAGCCGCCCAGGGCCAGCGGGGCTTTTTCCCAGCCCAGGCTTTGGGGCACGAGGCGGTAGTAGGGCGCGAGGTTGGCGTAGTCGGCGCTCACGGCCAGCGAGGTGCGGGCCCAGCGCCGGGTGCGCGAGAGGCTGCCGCCCACGCTCATCAGCGACAGCCCGGTCTGGGTTTCGGGCGCGAGGTCGGTCGAGTTCAGGGCCACCACGGCGCTCAGGGCCTGCCCGTACTCGGCCGAGTAGCCGCCCGTGCTAAACACCGTGCCCTTGAACAGAAACGGCGAAAACCGGCCCCGCGCCGCCACGTTGGGCACCGCGCCGGCGTAGGGCGTTTGCACGGGCAGGCCGTCGAGGTAGGTTTTGGTTTCCGAGGCCGCGCCGCCGCGCACGAACAGCTTGCCCTCCTCCCCCACCCGCGTGGTGCCGGGCAGGGCGTTGAGCGCCCCGGCAATGTCGCCGAGGGCGCCGGCCGTGGTCACGATGTCGAGCGGCTTGAGGGTGGCCGAGCGCTTGTCGTCGCTGGCCTCGAAGGCGCCGGCGGTCACCACCACGTCGCCAAGGGCGGCGCGGCTGGTTTTCAGCCGAATGTCAGGAAGGGAAATAGGCCCTTTTCCGAGCACCACGGGCACTTCAAGCGGCTCGTAGCCGATGAAGGTGGCTACCAGCGTCAGCGGCCCGGCGGCGTGGTCGGTGCCGAACCGGAAGCGGCCCAGCGAGTCGGTGCTGGCGCCGTCGAACGTGGTTTTCAGGAACACGTTGACGCCGGGCAGGGGCTGGCCGGCGGCATCGCGCACGGTGCCGGCGAGGGACTGCGCGACGGAGTGGCTGAGTAACTGAGTGGCCGGGGCAGTTTGGGCGAAGGCGGCGGGACGAGCGGCACCCAGGGCCAGCAGCAGGGAGAGGAACAGGTTTTTCATGGCGACCAACGGGTTAGGAATGGGCCAAAAGTGGCCCCCGGCCGGGCCTGCCCGCCATTTTGTGTTGCCGAAACGGCGAAGGAGCCGGATGAACCGCCCGGTTTTCCAGACGTGGCCTTGCGGCGGCGGCGCCAAACCAACCGGCTTGCCCGCAGGGTCTCGGGGTGTTTTTTGGCGCGAGCCGGCTTGAAATTTTGATGCGAAAGGCCTGCCGCGAAGGTGGAATAGCCCGCAGGCGTCGGACCTTGCGGCGTTATTCACTTTGCCCGCTTGCATGAAAGCCCTTTGTTTCGACGCCTTTGGCGGCCCCGATGTTCTTTATTATGGCGACGTGCCGGCCCCGGCGGCCCCCGGCCCGGCCGAAGTGCTGGTGCGCACGCGGGCCATCGGCCTCAATTTTGCGGATGTGTACCGCCGCCAGGGCCACTACCACCTGCTGGGCCGGCCGCCGTTCGTTGCCGGCTACGAGGGCGCGGGCACCATCGAAGCGGTGGGAACCGAAGTGCAAACGCTGCGCGTGGGCGACCGGGTGGCCTTCGCCGACGTGCCCTTTGCCAACGCCGAGCTGGTGGCCGCGCCGGCCGATAAAATCATTCCGCTGCCCGCCGAGGTTTCGTTTGAGCTGGGCGCCGCCCTGCTGCTGCAAGGCCTCACGGCCCATTACCTCAGCCACGACAGCTACCCCGTGGGGCCCGGCGACGTGGTGGCGGTGCACGCCGTGGCCGGCGGCGTAGGCCAGCTGCTGACCCAGCTGGTGCGCCAGCGCGGCGGCCGGGTGCTGGGCCTCACGTCTTCGCCCGAAAAAGCCGAGCTGGCCCGCCAGCTGGGGGCCGAGGCCGTGTTTCTGTACGCCGACGACTGGGTGGCGCAGCTGCGCGCCCACACCGCCGGCCGGGGCCCCGACGCCGTGTACGACAGCGTGGGCAGCACCCTGGCCCAAAGCCTCGAAGCCGTGAAAACGCGCGGCACCGTGGTGTTTTACGGCATGGCCGGCGGCGACCCCGCCCCCGTCGACCCGCGCCACCTCATGGATGCCTCCAAAACGCTGACCGGCGGCGACCTCTGGAACTACCTCGACTCGGCCCAGGAGCGGCAGCGCCGGGCCGCTGAGCTGTTCGGGCTCGTGGCCGCCAAGCAGCTGCACGTGCACATCGCCCGGCAATTTGCCCTGGCCGACGGCGCGGCCGCCCACCGCTACCTCGAAAGCCGCCAAAGCGCCGGCAAGATTCTGCTGATTCCCTGAGAAGGTATTTTGCGCCAGTAAATCGCAGGTTTAGCACGGGGTAGAGACGCAACATTTTGCGTCTCTACCCCGTGCTGGCGCGTTTTTTGGCGCACAGT
>CAXTCS010000275.1:0-5802 GCA_964242365.1 uncultured Hymenobacter sp. | reverse complement strand
TGCAGCGCAGCAAGGCCCAGGAGGCTTTTTTGCAGGATGATATTCAGGTGATTGTCGCCACCATCGCCTTTGGCATGGGCATCGATAAAAGCAACGTGCGCTGGGTGATGCACTACAATTTGCCCAAAAACATCGAAGGCTACTACCAGGAAATCGGCCGGGCCGGGCGCGACGGCTCGCCTGCCACCGCCATCCTGTTCTACAGCTTCGCCGACGTGATGCAGATGCGCGAGATGGTGACCAAGGACGTGCCCGCCCGCCAGGCCCAGCTCAACACCGCCAAGCTGGAGCGCATGCAGCAGTTTGCCGAAGCCGCCAGCTGCCGCCGCAAAATCCTGCTCAACTACTTCTCCGAAACCTTGGGCGAAGACTGCGGCAACTGCGACATCTGCCGCAACCCGCCCACGACTTTTGATGGGACGCTGATTGCCCAGAAGGCCCTTTCCGCCGTGTTCCGCAGCCGGGAAAAGGTGGCCATTAATTTATTGATTGACATCCTGCGCGGGATGCGCAACCAAGCCGTGCTGCAGGGCGGCTACGACCAGATAAAAACCTACGGCGCGGGCAACGATTTGCCCTACCTCGACTGGTACAGCTACATCCACCAGATGCTGAACGACGGCTTGTTCTACATCGCTTACGAGGAAGGCTACGCCCTGAAAATCACCGAGCGCGGCCACCAGGTACTGAAAAGCCAGCTGAACCTGCCGCTCAAGAAATTCCAGCCCTCGGAGAAGGCCGAAAAGCCCACCCGCGCCGGCAAAAAAGCCGCCGTCGCTGCCACCATCGGCACGCCCGAAGCCCAGCTGTTCGACAAGCTGCGCAAGCTCCGCAAGCAGATTGCCGACGAGCAGCAGGTGCCGCCCTACGTGGTGTTTTCCGACGCCACGCTGCAGGAAATGGCGGCCGAGCGGCCCGTGAGCCGCGTGGGCATGCTGGGCATCTCGGGCGTGGGCATGAAGAAATTCGAAACCTACGGCGAGGCCTTCATCCGCCTCATTCTCGAGCACGGCGGCGGCCAGTACGTGCCGTCTGATTCGGACAATATGTTCAGCGAGCCCCCGCGCCCCCGCGCCGCCGTGGCCGACCAGCCCGTGAGCGACTCGGAGGACGCCACCGTCCAGTTTCACCAGATGGGCCTCACCCCCGAAGACATCGCCGAGCGCCGCGGCCTGGCCCTGAGCACCGTGAAAACCCACCTCTACAACGCCTACGCCAAGGGCCGCGAGCTGCGCATCCACGACTTCGTGGGCGATGCCGAACTGGCCGAAATCTTCACCGGCCGCGCCCAGCTCGGCGGCGAGCCCCCGCTGCGCGACCTGTTCGACCACCTGCGCGAGAAGTACGACTACTTCCAGCTGCGTATGGCCGCGCTGTATCACAAGCGCCTGCGCGGGCAATAAAGTCGGCTTTATAAGTGATGAAATATCAGCTTAAAGCATTCAATAGGAATGTTGCAGATGAGGAATTATTGGAAGATTTGAGACGAGTTGCTACTGCTCTCGAAAGAAACAAGATTTCATCAAGAGAATACAACGATAATGGCGGAAAATATACTGCTGGAACCATTGGAGTAAGGTTTGGAAGCTGGAATAGTGCGTTGATAAAAGCAGGACTCCAATTAATTCACCAACGTGAAGTTTCTGCTGAGGAACTTTGGAAGAATCTCGAACAAGTTTGGGTTGCTATAGGACGCCAGCCTGTTATGAGAGACATTGAAAGTAGTCATTCAAAATATTCGAAACACCAGTACATCGCCAAATTTGGGACTTGGAGTAATGCGCTTGTATCGTTTGTCAATTATATTGATTCGGATGATAATATTCATGTGATTAAGGCAGTAGTTGTCGAGAATATTCAGTTGCCAGCAAAGCCATTTAAACACTTAACCAAAAGATTTCCGAGTGAAAGGTTGAAGGTGCAAGTGTTAATGAGAGATGGAAATAAATGCAGACTCTGTGGAATAATTTTGACCGGCGATAATATCCATTTTGACCATATAAAACCTTGGTCAAAAGAAGGTGAAACGGTGCTGGAAAACCTTCAAGTACTATGCGAGCGGCACAATCTTGCTAAAGGAGATTTATATTATCAACCCGAGTAACTTTCCAAGTTAACAATATGCCGCGCCGCCTACTTCTCGCCCTCGCGGCCCTGTTCATCGCTGCCTTCGCGGGCTTGATGCTCACCAAAACGCTGCCTTACTACACCTTCGAGAAGGGCATCCATTTTCTCACTACCAAGAGCGACGAAACCAACGATAACCCCGTGTTTCGGGCGGGGTTTTACGTGCACATCACCACCAGTTTGCTGGTGCTGGTAGCAGGGTTACTTCAGTTTCTGCCAATGCTGGTGCGGCGTGGGCCGAGGCTGCACCGGCAACTGGGCAAGGTGTATATTGTCGGTATTCTGGCGCTGGCGGCCCCGTCGGGCCTCATCCTCGCGCGGTTTGCCAACGGTGGGCTGGCCGCGCAGGTTGGCTTTTCGCTGCAATGCCTCGTGTGGTGGCTGTGCACCTGGCGTGCCTATCAGGCCGCCCGCCAGCGCCAGTGGAGCCTCCATGTCGACTGGATGCTGCGCTCCTACGCCGTGACGCTGGCTGCACTGGCCCTGCGCGGCGAAAGCTACGTGATGTACTATGTGTTCGCCACCAAGCCGATTGAGACGTATCTGACGGTAACGTGGCTTTCGTGGGTGGGCAATTTGATTCTGGTGGAAATCCTGCTGGAAGCGGGGCTGGGGCAGTATTTCCTGCGGCAGTTCATGCCGGATTTGCGCGGTAAATTGGCGGTATGAAAAAGCTGCTTATAGGATTATTTGGACTGATAGTAGGTGCCTGTCAACACAGCGCTCCACCCGCAGTAAAAGCGACAGTTACGAAACTCTTTACAAATTCAGTGGCGCCTGGTTCTCAACCAATTCGTCAATCAATTATTACCACTGATTCGCTGACTCCGGAAATGATGGTCATGCTTCGGCGGTTTGATTTCGCCCCATTATGGAGCGGGCAGCAGTCTGAAACTGCTGTGCCGGTAATTGACGGGTTTTTTGGCAGCGAGCATCGGCGAATTTCATTCGTATTCACTGAAATACGTCGCGATAGTCAAAAGGCTGATTTATTCCATGTACGGGGCAAAAATAAATTTCAACGAGTAATTACCCCCTTCACGGGCACTGTACAAATAGTGTCGCTGTCTAATTTGCCAAAACATGGTTTTTTGGATATGGATAGCGCTTCCAGCCAGGCTTATACAGCAAAAGCTGCTTTCGCATTTTTGGAAAAGTCCGGGGCTGCAAATGCCGGGAAATTTACGGGCACAGCCTTTCTGGATTTCTTCATCAACGGCAGCGGCGACCTTCAAATAGCGCAAACAGTAGAGACTCCCGATACGACGGCTCCTGCCAGGGGGGCCGGCGTGGTATATCGGGGGAAGTGGACCGCCTATGCCAGCCAACTCAGCAAACCAGTTACGCTCAGCAACAACGTTTTTTTGATTGCCCCCGAAATGCTGCCACATTTTGGCATCGGCGAACGGAGCGGGCAAATCAACCCGAAATACGCTAAATTGGGTTGGAATGACTTAATGGAAAACGACGAATGGTGGGCCGATTCGCCCAACCCTTTACATAATTTATAGGCCTGCCCCACTGCCGTTCTCCGCATGAAAACATCACTCTGGCTCCTGGCACTGGCTTTCACCATGCCTGCTTGCCAGCAAAGCGCGCCACCCGTTGGCAATGCTGCCGCGGCGCCTGCTGCCACCAGCGTTTCCAGACCACCGGCCGGGGCGGTAGCCGCTCCATCTGCCGATACTGCCCTGACGCCCGCAATGCGGAACATGCTCCAACAACACAATCTGGCGCCGCTGTGGGCCAACCAAACCGAGCTCATGAAAACCCAGCCCGCGATGGAGGGTTTTTATGGTCCTGCTTACTACCGGATTTCGTTTTATTTCAGCAAAGTGGAGCGGGATGCTAACCATCCCAATTTGTTTCATGTTACCGGACTCGACCGCTACAAGAAGGTCGTCACTCCCTTCGCCGGCACGATTACCGTGGAGTGCATTAAGCCGTTCACTAAAGACATGTTCGCAGATGTCGACTCCGCCGCTCGGGCTTTCACGGCGGTCGGCCATTTCGAGCTCAACGAAGACCCGACCACCAAGGGCGCAGGTAATTATTCAGGCAAGGCGCTGCTGGATTTTTACGTCGATGCCAACAGCCATATTGACCAAGCGCTGGACATGGTGGGCAGAAATAACCCGACCAAGGGCTGCGGCCTCCTATTCAGCGGCATTCAGATTAGCAACGAAACAGGTCAGCGTAAATCAGTGGCGTTTGCTAACTTCTACGGAGCAGTGGTGCCGCAAGCGCTAAAAAAGCTGGGCCTGGGCGACCGCAGCGAAGAAGTAAATCCTAACCTGGCCAAATTTGGCTGGGGCGAAGCCTGGGAGAATGACGAATGGTGGGCCAAGTCGCCCAAGCCCTCTCTGAGTCTGTAATGCCGGATTTAAATCCTTCCTCGCTACCGCTAAAAAATAGTAAACGCCACCTAAAAATGTGGAATCATGGGTAGAAAAAAAAGTTGCTCGACGCTAAAGTGGTGGGCAGAAAATTATTAACTAAGTGAATTAGTAACTTCGCGCTTGCGTTGCTAACTTCACCAGCCGAATCTGCGTTGAAACCAACGCCATTCCCGGCCGCTGCCCCTCCCCATGATTAACACCAACCTCAAGTTTTGCCGGCGCGAGCTGGCCCTCACCCAGGCCCAGATGGCCGACAAGCTCGGCATCAAACGCTCCTTGGTGGGCGCCTACGAAGAAGGCCGCGCCGAGCCGCGCCTCGCCACGCTCGTCAACATGGCCCGCCTTTTTGGCATCACGCTCGACCAGCTGGTAACCACCGACTTCAGCAAGAAGAAGAATACCAAAATCATTGGCTCGCTGCCCGCGCCCGACCCCAATGCGGCCGATACCGACGACAACCCCGAGCCGCCCACGCCCGCCGGCGGCAAGCTCCGCGTGCTGGCCTTCACCGTGGACAAGGACCAGAACGAAAACATCGAGCTGGTGCCCCAGAAAGCCGCCGCCGGCTACCTCAACGGCTACGCCGACCGCGAGTACCTGGAGGTGCTGCCCAAGTTTCGCCTGCCCATGCTCACGCAAACGGGCACGTACCGCGCCTTCGAAATCGCCGGCGATTCGATGCTGCCCATTGCCAGCGGCACCGTCATCGTGGGCCGGTACGTCGAGGAATGGGCCGGCATCAAGGACGGCACGCCCTGCATCGTGGTGAGCAGCCGCGACGGCATCGTGTTCAAGCGCCTCTTCAACAAAGTGCGCTCCAACGCCATGTTCGTGCTGCATTCCGACAACCCGCACTTCTCGCCCTACGACATCAACGTGGACGACGTGCTCGAAATCTGGGAAGCCAAGAGCTACATCAGCAGCACGTTCCCCATTGCCGAACTGTCGCTGGAGCGCGTGGCCAGCCTCGTGCTCGACTTGCAGCAGCAAGTCGCGCTGCTGAAAAAGGCGTAGCATCGCCCGACGCGAGTTCCTTTAAGCTGCTGTGTTTGCTTCGTAAAGCCCTTCCGCTAATTCCGGAAGGGCTTTACTGCGTGGGCCGGGCCAACTTCCGGGCCGTTGGCCGCGTATTGGGGGCACTCCCAATTCCCATAGCCACGCTCCATGCTCAAGTACATTTCCGCCGCCGACCGCCACCACGCTGCTCCCGCGGCCTGGCTTAGCAGCTACTTCCTGTTTTCGTTTGCCGATTATTTCGACCGCACCAACATGCACT
>CAXTCS010000274.1:0-5826 GCA_964242365.1 uncultured Hymenobacter sp. | reverse complement strand
AGCAAGATGCTTGGCTCCGCCGACCTTCGGTTCGCTGCGCTCTGCATGACGTTCCGCATCACGTTCCCTCAATCCCTCAACTTATGCCTGAACCCCAAACCCTTGAAGTCTGGCTGCGCGGCCCGCTGCCCGGCGTGCCGCCCCTGCTTCAGCCCGTGGCGCACGCCCTGCTGCAAGCCCGCGAAGAGCTGAACGCCGCCCTGCGCGACTTCCCGCCCGCGCTGCTCAACGAGCGGCCCGGCGGCGTGGCCTCGGTCGGCTTTCACCTCCAACACCTCGCCGGCGTGCTCGACCGGCTCTTCACCTACGCCCGCGCCGAGGCCCTGACGGCCAAGCAGCTGGCCGCCTTAGCCGCCGAAAACCCGCCGCTGGCCCTCGGGCCCGACACCGTGCGGCAGCTGGTGCAGCGCTTTAATAACCAGGTCGATGCGGCCCTGGCCCAGCTCCGTACCCTCCCCGAAAGCAGCCTATTTGGGGTCCGGGGCGTGGGTCGGGCGCAGGTGCCTTCCACCGTCATCGGCTTGCTGGTGCACGCCGCCGAGCACACCACCCGGCACCTGGGCCAGCTGCTGGTCACCGCGCGCTGGGTGCTGGACGCTACGCTTAATGAAGAAGGAAACGCTACGCTTAATGAAGAATGAAGAATGAAGAATGAGGAATGAACAATTTTGGCGCTGTTTGCCAAGTGTTTTCTTTCATTCCTCATTCCTCATTAAGCCGCAGGCGTCATTCTTCATTAAGCGTAGCGTAATCGCGGCTTGGCGCGCTCATATTGCGCCGGCCACTTCACCTCCACGCCCAGCTCGTGGGCGGCAAACAGCGGGAAGTACGGCTCGCGCAAAAACTCCCGCGCCAGCAGCACCAGGTCGGCCTGGCCGTTGGCCACAATGGCCTCCGCCTCGGCCGGCGTGGTGATGAGGCCCACCGCGCCCGTCAAAATCCCGGCTTCCTGTCTGATGCGCTCGGCAAACTGCACCTGGTAGCCGGGGCCCACCGGAATGGGCGCCTGGGGCACGTTGCCGCCCGTCGAGCAGTCAATCAAATCGACGCCCCGCACCTTGAGCATGGCCGCCAGCTGCACCGACTCATCGGCGTTCCAGCCGCCCTCGGTCCAGTCCGTGACGGACAGGCGCACGAGCAGCGGCAGCGCCTCCGGCCACACGTCGCGGGTGGCGGCCACCACGTCGAGCAGCAGCCGGGTGCGGTTTTCAAACGAGCCGCCGTACGCGTCGGTGCGGTGGTTGCTCAGCGGCGATAAAAACTGGTGCAGCAGGTAGCCGTGGGCCGCGTGCAGCTCAATTACCTGGTAGCCAGCCGCCAGCGCCCGCTGCGCGCCCGCCCGGAAATCGGCAACAACCTGCCGAATGCCAGCCAAGTCCAAGGCCGTGGGCCGGGGGTAGTTGTCGGTGAAGGGCACGGCGCTGGGGCCCACCACCGGCCAGCCACCGGCGCTTTCGGGCACCGCGCCTTCGCCCGTCCAGGGGCTGAACGTGCTGGCTTTGCGGCCCGCGTGCGCCAGCTGAATGCCCGGCACGCTGCCCTGAGCCACCAAAAAAGCGGTGATGCGCCGGAGCATCGGCAGGTGCTCGTCCTTCCAAATGCCGAGGTCTTCGGGGCTGATGCGGCCCTCGGCCGACACGGCCGTAGCTTCCTGAATAATCAGGCTGGCCCCGCCCACGGCGCGGCTGCCCAGGTGCACGAGGTGCCAGTCGTTGGCAAAGCCGTCGGCCGCGCTGTACTGGCACATGGGCGACACGACAATGCGGTTTTTCAGGGTAACGCCGCGCAGGACAAGGGGTTCAAAGAGCTTGGGCATGAGGCAAAATACTGGAAGGCAATGTGAAGCTGGGTAAACCGGTTTTTGGGCGCGTAGGTTGTGGCAGCGTTTCAAATGGCGGTTGACAATCAGAACGTCATGCAGCGCGCAGCGAAGCATCTTGCCCGCAACAGCAATTATTTATTCCTGCGGGCAAGATGCTTCCTGCGTCAGCATGACCGCCGACCGCAAATTTGCTTTTCCCATTCGCGTGCCTATCTTGCCGCCGCAAACCCCGCAACCGATGCTCCAGACGCGCTACTTTTTTGGCTTTTATTACTTCTACGTCCCCGCGTAGAGCGAGCCGCCGTTTGTAGCCAACCCACAAACTTCTCCAGCGCCGCTCGTTCTTCGGGAGGCGCTTTTTTAATGCCCGGTTTTTCGCATGATTTCCCCGCGGCCCAGCTTTTTTTATTACGACTACTACTTCTTCTACCCGAAGAAGCCGGCCCGCTGTTGCCAGTGTTAACCACCACACTGCCTGCCAACAACCCAGGGCCCCGCACACCGGAGGCCTTTTTTCTTGCCCAAATCTCACCCAGCACCATGCCCCAGTACGTCTCCATTCAGGGTTTTCAGGGAAGCTTTCACGAAGTGGCGGCCCGGCAATATTTTGGCGCCGCGCCCGCGCTGCTGCCCTGCGCCACCTTCGGCGCGGTGGTGGCGCACGTCGTCGACGGCACCGCCGGGGCCGGGCTCATGGCGATGGAAAACTCGTTGGCCGGCAGCATCCTGCCCAACTACCTGCTGCTGGAGCGGGCGGCCGTGCGCGTCACCGGCGAGGTCTACCTGCCCATCCATCAGCACCTGCTGGCCCTGCCCGGCACCACGCTGGCCCAGGTGCGGGCCGTGCACTCGCACCCCATGGCCCTGCGCCAGTGCGGCGATTTTCTCGACGCCCACCCGCACTGGAAATTGGTCGAAACCGACGACACCGGCCACAGCGCCCAACTCCTGGCCGAAAACCGCCCGCCCGGCGTGGCCGTGGTGGCCGGCGCGCAGGCCGCCGCGCGGTTCGGCCTCCAAATTCTGGCCCCCGCCATCCACGACGACCCGCACAACTACACCCGCTTCCTGGTGCTGGAGCGCGCCGAAACCGCCCGCCCCGACCCGCTGGCCAACAAAGCCTCGCTCTACTTCTGCGCGCCGCACGCGCCGGGCAGCCTCGCCGCCGTGCTCACCCGCGTGGCCGCTCACGGCCTCAACCTGAGCAAGCTGCAATCGTGCCCGCGCCCCGGCCAGCCCTGGCACTACGGCTTCCACGCCGACGTAGAGTTTGCCGAAATGAGCCAATTGGAGGCCCTGCTGGCCGATTTGGCGCCCATCACCGAAGAGCTGCGGGTGCTGGGCGCCTACCGCCGCGGGAGCATGGCCGAGGTGGCCGAGCAAACTCCCCTCCTTACCAAGGAGGGGACGCCGGCGCCAAGCGCCGGCTGGGGTGGTTAGGGCGTTGAACGATATCCGAACGAAGCCCGTGCCAGTCATTCAACGCCCACAAACGAAGTTCAACGCCCCAACCACCCCCGTTTTCGCTGCGCGAAAACATCCCCTCCTTGGTAAGGAGGGGAGTTTGACCACCTCGCCTCAACCGTCAACCATGAACATCCCCGTTGCCAGCCGCCTAGCCCACACCGGCGAATACTACTTCTCGCGCAAGCTGCGCGAGCTGGCCGCCCTCAACGCCGCCGGGGCCAACATCATCAGCCTGGGCATCGGCAGCCCCGATTTGCCGCCGCACCCCAGCGTGATTGCCGCCCTTGCCGCCACGGCCACGCAGCCCACCGCCCACGGCTACCAGAGCTACCAGGGCACGCCCGCGCTGCGCGGCGCGATGGCCGCGTTCTACCAGCGCCACTACGGCGTGGCGCTGGACCCGGCCACCGAAATCCTGCCGCTGCTGGGCTCGAAAGAGGGCCTGATGCACATCGGCATGACGTTTTTGGAGGCCGGCGACGCCGTGCTCATTCCCAACCCCGGCTACCCCACGTACCGCGCCGTGGCCGAAATCTGCGGGGCCGAAGTGCGCGAGTATGCCCTGACGGCCACTACCGGCTGGCTGCCCGACTTGGCCGCCCTGGCCGCCACCGACCTGTCGCGGGTGAAGCTCATGCTCGTGAACTACCCGCACATGCCCACCGGCACGGCGGCCGGCTGGCCCTTTCTCACGCGCCTCGTGGCCTTTGCCCGGCAGCACGGTATTCTGCTCGTGCACGACAACCCGTACGGCTTTATTCTGAACGAAACGCCGCCCGTGAGCCTGCTGGCCGTGCCCGGCGCCCGCGAAGTAGCCATCGAGCTGAACTCGCTCAGCAAGTCGCACAACATGGCCGGCTGGCGCGTGGGCCTGCTGGCCGGCCGCGCCGACGTCATCGCCGACGTGCTCCGGTTCAAAAGCAACATGGATTCGGGCATGTTTCTGCCCGTGCAGCAGGCCGCCGTGGCCGCCCTGGCGCTGGGCCACGACTGGTTTGCCGACCTAAACGCCACCTACCGCGCCCGCCGCGCGCTGGTGGTGGAGCTGCTGCGCGCCCTGGGCTGCGCGCCCGCGCCGGGCCAGGTGGGCCTGTTCATCTGGGCGCCCGTGCCCGCCGGCTTTGCCGACGGCTACGCCCTGAGCGACGCCGTGCTGGCCGACGCGCGGGTGTTTATCACGCCGGGCGGCATCTTCGGCAGCAACGGCCTGGGCTACGTGCGCGCCAGCCTGTGCCAGCCCGAAAGCGTGCTGCGCGAGGCGCTGGCGCGGGTGCAGAACGTTAAAAAAGATGGTCATGAAAAAAGACGGTCATGCTGAGCGCAGTCGAAGCATCTCTACCGCACAGCCAATTAGCTACTGCCACAACGAAGCGGTAGAGATGCTTCGACTGCGCTCAGCATGACAATTACTATAGCTTTTAACCAGTTCAACATGAACGTCACCATCATCGGCCTCGGCCTTATCGGCGGCTCGCTGGGGCTCAGCCTGCGGCACCACGGCCTGGCGCAACATCTTGTGGGCGTGGAGCAAAACCCCGCCCACGCCCGCCGCGCCCTGGAGCTGGGCCTGGTCGACGAAATCGAGGCCGACCTGGCCGCCGCCGTGCGCCGCGCCGACTTGGTGGTGGTGGCCGTGCCCATGGACGCGATGGTGGCCGTGCTGCCGCCCGTGCTCGACGCCACCACGGCCGGGCAAGTGGTGATTGACGTGGGCTCGACCAAGCAGGCGCTGCTGGCGGCCGTGGCCGGCCACCCGAAAAGGGGCCGATTTGTGGCCGTGCACCCCATGGCGGGCACCGAGCATTCGGGCCCGGAAGCGGCGGTCGCGGGCTTGTTCGAAGGCAAAACCGTGGTGCTGTGCGACACCGCCGACAGCGACCCCGACGCCGTGCGCGTGGTCGAGCAGCTGTTTCAGGCGCTGCCCATGCGCCTGCTGTACCTCGACGGCGCGGCCCACGACCTGCACACGGCCTACGTGTCGCACATTTCGCACATCACCTCGTTTGCCCTGGCGCTCACGGTGTTGGAAAAGGAGAAGGAGGAGCAGCGCATCTTCGATTTGGCCAGCGGCGGGTTTGAGTCGACGGTGCGGCTGGCCAAAAGCTCGCCCGCCACGTGGGTGCCCGTCTTTCGCCAAAACCGGCTCAACGTGCTCGACGTGCTCGACGAGCATTTGCACCAGTTGCAGCACCTGCGCGAGCTGCTGGCCCGCGAAGACTACGCCGGCCTGGCCGAGCAGATTCGGCTGGCCAACCACATCCGCAAGATTTTGCCGTGACGACTTTCAGAACAAAAAGCAGAACGCCATGCAGAGCAGAGCGCAGCGGAGTCGAAGCATGACGTTTTAAAATCAATAATCTATCAAAAGATAACAACCCCAACCAACCCCATGAAATCCGCCCTGTTCAACCGCCAGCCCGACGACAAGCCTTTTCTCATCTCCGGCCCGTGCTCGGCCGAAACCGAAGCCCAGGTGCTCGATACCTGCCAGCGCCTGGCCGCCACCGGCAAGGTGCAGGCCCTGCGCGCCGGCATCT
>CAXTCS010000273.1:0-5847 GCA_964242365.1 uncultured Hymenobacter sp. | reverse complement strand
CGAATTAAAATTGTAATCGATAACCACAACCTCACTCTTCAATAGACCACCGCCAGAATGAAAAATTAAAAATGAAGAATTAAAAATGGTGGGCCTTTACCGAGCGTATGACTCATTTTTAATTCTTCATTTTTAATTTTTAATTCAATCGTCCGGCTCCCTGGCGAGAGAGCCGTGCCCAGTGGAGGTATCGTGAGGCTCGCTGCCCAAACCAACACCCCTGATTACGCGCGAATTACCCTTACTTCGGGCCACCAACCACGGCACTGCCGCTGGCCTCGCTTTCCCCCCTTCATGACTTTCCGAACCCTGCCAACGACGCTGCTGGCCCCGCTGCTGCTCCTCGCCCTCGCCCTCCTCGGCCCCGGCCTGCGGGCCCAAACCACGCTGCTCCAAAACGCGCCCGGCCGCCGCGTGCTCAGCCTCAACGGCCGCTGGAACTACATCATCGACCCCTACGAAACGGGCTTTTACAACTACCGCCGCGAGGCCTTCGACCAGTCGCCCTCCGGCAAGGGCGGCTACTACGACAACCAAAAGCCCAGCTCGAAGCAGGAACCCGAGCTGATTGAGTACGACTTCGACCAGTCGGCCGCCTTGCAGGTGCCCGGCGACTGGAACTCGCAGGACCCCAGGCTGCTGTATTACGAAGGCACCATCTGGTACAAGAAAAGCTTCGCGCTTACGCCCCAGCCCGGCCGGCGCTACTTCCTCTACTTCGGGGCCATCAACTACGAGGCCCACGTCTACCTCAACGGCAAGAAGCTGGGAATGCACCGCGGCGGCTTCACCCCGATTCAGTACGACATCACCGACCGGCTCAGCGCCGGCGGCGACAACTTCGTGGTGGTGAAGGCCGACAACACCCGCCACCCCGACGCCGTGCCGACCATCAACACCGACTGGTGGAACTACGGCGGCATCACCCGCGACGTGTACATCGCCGAAACGCCGGCCACCTTCATCGCCGATTACCAGGTGCAGCTCGCCAAAAACGACGCCCACACGCTCGCCGGCTACGTGCAGCTCAGCGGCGCGGGCACCGCCGGGCAATCCGTAACGCTCAGCATCGCCGAAGCCGGCCTCAGCCAACGCCTCACGACCGACGCCGGGGGCCGCGCGGCCTTCCGCCTGCCGGCCCAAAAGCTACAGCTCTGGTCGCCGCAGCGCCCCAAGCTGTACGCCGTGCGCCTGACCACCGGCGCCGACGCGGTGCAGGACCAGATTGGCTTCCGCACGATTGCGACGCGGGGGCAGGACGTGCTGCTCAACGGCAAATCGGTCTTCCTGCGCGGCATTTCCATCCACGACGAAAACCCGCTTATTCCGGGCCGGGCGCGCGGCGAAGGCGACCTGCGCATGCTCCTCACCTGGGCCAAGGAGCTGGGCTGCAACTACGTGCGCCTGGCCCACTACCCCCACAACGAAATCATGCTGCGCCTGGCCGACGAGCTGGGCCTGCTCGTGTGGGCCGAAGTGCCCGTGTACTGGACCATTGCCTGGGAAAACCCGGCCACCTACCAGAACGCCGAAGCCCAGCTCTCGGACCTGATTGCGGTAGGAAAAAACCGCGCCAGCGTGGTGGTGTGGTCGGTGGGCAACGAAACGCCCCCCAGCGCCCCGCGCCTCGCGTTCATGACCCGCCTCGTGCGCAAAGCCCGCGCCCTCGACGACACCCGCCTGCTGGCCGCCGCCCTCGAGCTGCAACGCCACGGCAACACGGCCGTCGTCGACGACCCGCTCGGCGCCGAGCTGGACCTGGCCAGCTTCAACGAGTACGCCGGCTGGTACTGGAACGACCAGCCCGGCGACCTGCCCGGCTACACCTTCGACATCAAGTACAACAAGCCGGTCGTCATCAGCGAGTTTGGCGGCGATGCGCTGGCCGGCTACCACGGCGACGCCAACACCCGCTGGAGCGAGGAATACCAGGAATCCCTGTACCGCAACCAGCTCCTGATGCTGGCCAAAATACCCGGCCTGCGCGGCATGACGCCCTGGATTCTGGCCGACTTCCGCGCCACCCGCCGCCAGCACCCCGTCTACCAGCAGGGCTTCAACCGCAAAGGCCTGATTTCGAGCGGCGGGGTGAAAAAAAAGGCCTTTTTCGTGCTCCAGGAATACTACCGGCAGCAGGCCTTGAAATACGACGGCAAGCCGGCCACCGGCGCGGCCGCGCCGTAATACTGGCCCGCCCGGCGCCCGCGCCCCACAGCAGTTTCCTATTCGGTGGATGGCTTTTAAGGGAATTAAAAATGAAGAATTAAAAATTAAAATACTGGCCATCAAAAATTTAATTTTTAATTCTTCATTTTTAATTCCCTTCATCAAAGCTGAAACGGCCCTAACCCTCTTCCTCATGCCTGCTTTTCCCGCCGCGCCGCCCAATGCCCCGCCCCGCCGGTCGGCGCTCGACCAGTTTTCGCTGCGCGACCGCGTCATCGTCATCACCGGGGCCACCGGCGTGCTGGGCGAAAGCCTCGCGCTGGCCGTGGCCGAAGCCGGCGCCAAAGTGGCCGTGCTCGGCCGCGACGCCGGCCGCGCCGCCGCCCGCGTGGCCGCCATTGCCGCGGCCGGCGGCACGGCAATGGCCGTGCTCGCCGACGTGCTCGACCCCGCCCAGATGCAGGCCGCCTGCGACGAAATCGTGGGCGCCTGGGGCACCGTCGACGGCCTCGTGAACGCCGCCGGCGGCAACCTGCCCGGCGCCACCATCGCCCCCGAGCAGGATTTGTTCGACGACCTCAGCATCGCCCAAACGCGCAGCGCGGTCGACCTCAACCTGTTCGGCACCGTGATTCCGACCACCGTTTTTGGCCGCGTGATGGCCGCGCGGGGCCGGGGCTCCATCGTCAACGTGTCGTCGCTCGCCGCCCAGCGCCCGCTCACGCGGGTGCTCGGCTACACGATGGCCAAAAAAGCCGTGGAGGCCTACACCCAGTGGATGGCCGTGGAGCTGGGCCTGCGCTACGGCGGCGCGCTGCGCATCAACGCCATTGCCCCCGGCGTGTTTCTGACCGAGCAAAACCGTGCCCTGCTGGTGCAGCCCGACGGCGCGGCCACCGACCGCGCCCGCCAGTTCATCGCCCACACGCCCTTCCGGCGCTTTGGCGAGCCCGAGGAGCTGACCGGCACGCTCATTTACCTGCTCAGCGACGCCTCCCGCTTCGTGACCGGCGAAACGGTGCTGGTCGACGGCGGCTTCAACGCCTACAGCGGCGTGTAGCAGCGGCTGTCCTGCTTATCTGGCGCTCCGCAGGGAATAATGAGCTTAATAACTGCGGTTACGCAGGGCCTTCACGCCGCTGGCCGTGGCAAGGGGTTTCTGGTTGCTGGTTGCTCGTTGCTGGTTAATTACCAACGGGAAACGAGCAACGAGGAACCAGCAACGAGGAACCAGCAACCAGCAACCAGCAACCAGCAACCAGAAACGAGGAACGAGCAACCAGCAACGAGCAACCAGCAACCAGCAACGAGGAACCAGCAACCAAAGCGCTTGCTTCCGCAGCAACTGCGTAACAGCAGCTAATAATAAGTTGCTTATCTATAATAAATTAACCCGACCCCGCCTCACTAAAATATGCCCTTTCTCCAAAGCTGGCGCTGGTTCGGTCCCCACGACCCCGTGCGCCTGGCCGACATCCGGCAGGCCGGCGCTACCGACGTGGTATCGGCCCTGCACCACATTCCCAACGGCGCGGTGTGGCCCGTTGCCGAGATTCAAAAACGGCAGGGCGAAGTAGCGGCCGCCGGCCTCGTCTGGAGCGTGGCCGAAAGCGTGCCCGTGCACGAGTCCATCAAAACCCGCACGGGCGACTACCCGCGCCACATTGCCAACTACCAGGCGTCGCTGCGCAACCTCGCGGCCTGCGGCATCCGCACGGTGGCCTACAACTTCATGCCGGTGCTCGACTGGACGCGCACGGACCTGGCCTACGAAGTTGCCGACGGCTCCCGCGCTCTCCGCTTCGAAAAGGCGGCTTTCGTGGCCTTCGATGTTCTGCTGCTTGGCCGGCGCGGCGCCGCGCAGGACTACACCGCCGAGGAGCTGGCCCAGGCCGCAGCCCGCCTGGCCGGCATGAGCCGCGCCGAGCGGGAGCAGCTCCAGCGCAACGTCATTGCCGGGCTGCCGGGCAGCGAGGAGAGCTTCACGCTCGGTCAGTTTCAGGCGGCGCTCGATGCCTACGCGGGCCTCGACGCCGCCCAATTGCGCCAGCACCTGGTTCTGTTTTTAACGGAAATCGTGCCGGTGGCCGAGGCGGTGGGCATCAACCTGGCCCTGCACCCCGACGACCCGCCGTACCCCATCCTGGGGCTGCCGCGCGTGGTGAGCACCGCCGCCGACGTGGCGGCCCTAGCGGCGGCCGTGCCCTCGGCGCGCAACGGGCTCTGCTTCTGCACCGGCTCGTTTGGCGTGCGCCCCGACAACGACCTGCCCCGGATGGTGCGCCAATTTGCCGACCGCATTCATTTTGTTCACCTGCGCAGCACCGAGCGCGACGCGGCCGGCAACTTCCACGAAGCCAACCACCTCGAAGGCGACGTCGACATGTTTGCCGTGATGCGCGAGCTGATAACCCTGATGCGCCGGCGCAACAGCAGCCTGCCCATGCGCCCCGACCACGGCCACCAGATGCTCGACGATTTGCACAAAAAAACCAACCCCGGCTACTCCGCCATCGGCCTCCTGCGCGGCCTGGCCGAGCTGCGCGGGCTGGAAATAGGCATTAGCCGCGGCATGCCGCCCGAGGCGGCCTCATAACGAAGCCCACGTTAGCAAATCCCCGCTTTTGTGACAACCCCAATAGCTGCGAAATGACTTCCCGCGTACAGAAGCAAGTGTGAGCGCCCCAGCTCCTAGCGGCTGGCCGGCCTCATCACCCCCTCACCCCATCACCTCATCACTCCCTCACCTCATCACCCAAAATGGCCTCCATCAAACAAGTCATTGAAATCCTGGCTTCGTCCGACAAAAGCTTCGAAGACGCCCTGCAACGCGCCGTGGCGCAGCTGAGTACGTCGGTGCCGAACATTTCTTCCATCTACGTCAAAGACCAGAGCTGCAAGGTGCGCGACAACCGCATTGTCGAGTACCGCGTCACGGCCAAGGTCAGCTTCGGCACGCCGGTCGAAGAATTTGACCTGTCGGACCTGGAGCGCACCTTCGACGAAGCGCCCGTTTCGGGCGGCAACGGCGCCCCCGACTACAGCCACCTCGACCTGCACGCCGAACCCGAATTGCCCCGCGAAGTGGAGCCCGGCGGCAGCGCCACCGAGCCCGCCAGCGGCGGCGGCTACAGCGGCTAGAGACGTTTCCATCTAGTCCGTCATGCAGAGCGGAGCGAATCATCTTGCTCGGGGTAGTCATCTAATCGATTGAATTACTACCCCGAGCAAGATGATTCGCTCCGCTCTGCATGACGGGCCGGTAGCTTCAATCGCCCATTTGCGCGGGCTGACACTGGGCCGTAGGTTTCGGGTTGGAAGTAAGGCAATTAACGCTCTACCTTACACCCGAGTTAACGGGCGCACGGGTTTCGTGGTCCGGCGCATTCTTTCCTGCTAGCATATGATGCCGAAACGCTACCATTTCCTGCTGGCCGCCGGGCTGCTGGCGGCCCCGGCCGGGCACGGCCAAACCGCCCCCGCCGAAGCCCGGCCCCTGCTCGGGTTCGCCGCCGGCACGGCCGCCACCGAGTACCAGCTCGAAGCTAAATTCGACGCCCAGCTGAAGGCCGACAACCTGCGCCAGTGGATGAAGCGCCTCTCGGCCCACCCGCACCACGTGGGCTCGCCCTACGACAAAGACAACGCGGATTATATGGCCGGCCTGTTCCGGTCCTGGGG
>CAXTCS010000272.1:0-5932 GCA_964242365.1 uncultured Hymenobacter sp. | reverse complement strand
CACCTCAACGGCAGCTACCATTCCGACCACCACGACGGCATCGTGGCCTACCTGCGCCAGGCCGCGCCCGCGCTCCGCATCCGCACCCTGAGCGTGGTGTCGCAGGCGCAGCTCCAGACGCTGGAAAAGGAAAACGTGGCCATCGCCGACTTTGTGGTGGTGGTGCCGGAAGACGCGAGCAAGACGTATTGAATTGCGGTAAATCAGCCAAAAAAAGTTGCCATGCGCTACCGCGAAGCCACTCTCGCTGACATCCCGCAGCAGTTGGATATCCGTTTTTCGGTCACCGAAAACGTGCTTTCCAACCCTGCCCTTGTCACCTCCGATGACTGCGCCGACTACCTTGCGCGGCGCGGCAAAGGGTGGGTGTGCGAAACCTTGGACGGCTGGCTGCTGGGCTTTGCCATCGCCGATGTGCTGGGGCACAACATTTGGGCGCTGTTCGTGCGGCCCGGCTACGAAGGCCGCGGCATTGGCAAGCAGTTGCAGCAGTTGATGCTGGACTGGTATTTCAGCCAAACCAGCGAACCCGTCTGGCTCAGCACCGGGCCGGGCACCCGCGCCGAGGCATTCTACCGCCACACCGGCTGGCGGGAAGCAGGGCCGCATGGGAGCCGAGAACTTAAGTTTGAGCTGACAGCAGAGGAGTGGAAGCACTTCTTTAGCCCAAACAGCCCAACCACGCCTGCCAAATAATGCGTTTCTCCTTTGGAAAGAGAAAAATCCTATTCCCACAGCATCGCCGTGGGAAACCCGGACTGAAAATCAGCCGGCCTGATTAACCGGTTGCCTCGGCCTGATATGCTCTGCCGTTGCCAATCAGAAAAATACTTATAGCAAGCTTGGCGTCTTCAAGTGTAAATTGGCGGCCTAAACCGCACCGTTGCTTGCGGGTTTCCCAATACCCCTCATGCCCACCACAGCCTCCCAAAAACAAGCCCTTTTCCAGTCCGTGGCCGCCACGCTCCAGCAGCAAGGCTTCACCATCGAGCGGCAGGACCCGACGCGCCCCTGGGGCGGCTTTTTTGTCATTCAGGAAGACCAGGCCCAGCAATTTGCCGACCTGTATTTCGACGGCCTGCCCATTGAAGGATTAAAAATCGCCGGCAAGCTGAGCCCCAAAGTCTTGCTGGTGGCGCCGCAGCAGCGGCTGTCGTGGCAGTACCACCACCGCCGCGCCGAAATCTGGCAAGTCGTGCAGGGCCCCGTGGGCGTGGCCACCAGCGACACCGACGAGCAAGGCGAAGTAAAAAGCCTCCAGGTCGGCGAGCGCATCATCCTGCAGCAAGGCGAGCGCCACCGCCTGGTGGGCCTGAAAGACTGGGGCGTACTGGCCGAAATCTGGCAGCACACCGACGCCAGCAACCCATCGGACGAAGACGACATCGTGCGCGTGCAAGACGACTTCGGGCGCTAAGCCCGCGAATCCGCCCAAGGTTGGGTGTTGTCGAACAAATAGGGCAAAACCTCCAACCTCACCCGGTTGCTGGTTTTATAGCCCATTTACCAGCTCGCGTTGGCTTCTTATTTCCATTGCTGATGACGCCTGTCTTGCCGCTGCTCGTTACGGGTTCCTCCGGCCGCTTGGGCCGGGAAGTGGTTTTGTTGCTGCGGGCCCGCGGGTATCAGGTCGTCGGCGTGGACCTGATTTCGGCCCCCACCACCGATATACTCCTCG
The DNA here is from genome assembly GCA_964242365.1 of uncultured Hymenobacter sp. Taxonomy (GTDB): domain Bacteria; phylum Bacteroidota; class Bacteroidia; order Cytophagales; family Hymenobacteraceae; genus Hymenobacter. The sequence continues at coordinate 4,254 of CAXTCS010000272.1, read as the reverse complement.
ATATTCGGGATGCTGAAGCCCTCTTGGCGGTGACGCGCGGCGTGGGGGCCATTCTACACACGGCCGCCCTGCACGGCAAGCACTACGACTTGCACTTCCCGCGCCTGGAATTCGTGCGGACCAACATCGAAGGCACGCTCAACTTGCTCAACGCTTGCGTCACGCACGGCATCCCCAAGTTCCTCTACACCAGCACGACCTCTATCTACGGCGAGGCGATGGTGAATCCTGACCAGGCGGTGTGGGTCGATGAGGAGCTGACGCCCCAGCCCCGCGACATTTACGACATTACCAAGCAGGCCGCCGAGGGCCTGTGCCGGGACTTTTTTGCAAAAGAAGGCGTGCAAACCACGGTGTTGCGGGTGTCGCGCTTCCTGCCCGAATCGGAAAACCTGGCCGCGAATCATCGCTGCTATCGCGGCCTGGACGAGCGCGACGGCGCCTTGGGTCACCTGCTGGCCCTCGAATACGCCTTTTCCACCTTCGAGGTCTTCAACATCTCGGCCGGCAGTCCCTTCGAGCGCGACGACTTGGTTGAACTTAAGCACAACCCGGCCGCCGCCATCCGTCGGCGAATGCCGGAAGCCGCGGCGGTGTACGCGCAGCGGGGATGGGAGTTCCCAACCAGCATCGACCGGGTGTACCGCATCGAAAAGGCCCAACGGGTGCTGGGATATCGGCCGCAGTATACCGCCCCGTATCTGCTACGGCAAGCGGCCAGCAGCGGCCGGTAAATAAATGTCTCTACTGCTGGCTGGATTTCTAATCAAAACTTAATCGCTGCGTGGCTACCGCTCATAAAACCGAGGCCGGGTAAGGGTGGAGGTTTTACCCTGCTTGATTAACAACCCCCCAAGTTGGGTAATGAAAAAGCCCGGTCATGCCGGGCCTTTTTGTGCGTAAATAATGCCAGGCAAATCAGCTAATCAATCCGCCGGTTCGCTGGGTTTCGCCTTCTTCATCGCCTCCGCGAGCGACTGCTGGAGCTTGGCCCCGGAATCAGCCGGCGCTTTTTCGGTGATGCCGTATTCCTTCTGGAGCCGTTCCCATTCCTCAAGTGGAATAAAAACGCCCGTTATCTTGCCCTTGTCGTCGGATAGGTATTTGATGTCCATGCTGCTGAAATTATTGGATAAGCTAATGGTTGTCATGTAATTGACAAACAGGTGCCGGGTGCTTACTCGCCCGGATGATAGGTTTTTTCGGCGTGGGCCCGCACATCTTCCGGGTAAAAGCGCACTTCCTTGAAGCGGCCGTTGCAATATAAGTCGGCCTGGTCGGTGAAGTGCGGCGTACCGGGCCGGCTGCTCTGCCCGCCCGTCACCACCGAGCGGGCCACGATGCGCGGGCCAAACTCCACCACGGCCACAAAGCTGTTGCCCACGTTGCCGTAGCGTTTTTTGGTGCCGGGGTAAGCCCGCGCCGCAAACGAAGCCAACGACCCCCAGGCCGACGAGGTGAACGCCACCGGCTGGCTCGGCTGCTGGTCATCGTAAGTCTCTTCGATGTGGCCGGTGAGGCGCTGGTAGCGGTTGATGTCGCCCCAAGGCATTTTCCAGGTGCCAAAATCGCGGGTGAGGTCGTCGAGCGCCTCGGCCAACGTGGCCACTTTTTCGGGCGGCGTCGTGTTGGCGAGGGCAAACCGGACAAAGCTGATGTAGTCGAGTTGCGGCTGCGCCGAGGGCACCCGGGCGCGGGCTTTGGCCAGCAGCCGCTCGGCCCAGTAAATGGCCACGGTTTGGGCCACGGAGGCGGAGCTGTAGCCCCGGTTCCAGCTGCGCAGCACCGCAATGGCTTCGGCCAGGGCGGGCGTGGGCGCGGCCGTTTTATCGGCTGCCGTAGCCTGGTAAGCGGCCAGCAAAGGCGGCAGCAGGTCATCGAAGGCGGTGAGGTGCGGGTCGTTGGCGGCGGCAATCAGGGTGTCGAGGGTGAACTTGGCCTTGCCGCTCAACACGCGCACGGCGTTGAGGCCCCGGTAGTTTTCAGCGTCGGGGGCCATGTAAGCGGGGTATTTGGCTTTGGCCGGGCTGCTGGAGCCGGCCACGGTGAAGGGCGTCGAGTTGCAGTTCTGGATGAAGCCGCTGGCCGGGTTATGCACCTGCACCAGCTCCGCCACGCCGTGAAAACCCTGCCATTCGGTGCGCGGGTTGCTGCCGTCTACCGGCTGGTTCCAGTCGAATTTCGGGTCGCGCTTCGGCATAAAGTTGCCGTGCCAGTAGGCAATGCTGCCCTTGGTATCGGCAAATACCGTGTTGTTCGTCGCGTTGCCGTTGAGCTTCATCGCCTCCTGAAAACCAGCGTAGTCGGCGGCCTTGGTGCGCAGGTACGACTGCTGGAGGGCGTGCAGCGGCTCGTTCATCATGCGCACGGCCACCCATTTCTGGTCCGATTGCTGGCCCACGATGGGACCGTGGTGGGTGCGGTAAATGGTGAAGGTTTTGCGCAGCATGCGGTTGCCGTCCTTGTAGGGCAGCGACACGTTTTCGGCCCGCACGGCGCGCAGCTTCGGGCCGTATTGGTAGTAAAACGCGCCGCCTTTCTTCACGATGGTTTCGAGGTATTCGTCCATCGAGTCGGCGCTGCTCGACGTGTGCATCCAGCCGCAGTTCTGGTTAAAGCCCTGATACACAAAAAACTGGCCCCAGGTCACGGCGCCGTAGGCATTCAGGCCAGCCTGGCTCACCACCTGCACTTCGGAGCGGAAATAAAACGAAGTGTGCGGGTTAATCAGCAGCAGGGCGTGGCCGCTGGCGCTTTTGGCCGGCGCGATGGCAAAGCCGTTCGAGCCGGTCGGTTCCCGGTCTTTGCGCTCAAAATCGGTGTCAATCCACGAGCTGGACTTCTTCTGGCTATAAAAAGCCTTCAGGCGCTCAATCGATACCACGCTGATGTTGCCCCCAATGCTGCCCTCGCTGAACATCAGCGGCATCCACGGCTGGAAGCGGCGCAACAGTCGGGGCCGCACCGTGGGGTGGGTGGCCAGGTAATAATTGGTGCCGTCGGCGAAGGCGTCGAGCAGCTTTTTCATCTCCGGCGGGCTCTTTTTGTAAATGGCCAGCGCCTGGGTGGTGTCCATAAACAGCCGGGCGCGCAGGTCGTGGTACAGGGCCGTTTCGCCCTCCACCTCGGCCAGCCGGCCAATGGCGTCGAGGTAATTGGTTTCGACGCGGTCAAAATCGTCCTCGCACTGCGAATACAGCAGCCCAAACACCGCGTCGGCATCGGTCTTGCCATAAATGTGCGGCACGCCCCAGGTGTCCCGGATAATGCTGACCTGCTGGGCCTGCCGCTGCCAGCGCGCCAGTTCCGGCGCACTGCTTTTTTGCGCCCGCGCCGAAAAAACCGTCACCAGCACAAGCAAAATAGAGAACGCGCGCATCTGAAAAAATACGTGAGATAAATAGTGCGAAGTATACGAAAAAGCCCCAGGCAGTTGGCCAGGGCGCAATGCGAATAACAAACGGACGACCCGAAACCCAATGATGCTACAGCCGCTCAGGCGGCGGCAGCAGCTCAAGCAGCTCGCCGAGGCGCTTATCCGAAATGTTTTCCTGCTCCGACTTGTCATAAATCGAGAGCAAGTAAACCGCTTCGGCCACGGCCACCACGCAGGTAATAACCCGCGCCCCGCCGCTGCTGCCCTTGCCTTTGCTGGCAATTTTCAGGCGGATTTTGTAGCATTTCTGGCCAATGGCCGTTCCGGTAATAGGAGCTGATTTCAGGTCCGCCACCAGCTGAGACAATTCCCTGGCAAGCGACGGATACTTGCGCGCCAGCCGCTTCGCCTCGCGCTCAAACGGCTCAATCGTGTTGACCTGATAACTCACGCAATTCCCGTAAAAAGTCATCAGCCGATTGGGCCTGCTTACGACCGGCCAATACTTCCTTAAGCTCCAAAACGGCTTCCAGCATCAACCGCTCGCCCCGGTTTTGGGGCACGAAGGTGGCAGGAGCCGGCGCCTCTTTTTTCGTGGCGCGTTTTGGTTTCGCTTCGGGCGCGGTCTCGGGCAGCACCCGCGCCTTAATCTTCATTTTTTTGAAGAGGGCCGTGAGCAGCTGCAAATCAGCCTCCGAGGCCGGCGTTACGAGCAAAGAATCCATGCGGCAAAGAAGAATTGGGCAGCAAAATCACGGGTAATCCGCGCCAACCAGCCGTGGGTTTTTAGGCCGAAAACGACGAGCCGCAGCCGCAGGTGCTCTTGGCCTGGGGGTTGTTGAAGACGAAGCCGCGGGCGTTGAGGCCGTCCTGAAAAT
>CAXTCS010000271.1:0-5959 GCA_964242365.1 uncultured Hymenobacter sp. | reverse complement strand
GTGCAGGCCAGCGTGGGCAGCGTCTACGTCGACGAGTTCAAGCGCGGCTACTTCCCCGAGAGCTGCCCGCCGTCCAGCCACGTCACGCTCACCTTTCCCAAAACCGAAAAAACCAAGCACGAAGTCACCCTGCACTGGATGGACGGCGGCATTCAGCCCGAGCGCCCCGAAGAGCTGGGCCCCAACGAGCAGTTCGGCGACGGCGGCAACGGCATCCTGTTCGTCGGCAAAAAGGGCAAGATGATGGCCAGCACCTACTCGGCCAACCCACGCCTGCTGCCCACCTCCCGCACCCAGGAAGTCCACGTCAAGCCCACGCTGGCCCGCGTGCCGGGCGGGGCCGACGGCCACTACGCCCAATGGGTCGAGGCCTGCCTGGCCGGCTACGGCAACCACCCCGTCAGCTCGCCCTTCGAGCTGGCCGGGCCGCTCACCGAGGCGCTGCTCATGGCCAACCTCGCCATTCGCGGCTACGACTTGCAGCGCCCCAAAGCCACCGGCACGGGCTTCGACTACCCCGGCCGCGGCATCGAGCTGCTCTGGGACCCCAAGCTGCTGCGCGTCACCAACTTCGACGAAGTCAACCGCTTCGTGAAGCGCGACTACCGCACGGGCTGGTAAGCGCCCCGCCCCGACCGCCGCACCGCGGATACGCTCAATAATTCGCAACCTGGGCTAATTAAAGCCTTTTTCCGGTCCAACTCCACTCTTCTTCCGGCTCCCCTCTCCTCGGGAGAGGGGCTGGGGGTGAGGTTCCCCGCCCGCGCCACACCTCACAACCTCCCGCTAAAACCTATCATCGTTGACTTCGACCCAAAAATTATCCGGGTCCTGCAAATACACTTGCTTGACGCCATCGGGGCGCGCAGTCGACTGTTTTTCCTCGCCGCTCCAGCTGCCGTACCGCGTGGCCAGTTTATCGAGGTGGGCCGTGAATTTTTTCAAGTCCTTCACGCTGAACGCCAGGTGCGTGTTTTTGTCGTGCTCCTCGACTTTCGCGGCGCCCTGAATGATGTGCAATTGGCTGTGCGGCCCCGTCCGAAACCAAACGTGCCGCCCGTCTTTAAACGGCTCCGGAATCTGTTGCAGCTCCAGCACATTCTTATAAAAATCAGTGCTTTTCTGCAAGTCGTACACGTACAGCGCCACGTGGTTCACGGCCGGGCCCGTTTGGGCCGAAGCCGGCTGGCCACCCGCCAGCGCCAGCAGCGCCGCGCAAAGAATTTTTTTCATGGATTTGGTCAAAGTTGGCAGCAGCGCTGTCGTTGACAAAGGCGATTTTCCTGCTCTCGGGCAACCAGCAGCACGTATTGCTGGCGCCCTGCCCGCCGTATACGGGCGCAATTGAGCAGCAATGTAACGCCAGCAGCGCCTAGAATTTTGCGCCTACCGTGGCATAAAAGGAGCGGCCGATGGCCGGAATAATGCCGGGGCCGGGGTACTCGTCGGTGCGCCGCGTGAAGTAGCGCGCGTCGGTGAGGTTGTTTACGCCCGCTTTCAGGCTGAAGGCTTGCCACTTGTAGCCGGCCGACACGTCCCACACCCGGTAGGCGGGAATTTCGCCCACCACGGCGTACTCGTTGGCTTCTTCGGGGGTGAAGTCCGGGCGGGCCACCGAGTTGTTGGCGTCGCCAAAAGAACGGGCCGTATAGCTGAGCTGCCCGGTGACGCTGAAGGGCCCGTAGCCGTAGGTCAGGCCCACCCGGTCGATGGCTTTGGGGGCGTACTCCACCTGCTTGCCGCCGAATTCTCCCGACACGTAGCGGGCGTCGACGTAGGCAAACGAGTTGAACGCACTGAGCCGGTGGCGGCTTTGCGGGGCCCAGGCCTTGAGCGGCGAGGCCTCCACGTAGCTTTCCACGCCGCGGTGGCGGCTGTCGGCCACGTTGGTGCGCAGGCTGTACGGGTCGCCGGTGGCCGCGTCGGTCAGCGTCACCAGCCCGATGCGCCGGTTGTAGCGCAGCTCGAACACGCCCACGTCAAAGCTGAGCCACTCGCCCACGGTGCCGCGGTAGCCCAAATCGGCGTTGTAGCCCTTCGAGTCTTTCAGGTTGGGGTCAATCCGGGAAGTAACCCCAAACGGGGTCAGGGCCGAATAATCCACCGGGCGGTAGGCCTGCGACCAGTTGGCGTACACGCTCGTGGTGGCGGTGGGGCGGAAGAGCAAGCCCACCCCGGCCAGCGCGAAGGTGCGGTGGCGGGTTTCGGTGGCGCGCAGCTCGTCGCCGTCAACCCCCTGGTAGCCGCGCGCCGTCGAGCGCAGGTACTCGAAGCGCACGCCCGGCGTCACCGAGAACTTATCCGAGAGCCGCAGCACGGTTTCGGCAAAGGGCGCCACGTTTTGGGTGGTGAATTCCAGGTCGTACTCGTAAGGGCCGCCGTAGAGGTGCAGGTCAAAATCGGCCCCCGTGGAGCCGGGCCCGCCGCCCTGCCGGTGCATGGCCCCGGTGAAGTAGCGCACCCCGGTGGCCAGCGTATTATCGAGGCCAAACAGGCGGTAGTCGTGGCGCAGGCGCAGCTCGTGGGTGAGGGAGCGAAAATGCTCGCGCTGCACCTCGCGCACTTCGGGCAGGCCCGTGGCGCGGTCCACGGTGTCCAGGGCCGCGGCCCCGCCGTCCTCGTTGCGCCACACCAGCGAGCGGCTGCTCAGGTTGCCGGCCGTTTTCAGGCTCAGCAGCGTGCCGGCCGAAAAGCGGTATTCGGCCGTGAGGGTGGCCACGTTCCAGGGGCTTTCGAGCCAGTTGCGGGCCCGCACGCTCTGCCGGCTGTCCGCCTGAAACTCGGCATCGGTTAGCCCGCCGGGCATGCGCAGGCGGTTGCGCAGCAGCGAGTAGTCGGCGGCGAGCAGCAGTTTGTCGGTCACCTGGTATTCCACGCGGGCAAAGGCCGTGCCCTGGCGCAGGGCGGAGTTGGGCCGCCAGCCGTCCACGCGGCGGTACTGGCCATAGGCGTAGTAATTGACCTTTCCCTGCTGCCCGCCAATGGAGGCAAACGAATTGCTGAGCCCAAACGAGCCCGTCGTTTGGCGCAGGTCCACGGCCACGTCCTGGTCGCTGGGCCCCCGGCGCATGACGTAGTTGACGACCCCGCCGAACTGCGGCCCGAATTGCAAGGACGCGGCCCCGCGCGTCACCTCAATGCGCTCCACGGCTTCCATCGCGGGCAGGTAGTAGGTTTCGGGGTAGCCGTAGAGGTCGGCCGTGATGTTGGAGCCGTTCTGGCGCACGTTCATTTCCACGCTCTGCACGGGGTTCAGGCCCCGCAGGCCGATGCCGTTGGCCGGGAAGCCCGAGCCCTCGGTTTCCGAGAAGTTCATGCCCGGAACGCGGCCCAAAATCTGGCGCGGGTTGTTCTGCGCCGTGTTGGCATCCAGGGAGTCGAGCACCAGCACCTCCGTTTTCTTGCCCGCGTAGAGTACGGCGCCGCTCACCTCGCCCAGGTTGCCCAACCCATTTTTGGATTTCATGCCAACCACGTGCACCTCTTCCAGCTTCTGGCTGGTGGGCGGTGCGGTTTGGGCCATGGCGGGTTGAACAGCCCAGCCAACGGCCAGCAAACCGCTGCCAAGCCGCCCAGCAGGAGAAAAAAGACGCATCGTTTCTTATTTAGAAAATTTCTAGATAAGCGCAAAGGTAGTGCCTTTGCCGAAAAACGACTCGCTTTGTTTAGAATTTTCTAAATAATCGTGAGGTGGTAAGTTGGCGCCATAAGGGGAAAATGAAAAACCAAACGGCCCCAACACACAACCCATTCGATTGCTTTTGTTGTGTTAGTGAGAAGAGATGCGCCGGAAGCTATTTGTAATAGTCTGCTTCTGCTTGTTCTTTGGTCCGGCCTTGTTTATCGTATAGCAATGTCAGTTTCGTTTCAAAGGCTGGAACAGCGATTTCTATGTGCCAATCCGAAGGAATAGACGGAATGTTTTCACTGAGTTTTTTGATGAACTGATACCAACCGGGTGTTGGTGAGCCATTGGAGTGATTTAGATGGGTTCAAACGCAACGGACAACATAGGCTTTCTGCGATGCGTTTACAATGTTGGGTTGCACCCTAAGGGAGGGGCTGTAACATTTTCGGGCGCTTACGCCCCGGCCATTTTGTTGCGTTGGTGGGCAACATTAGCACCACAAGAGCCAGGTGTAAACCAGGATGTGAGCGATTATAGGGCGTAAATTTTGAAATCACGAGCAACCACGTAGCACGAACCAATCAGTAGCACGGTGTAGGCTTCATGAGGCAAAGGATTCCAACTCAAAGAGCCAAAGTCTTCGTTGCTACCCCATGCTTCTCACAAACGGCCGCTACGGCTCCAATGACTGAAGCAGGTGCATTGTCCAGCAGAATACCGCTGCCCTGTGCTATGTTCTGCTTGGTGAGTTCAACGGGGGATTGCAAGCGGTTTCCCCATAGTACGCACCGCCAATCGTGCCAGCCCTGAAAAATGGAATCTATAGCCTCCTCAATATCCTCTAATAGTGCCTGTGGGCTCTCCGGCCGCGAATTAATGTAAAGAGTTGTTCGGTTCTCATTGTAATAAAGTAAGAGCGGGTGTGTTGCGTAATGAGCAAGCAAGCCCCGCGTACCTAGCTTCAATTTGAAAGCCGTTTTATCCTTGAAATCAACCTTGAACGCCCCTTCCTCAACCTCTAAGTGCATATAGGTTGTTTGGGCAAGCACGAGTTTGGCTGTTTGGTGCCTCTCGACAAAAGCAGTAAGCATCCCGAAAGGTAGCATCTGCTCTCACCTTCAACCATAGGAGCAAGCAAAAGCGCCGGGGCCGCTGCGAAACGCAACAACTCCGGCGCTATGCGGGAAATAGTGGGGCAACTGATTCACCCGGCCCGACAAAGGCAGAAGCTGTTGGCATTAGAGCTGCGAGGCATCTGTAGACCTACCCCCAACAAGCAAAAAGGCCCTCACATTGCTGTGAAGGCCTTTTTAGTAGTCCGTAGGGGAATCGAACCCCTGTTGGTAGAATGAAAATCTACTGTCCTAACCCCTAGACGAACGGACCGTTTTTGTTTTGGTGGTGCAAAGATACGGGCAGCCGCATTCAATGCAAGCCGCCGGCTGAAAAAAAGTGTCCGATTGACCAAAGGGCGCTGTTTTTCAGGCTGAAAAAAAACGAATGGCCGCTGGCTGGTGCTTCTGCGGACTGTCGTCGGACGGGCGGCGGTAATCCTACGGGCAACCTATTCGTATGTAATCGCCATGGGGCCGGTGCCGGGCCCGGACGCTGGCTAACCCGCGCCGGCTTGCTATCTTCGCCCCACGTTTCAACCGGCTGCCAGTGTGGCGGCCAGTCACCCATTTCCCCCTGTTTTGCTATGGCAAAAATTAAAGTCGCCATCAACGGCTTCGGCCGCATTGGTCGCCTCACTTTCAAGTCGCTGCTGGGCCGCGACAACGTGGAAATCGTCGCCATCAACGACTTGACCGACAACAAGACGCTGGCTCACCTGCTGAAATACGATTCCATCCACGGCCGCTTCGACGGCACCGTGGCCTACGACGAGGACAGCCTCACCGTGAACGGCCAGCGCATTGCTGCCCTCGCCGAGCGCGACCCCAAACTGCTCCCCTGGGGCAAAATGGGCGTCGACGTGGTGCTCGAATCGACCGGCCGCTTCGTCGACGAAGCCGGCGCGGGCCAGCACCTAACCGCAGGTGCCAAAAAAGTCGTGATTTCGGCCCCGGCCACCGGCAACATCCCGACCGTGGTGCTGGGCGTGAACGAGGACATCCTCACCGGCGCCGAAACCATTATCAGCAACGCCAGCTGCACCACCAACTGCCTGGCGCCCATGGCCAAAGTGCTCGACGATGCGTTCGGCATTGAGAAAGGCTACATCACCACGGTGCACGCCTACACCTCGGACCAGAACCTGCAGGATGCGCCCCACAAGGACCTGCGCCGCGCCCGCGCCGCTGCCTACAGCATCATCCCCACCAGCACCGG
>CAXTCS010000270.1:0-5984 GCA_964242365.1 uncultured Hymenobacter sp. | reverse complement strand
AGCGCTGGTAGGCAATCATCGACTTGCAGATGTGGATGCCCCGGTCGTTCACCAAATTGGCTTTGGTGACGGTGGCACCGGTCGCTTTCAGAATCTCGGCCACCGAGTAGCCCAGAAAATTGTTGCGCAAGTGGCCCAGGTGCAGCGGCTTGTTGGTGTTGGGCGACGAGTATTCGACCACCACGTTGCGCGGGCCGTCGGTGGCCACGGGCGCCTCGGCGGGCTGCGCGCGTAGCTGCTCAAACACGGCCAGCCACTCGGCATCGGCGATTTCGAGGTTCAGGAAGCCTTTCACCACGTTGTAGCCGCTCACGCGGGGCTCGTTGCTTTTCAGCCACTCGCCCAGCGCCTGCCCAATCTGCTCCGGCCCCTTGCCAAACGCCTTGGTGAGCGGAAACGTGACGAGCGTGAAGCTGCCGGCAAACTCCTTGCGCGTGGGCTGGAGCGTGAGGCTGGCGGCGGGGATTTCAAGGCCAAAAACCGCCTGAGCGGCGGCTTGCAGGGCGGTTTTGAGGGAGTTTTCTAACTGTTGCACGGGGCAAAGGTACGGGCTGGCGCTAACCTTACGAGACCCCTACGGGGCATGACCCCCCTCTCCAAAAGAGAGGGGGCACCGGTTCGGGTTCTTACTGCTTGTCTGCTGGCACTGGCGGCACGCTGGCCTCGGTTTAGCGCACCGCGCGTAACTGCTGGCCGATGGGTGAGGCGAGTTTGCCGCCGCCGGGCAGCCCACCGAAACCGAAACCAACGCCGTATGCGGCCGGCGCAAGCAGATTGGCCGCAACGGGCACCCACCGGGAAACGCCGGGTGCCGCCCCTGCCCCCCGAAACTTGCAGCAACACAAAGCCCCGTCAGTGGCTGGAAGAATGGCAGCAAAGCCAAATCCCGCTACATTCGTGGCCCATCTTTTCTACCGTCCGGCTTTATGCATCTCAATACTTACGTTACGCATGAAGGCCAGCGGTATGAGATTTATTGGACAACCGACGCGGCTACGCACATCCTAAAAAACTATGTGCGGGACCAGAGCGGCGGCGTCCACCACGGTCTCGACCCCAGTATCATCTCGCAGTTGCTGCGGCGGGCGCGGTTTATTGTTCCCCTGCTGGATGATAAACGGCCGCATCTGCACGTTTGCCTGACCGGCCGAGCGGGCAAAGTGTATGAGACGTATGCGTATCTTGTTCCTGAACTTGACCACCGCCCGCCACGTTGCGTGGTACTGACTTGCTACCGCAGCAACAAACAGCAATACCGCGAATTATTCGCTTCCTAGCCCATTATCGCCATGACTCAACTCCGTAAGAAGCCCTCCGCGACGGCCCAACGCAGTTATTCCGGCCCCACCCCAGCCGCCGCCAGCGCAACGCGGAAACCGGCGCAGCCCCGCAAAGCCGCTTTCTCTTCCGAAGTCTTTGCCAGCGAAGCCGAATACGGCCAGTCGGTGGCGAGCGTCGTGGCCCGCATCCAAAGCGGCCAGGCGCCCCCGCGCCCACCGGACGAATAGCCCCCCTGAAACTTGAAGCAACAAAAGCCCCGTCAGTGTCTGGCGGGGCTTTTCGTTGGGGTTGAAGTTCAGGAAACTCGTGTTCGTACAGCATTTCCTGAACCTTGACTAGTAGACGGGTTTCTTATACTCGGGCCAACCTGCTAAGGGCTGTTTCTGCTTTATGAAGAATCAGTCAGCACTTTGGATTAATTGTTCAGGAAAAGGAGCGATAAAATTGCCTATGTATTCTACGCCTGCCTGCCCTTATTTTCGCTGGGCTAGAAATTGTGCCCGGTGGTGTTGAAGCAATTGCGTGAGCTGCGAGGCGCTGATGGCTAATTCCCGAATGTTCAACCGACGTTCTTCCCTTCCTGCTTGGTAGTAAAGGATGGTGTCCGTGCTCCGAATGCGCCGCACTTTCCGGACTTCTTCCTCCTGGATGCTCTCCCATGCATCCAACGGCCCCGCAGCGAGGCAGATGCCCTGGGCGCTAACCGTCAATTGAGGATGATTGTGAAAGAGGAGCCAGAGTTGGCGCCAGATAACAAAGGGGGAACCGATGCCCAGGAGAACACCAAATATGAGCGCCCCACCGCCCAGTGGCCTTTGCGTCCGGAGCAGGTAGATAGCGCTGACGTCGAGTGCGACACAGACAAGCAGATAACCCAACAAATTGACGGTAGAGTAGCGAATAACCGTTGCAAGAGCGGGAGTCTCTTGGTTCATAAATGAGGTAGCTTCGTTGGTATGCAAAACTACAGGATAGGCCCGCTACTCAGGTTAAGTTCACGAAAACGGTGGATTTTATAGTCTACTAACTCTACGCAAGTTAGACTGCTTAACGAACCAACACCCATAAAAAAAGCCCCGCCAGCTACTAGCGGGGCTTTCTGTTTCTTCAGCTACTTAGGCAGCGGCCTTGGCGGCGGGGGCATTTTTGGGGCCGCCCTGGCCGAGGACGATGAGCTTGGTGTAGCCCTGGAAGCGCAGCCAAACCGCGTGCTTGGCGGGCGAGCTTTGGTAGGGCTTGAGCTGCACCCGGATTTCCTTGATGAGGTCGGCGTTGCGGCGCAGCAGGGCGATGAGGGTTTTGTGGTCGGTGCTGCCGGCTACGACCGTCGTGCGCTGGCTGGCCTGTTTCTGCTCGAAGCGGGCCAGCTGGCGGGTGGTCAGGGCCAGGTCGTCGGCGGTGAACTCGCGCTTGGCCAGCTCTTTGGCCAGCGGGGCAGCCTCTTTCAGCAGGGCCCCGACGGTGGTGGCAAAGCTGGCGTCGTTGGCCTGCGTGATGGCGGCGCGGCCGTAGCGCACGCGGCCGGCCAGGTCCTCGTCGGGGTTGGTGGTGCTGGCGGCGTAGGCTTGCAGGGCGGCGGCCAGGCGCGGGGCCAGGGCCTTGAGCTGGGTTTTGGCCCCGGCTTTTTGTTGGGTGGCGTCGGTGCTGGTTTCGCCCATCACGGCGTCTTCGAGGGTGCGGGCCTGGGCGAGGTTGGCGGCGTGCGCGTCGCGCAGGGGCGCGATGTCGGCTTCGAGGGCGGCGTAGAGGGCCTTGTCGGCGAGCAAGCCGTTGGCGGTGGCAGTGTCGCGCAGAAGCTGCGCGTTGAGTTTGTTATTGTCCATTTCGCTGAGCGTTTGGGGTAGAAGTATCCGTCAAACGTAGCGAATAGTTGGGCATTGCTCAGCTTGCATCGGCATTCCGGCCCCGCCCCTTCCATCCCCGTGCCCGCCAACTGCTTCACAATGCCCGCCAACTGCTTCACAATGCCCGCCAACTGCTTCACAATGCCCGCCAATCGTTTCGCAACGCCCGCCAATCGTTTCACAATGCCCGCCAATCGTTTCGCAATGCTCGCCAATCGTTTCGCAACTACAAACCTTGCGATAAAAGCCCTGCCAACCGCTTCGCAAGCCCCGCCAATCGCTTCGCAGGTACAAACCCTCGCTCCACAGCACAAACCTTTGCCCGGCACGACAAACCTGCGTTCAACGGCGCAGACCTTCGGCTGATGCGCGGACCTTCCCCGCAACCAATCAGCTTACCGGCTCACCACCTCGTCCAGCCGCAGGCGCTGCTCAATCGCCTCAGTGGCGACCTCCAGAATATCGAAGGCATTGCGGGCCATCGTGTTTTCCGAGTCGAGCGTGGGGTTGATTTCGACCATCTCGAAGCACACCACCCGGTCGTTTTCGAGCAGGGCGCGGCACAGGGCCATGGCTTCGGGCACGTCGAGGCCCAGCTCGACGGGCGTGCCGGTGCCCTTGCTGAAGCGCGAATCGAGCGAGTCGACGTCGAACGAAATGTACACCAGGTCGCAGTAGCGCAGCTGCTCGTAAATCTCGCGGGCCACCTGGCGCGGGCCTTTGGCGCGGAACTCGGGCAGCTTGAAGTTGCGGATGCCCAGCTGGTCGATGACGGCGTTTTCCTGCGCCTCGGTGTCGCGCACCACCACGTACACGAGGTGCTCGGGCGTGAGCTTGGGGCCCGGCTCGCCCAGGTCCTGGAGGCGGCGCCAGAAAAACTCGGTTTCGGGGTCGGGGTGGTTGCGCTGGTGGGCCAGGTTGTCCTGGCCCAGGGCGGCGGCCAGGGGCATGCCGTGCACGTTGCCGCTGGGCGTGGTGTAGGGCGAATGGATGTCGGCGTGGGCGTCAATCCACACCACGCCCAGGATTTTGTTCGGATACGTGGCCTTGATGCCGGCAATGGTGGCGTTGGCGCTGCTGTGGTCGCCGGCCAGCACCAGCGGAAATTCGCCGAAGCGCAGCGTCTGCTCCACGGCGTTGGCAATGCCTTTTTGCACGGTGTAGATGCTGTCGATGTGCTTGGCGAAGGGAAAATGGTTCTTGTCGAACAGCACGTGGTTCAAATCCGGCACGACCACGGAGTTGAAGCGGCGAAAATAGTCGGAGCCTTTGTTGAGGCAGGCCACGCGCAGGGCGTCGGGGCCCATGCTCGCGCCGCGCGTGCCGGCCCCCAGCTCGGAGCGGACTTCCAGTAATTTGATGCGTTTCATCGGGTGGGAAATTGGGTAGGACATGGCGCATCGTTCCAAAGCTTTTCATTTAACAAGTAGCATTTAACATTTAACAGTCGTTCAATCTGCGCCAATTAGGCCCGTCGAACACCTGTTAATTGTTAAATGATAATTGTTAAATGAAAATGCCTTCGAGCGCTGCCTTGCGGTAGAGGGGTTCTACCGTAGCCAAGTCGCTATCATTCCATCGTCACGATGCGAGGCGGGACGGCAACAGAACAACGAATTGTTCCCACCATATCCCGGCCTCAGCGGTACTTTTGACCCGCCGACTGCAAAGGTCGGGTTTTCCCGCCGCTTAAAAAAACCGATGGATACCTATCACGACCTGATTTCCCAAACCTTCGACTTTCCCACGGCCGACTTCACCGTGCAGGACCACGAGCTGCGCTTCCACGACATCGACCTGATGGGCCTGGTCGAAAAGTACGGCACCCCGCTGCGCCTTACCTACCTGCCCAAAATCAGCTCCCAGATTCAGCGGGCCAAGCAGTGGTTTGCCGACGCCATCGCGCAAACCGGCTACCAGGGCTCGTATTCCTACGCCTACTGCACCAAGTCGTCGCACTTCCGCTTCGTGCTCGAAGAAGCCCTGAAAAACGACATCCACCTCGAAACCTCGTCGTGGTTCGACATCAGCATCATCCGCAACCTGCACCAGCAGGGCAAGGTCGACAAGCAGAAGCACATCATCTGCAACGGCTTCAAGCCCGAGGCTTACAAAAAGGAAATCGCCGACCTGATAAACGACGGGTTCGTGAACTGCATGCCCATCATCGACTCGCCCAACGAAATCGAGTACTACCACGACCACGTGCGCGAAAACGTGAACCTGGGCATGCGCCTGGCCTCCGACGAGGAGCCGCGCTTTCAGTTTTACACCTCGCGCCTGGGCGTACGCTACGCCGACGCCCTGCCGCTCTACGAGCAGCGCATCAAGGACGACCCGCGCTTCACGCTCACCATGCTGCACTACTTCATCAACACCGGCATCAAGGACACGTCCTATTACTGGTCGGAGCTGAGCCGCTTCGTGCACAAGTACTGCGAGCTGCGCAAGGTGTGCCCCACGCTCACGACCATCGACATCGGGGGCGGTTTTCCCATCCAAACCAGCATCCAGGCCGAGTACGATTACCCCTACATGGTGGCCGAAATCCTGCGCACCATCCAGCGCATCTGCCAGGAGGAAGGCGTGCCCGAGCCCAACATTTTCACCGAGTTCGGCATCTTCACGGTGGGCGAAAGCGGCGCCATCATCTACTCCATTCTCGACGAAAAACTCCAGAACGACAAGGAGCTCTGGTACATGATTGACGGCTCGTTCATCACCAACCTGCCCGACACCTGGGCCCTGAACCAGCGCTTTATCCTGCTGGCCCTCAACGGGTGGAACAAGGGCTACAAGAAGCTCCAGCTCGGCGGCCTCACCTGCGACTCGCAGGACTACTACAACGCCGAGAAGCAC
>CAXTCS010000269.1:0-6012 GCA_964242365.1 uncultured Hymenobacter sp. | reverse complement strand
ACCCAGGAAAACTGGAGCTACCAACGCTCGCTGGTGTGCGACTTCACGCCCTTCTACTTCCAGGGGGCGCGGGTGCAGTTTTACCCCACTAGGAAGTTTAAAACCGAGCTGTGGGTGATGAACGGCTGGCAGACGTACCAGACGTTCAACAACCGGCCGGCCATCGGCAACTCGAACTACTACCGGCCCAGCGAAAACCTGCAGCTGGTGGCCAACTTTTACTACGGCAACGACTCGCGCCCCGGCCCCGACAGCGCCTCGGTGGGCCGCGCGTCGTACCCTGGCATTCAGCGCTTTCACCACGACAACTCCGTCGTGGCCCGCTACTACCACAAGCCCAAAAACGGCCCATTGCACGGCATCACCCAGGCCGCTTTTAGTTTGAACACGCACTACGGCTTCCAGAGCGGCACCGACGCGGCCGGCAACGACGTGAAGCGCAAGGACAACTACATGGTCGGCTCGTCGTTGGCCAACCGCATCTGGTTTGCCAAAAACAAGCTGGCCCTCACCACGCGGGTGGGCTTCGTGAAAAACCCCTCGCGCTACCTGAGCTTCAACCCCTCGGTGGTGGGCTTCACCAACCCCGACGCGAGCAAGCTCACGGCCAAGGAAGGCACGGTGACGCTCGACCTGATGCCCAGCGACTACGTGACTTTCCGCCTCGAATACCTGCACCGCTCGGCCAACGTGCCCTATTTTGCCGGTCCCGGTGGCACCACCTCGCCCAGCGGCTACGCCGACCAGCCCCTGCCCGCCAACTACGTGCCCGACCTGCGCGACTACGAAAACCGCCTCATTTTCGCGGTGAACTTCCGGCTCTAACGGCGGCGCTTCCGCCGCAACGGCCGGCCCGCACCGGGCCGGCCGTTTCCTTGCTTTCGGTTCTCCCGCCCGACCTTTCCGCCATGAAAAACACCTTACTGACCGTTGCGACCATCCTCGGCCTGGCCTGGCCGGTGGCGGACGCCCGCGCCCAAACGACGCCCCCGCCCGCACCGACCACCACCACGACCACCGGGCCACCCGCCGCGCCCAATGCGACGGCAGCGGCGCCCACGGCCGCTGCTACCGCCGACACCGCCGCGGCCGACCCCAAGCCCGTATTTTTTGGCTACGTGGGCGTGTACTACGGCTACGATTTCAACAACCCCGCCGGCCTGGCCCGGCCGGGTTTTATCTACTCCGAAAACCTGCACAACCAGATTTCGGTGAACATTGCGCTGCTCGGCGCCCGCTACACCAGCGACCGGGTGCGGGGCACCTTCGCCATCCAGACGGGCACCTACCCCGACGCCAACTACGCGGCCGAGCCCACCATTTTTAAGAACATCTACGAGGCCTGGGGCGGCGTGAAGCTGGCCAAGTACCTCTGGCTCGACGCGGGCATTTTTCTCTCGCACATCGGGCTGGAAGGGCCGATTTCGCGCGATGACCTCACGCTGACCCGCTCCATCATGGCCGACAACTCGCCCTACTACGAGGCGGGCGCCAAGCTCACCTACGACCGGGGCCAAAAATGGCTCTTTTCGGCCCTGGTGCTCAACGGCTGGCAGGTGATTCGGGACCGCAACCAGAACGAGGCCGTGGGCTCCCAGATTCAGTTCCGGCCCTCGGCCAAAGTGCTGCTCAACTCCAGCACGTTTGTGGGCGAGGGCTACAACCAGCCCGATTCGGTGGGCCGGCAGCTGCGCTACTTCCACGACTTCTACCTCACCTACGACCCCTCGCCGAAGTGGAAGCTGGCCGCCGCGTTCGATGCCGGCATCCAGGCCCGCGCCCACCATGCCGGCGGCCACGATGCCTGGCAGGGCGCGTCGCTCATCATCCGGCGGCGCCTTACTACGCGCGCCGGCGTGGTGGGCCGCGTCGAGTACTTCCACGACCCGGCCGGGGTGCTGGCCCCCACCCGCGCGGGCGGCCTGAACACGGTGGGCTACTCGCTGGGCTTCGACTACAACCCCGTGCCGCGCGTGATTTTGCGGGCCGAGGCCAAGGAGTTTGTGGACCAGCACGACGTGTACCTGGAGCAAAAAAAACCAAAACGCACCAACGGGGCCGTCACCGTGCTGCTGGGGCTCACGTTTTAGAAGCGGGTGGGGTGGTTGAACAAGAAAAACGTCATGCCGAGCGCAGCCGGGGCATCTCGCGTGCGGCAGTAATCAACACCGAATGCAACGATGCGAGCGAGATGCCTCGGCTGCGCTCGGCATGACGTTCAGTTTCCATCCCAGACCCACCAACCCCATGACCGAGCTTGAGCAAAACCAGCGCGATACTTCCGCCGAGCGGTTTCTGCGCCTCGTGCAGAGCAAGCGGCGGGGCACGCTCAAGATTTACCTGGGCCTGGCCGCCGGCGTGGGCAAAACCTACCGGATGCTGCAAGAGGCCCACGACCTGCACCAGCACGGCGTCGACGTGCTGCTCGGCTACGTGGAAACCCACG
Organism: uncultured Hymenobacter sp.; assembly: GCA_964242365.1. Taxonomy (GTDB): domain Bacteria; phylum Bacteroidota; class Bacteroidia; order Cytophagales; family Hymenobacteraceae; genus Hymenobacter. The sequence goes on along the minus strand of CAXTCS010000269.1, from coordinate 3,566 downwards.
GCCGGCCCGGCACCGAGGCCGAGCTGCGCGACGTGCCCCTGCTGCCCCGCAAGCACGTGTTTTACAAAGGCCGGGCGCTGGAAGAAATGGACGTGGAAGGCCTCGTGCAGCGCCGCCCGCAGGTGGTGATTGTCGACGAGCTGGCCCACTCCAACGTGCCGGGCTCGCGCCACGCCAAGCGCTGGCAGGACGTGGAGTTTCTCGTGGCGCAGGGCATCTCCGTCATCACGGCCGTGAACGTGCAGCACCTGGAAAGCCTGCACGACCAGGTGCTCAAAATAACGGGCACCGACGTGACCGAGCGCATCCCCGACCAGCTGCTGAAGCAGGCCGACGAAGTGGTGAACGTGGACCTGACCGTGGGCGAGCTGCGCGCCCGGCTCGAAGAAGGCAAAATATACGACCCCGGCAAGGTGCCCACCGCGCTGGCTAATTTTTTTCGGGCCGAAAACCTGCTGCAACTGCGGCGGCTGGCCGTGCGCGAGGTGGCCCAGCTGCTGGGCCAGCAGGTAGAGACCGGGGCCGGGGGCGCGCCGGCCGTGCTGCCCGCCCGCCGCAACGACGACCGGCTGCTGGCCTGCATCAACTCCAACGACGCGGCGGCCAAGGAAATCATCCGCAAAGCTTCGCGGCTGGCCGACCGGTTTTCGGCCGCCGCCTGGTACGTGCTCTACATCCAGACCGGCCGCGAAACCGCCGACCGCATCGGCCTGGCCGCCCAGCGCCACCTGCTCAACAACCTGCAGCTGGCCACCGAGCTGGGCGCGCAGATTTTGCGGGTGAAGGACGACGACATCGTGGGGGCCATCCGCCGGGTGGCCGCCGAAAAAAACGCCACGCTGCTCGTCTGCGGCATCACCAGCGAGAAGGGGTTGTGGGGCCAGATTTCCCGGCGCGGCGTGACCAACGACCTGCTCCGGGCCGTGGCCCAGGACGGAACCGACCTCGACGTTTATCTGGTAACTTATTAGTGATTAACGATTAGTGTTTAGTGATTAATGAGTATGAGCGAGAGTGTATTGAAGCCAAAGTCGTTTGAATTTGCCATTCGCATCGTGCGACTGTTCCAACATCTTCAGGCAGTGAAGAAAGAATACGTGCTCACGAAGCAGCTATTGCGGTGCGGTACTTCAGTAGGGGCGATGATTCGAGAAGCTGAGTACGCAGAAAGCAAAAGTGACTTTGTCCACAAGATGGCCATTGCCCAAAAAGAAATCAACGAAACCCTTTACTGGCTCGACCTGCTGGCTAGTACCGACTATTTGACTTCCAAAGAAGCTAGCAGCCTCCAAGCTGATGCCCTAGAACTCCTCAAAATGCTGACGAGTACCATCAAAACCGCCAAAGCAAACCTAAGGAATTAGTGAGTAGTGATTAATGATTAGTGTTCAGTGATTAACGATTAGTGCGAAACATTAATCCCTAATCCCTAATCGTTGAACACTGAGCACTAATCACTAATCACTAAACACTGAAATACGTGAACCTCAAAACCCTCATTACCCTTGGCTTCGTGGCGATGCTGGCCTTGCTGCTCGGGCTGGGCGGTTACGCCTACTACACCGTGCAGCGGCTCGACTACAAATCGCGCAACGTGCTCAAGGAGAACTTTTACTCGGTGGAGCTGGGCCAGCAGATGCAGCGCGCCCTCGACCAGATGGAAACCGACCCCAACGTGCCCGGCGGGCTGCCGCGCTTCCGCCAGGGCCTGGTGCGGGAGGCCGGCAACATCACCGAAGTGGGCGAAAAAGAGCTGGTCGACAGCCTGATTCAAAACCAGGCCGATTTCCAGCGCCGGCTCGATGCCGGCGCGCCGGCTGCGGCCCGCGCGCCCACCCTCGACCTGCTGCGCCGGCAAACCTACCGCATGGTGGGCCTGAACACGGCCGCGCTGTACCGCAAAAACGAAGCCGCCACCCAGAACGCCACCCAGGCCGGGCGCTACCTCGTGGCCTTCGTGGTGATGAGCCTGCTGCTCGGGCTGATGTTCGTGCTGAGCGTGCCCGAGGCGGCCGTGGGGCCGCTGCGCAAGCTTACCCTGAGCCTGGAGCACGCCACCGACAACAACTTCACGGCCACCATTCCCATCGAGCAAACCAACGAGTACGGCCGCGTGGCGCGGGCCTTCAACCAAATGCTGGTGCAGCTGCAAGAGTACCGCAGCTCGACCCTGGCCGAGCTGATAACCGAGCGCAACCGCGCCGCCAGCATCGTGAGCGGACTCGACGAAGGGCTGCTGCTGCTCGACGAAAACCGGCGCATCATTCTGGCCAACCCGGTGGCCTGCGCGCTGCTGAACCTGCCGGTGGAACAGCTCGTGGGCTATTTTGCCGCCGCCGTGGCCCAGGAAAACGACCTGATGCGCGAAATCCTGCGCCCGCTCGACGTGCAGGCCGCCCGCCGCGAACAGGCCGTGGCCGACGCGCCGCTGCTGCGCATTGCCCAGCAGGGCGAGGAGGCTTTTTACCGCCTCGCGGTGCAGGAGCTGGTGTCGTTCAACGAAGCGCTGAACAAGAACGAGTTCGTGGGCCAGATTCTGACCCTGCGCAACGTGTCGGACTACAAAAAGCTGGACCAGGTGAAATCGAACTTCCTGGCCACGGTGTCGCACGAGCTGAAAACCCCGCTTTCCAGCATCAACCTCAACACCAGGCTGCTGCAGGATGAGCGGCTGCCCGCCGATGAGCGCCAGCGCATCACGGGCCACATCCGCCAGGAAACGCAGCGCTTGCAGCGCATGGTGGCCGAGCTGCTCGACGTCTCGCGCCTCGACGCCGGCACGGGCATTCAGCTCGACGTGCGCCCCACCAGCCTGGCCGAGGTGGTGGGCTTTGCCACGGCCACCGTGCAGCCCCAGCTCGACGACAAGCGCCTGCGCCTGGAATTGCAGCTGGCGCCCGACCTGCCGGCCGTGCGCGCCGACGTGGAAAAAACCACCTGGGTGCTCGTCAACCTGCTGGCCAACGCCATCCGCTACTCGCCCAATGGCGAAGCGCTGACCGTGCGCGCGGCCGCCGCGGGCACTTTCGTGCAGGTGAGCGTGCAGGACCGCGGCCCCGGCATCGCGGCCGAGCACCACGAGAAAATCTTCCAGCGCTTTGCCCAGCTGCCCGACAAAGCCGGCTACCGCGGCGGCTCGGGCCTGGGCCTGAGCATCGCCCGCGAGTTCATCACCACGCAGGGCGGCCGGCTGTGGGTAGACAGCGAGCTGGGCAGCGGCAGCACGTTTCATTTCACGCTGCCCGTGGCTGGGTAATTCTGAAGCAGCTTAAGAATCGTTTGTCATGCTGAGCATGACCGTTTCCCACTTACCATTTCACCCTCTTCCACTTACCGCCATGCAAGCCACCATCAAATCAAAGCTCACGCTGGGCCTCGGCTTTCTGTTTCTGATAATCCTGCTGCTGAGCGGGGTCGGAACGTATTACCTGTACCAGCTTTCGCGCAGCGCCGAGGCCACGCTCCACAACAACTACCGCTCGGTGGCCTACGCCGGGCAGCTGGCCGATGCGCTGGCCGACCTGCGCGACGCCCGCCTGGGCGCCGGCCCCGGCGCGGCGCCGGCC
>CAXTCS010000268.1:0-6026 GCA_964242365.1 uncultured Hymenobacter sp. | reverse complement strand
AACCCTGGTCCAGACAAGGAAATCAACGTGCTTTCTACGTGCGTATCCAGACTTGGATTTTCATGAAACTCCAGGCGTCAGTCAGGCCTTTGAAATTCCCCTAGCTGCAGTGGAGTTTCGCCCCCGGGTCACAGCTCCCCGAAGGCTATTTTCTACTTACGACGCTCCGAACTCCCAGGTGTAGAAACTTACCCAGGCGGAACGATGGCAATTACTTAATTCTGAATTAAGCAGCCATGGCGTACGAATAGTCGCCAGTTGTTGTTTGATAGATTTTTTGACAGGAGAGCTTCCATCAACTCCTGGCACGCTTACCCGCAATTTGCGCAAGCTGTCAATTCCGGTCATCCCCAAATGGTAAAGAACGAGTTCCCGCGGTGGCCGCGGCGGGCTAAGCGGGCCGCAAAGGTACGCGGTGAATAGGAAACGACGGGGGAGGAGGGAAGGTTTCCGGCGGGGTAGGTGTTCACCATTGTGGTAGAATGTGGTAGAACAGGGGGTAGAACAGATAAAAAGAACGTCATGCCGAGCGCAGCCGAGGCATCTCGCTTGGGTCGTCCTCACGACTGGATACTGCCCCGAGCGAGATGCCTCGGCTGCGCTCGACATGACGTTCTGGTTATCAGCGCCGCCGCTTCAACTGCCCCAAACCGCCCCTTCGCCCGCTTCCAAAGCCGCCCGTTTTTGGGTAACTTTGTAGACAGAACTTATGGATAATTTCGTCGTTTCGGCCCGCAAGTACCGTCCTTCCACGTTTCGCAGCGTGGTGGGGCAGCAGCACGTTACCACCACTTTGCAGAACGCCATTCAGAGCCAGCACCTGGCCCAGGCGTTCCTGTTTTGCGGCCCGCGCGGGGTGGGCAAAACCACCTGCGCCCGCATCCTGGCCAAGACGATAAACTGCACCAACCTCACGGCCGACACCGAGGCCTGCGGCACCTGCGCTTCCTGCGTGGCCTTCCAGGAAAACGCCTCGTTCAACGTGCACGAGCTGGATGCGGCGTCGAATAACTCGGTCGAAGACATTCGCTCGCTGGTGGAGCAGGTGCGCTACGCCCCGCAGGCCGGCAAGTACAAAATCTACATCATCGACGAGGTGCACATGCTCTCGAACGCGGCCTTCAACGCCTTCCTCAAGACGCTGGAGGAGCCGCCGAGCTACGCCATTTTCATTCTTGCCACCACCGAGCGCCACAAGATTATCCCCACCATCCTGTCGCGCTGCCAGATTTTCGATTTCAGCCGCATCAAGGTGGAGGACATGCGCCAGCACCTGCGCTACGTGGCTACCCAGGAGGGTATTTCGGCCGAAGACGACGCCCTGCACCTGCTGGCCCAGAAAGCCGACGGCGGCCTGCGCGACGCCCTGTCGATGTTCGACCAGATGGTTACCTTCGGCGGCAATAACCTGACGTACAAAGAGGTGGTGCAAAACCTGCACATCCTCGACTACGACTACTATTTCCGGCTGGTTGACGGCCTGCTGACCGAAAACCTTTCGGCTGCGCTGCTCTTGCTCGATGAGGTGATGCAGAACGGCTTCGACCTGCACAATTTTGTGGTGGGCACGGCCGAGCACCTGCGCGGCCTGCTCGTGTGCAAAGATGCCGTGACGGTGCAGCTGCTGGAAGTGTCCGACGGCATCCGGCAGCGCTACGTGCAGCAGGCCCAGGCCGCGCCGCTGGCGTTTTTGCTTTCGGCCCTCAACCTCATCAGCCAGTGCGACCGCGAGTTCAAGCAGGCTAAAAATCAGCGCCTGCACGTCGAGCTGGCCCTGATGAAGCTGGCCTACCTGAACGGCGCCGTGCAGTTCGTCCGCGAGCTGAACCCGGCCACCAGCCCAAAGTCATTGTCGGATAACGGCGAGGCTAAAAAAAAAACTAGCGGCCTAAACGGTGCGTCTGAAACGGCGCCCGCGCCAAATAGCAACGGCAGCAACGGCCATGCCCAGTATGCGCCGATGGCTTCGGCAGCGGCCATTACGCCGGTTGTTTCAGCGCCTTTGGTTGCTTCGGTATCTGCGGCGGCTTCGGCTTCTCCGGCCGCGTCTGCTCAGGTCGCATCAGTTTCTTCATCTGCCGCGCTGCCGCTGCCGGCCGGCACGCCCGTAGCCACCGGCGCCGCGCCGGCCGATGGGCCCGAGCCGCTGCCCGTCGAGAGCGGGGTGGAGGAGCTGCACGACACGCCCAGCATCGAGGCGGCCCCGGATGCTGCCATCACCGAGCGCCACCAGATGCGCGACACGCTGCCGCACGTCGAAATCGGCGTGCCCAGCTTCGAGGGCATTGAGCCGGCCCCGCGCCCCTCGCCGGCCGCCGCCTTCGCCAAAATCCCCAGCCTGGCCAGCAAAATTCCGAGCTTGAAAGACCTGAGCAGCCGCGCCGCGGCCGGGGCATCGGCGTCGGTTGTGGCCGAGCCCCAATTTACCAGCGGCCCGGTGGCGGCCATCGACCCGGCCCTGCTGCAACGCGTGTGGCAGGAGCTCGCCGAAGAGCGCCGCGCCCAGGACCGGATGAGCGAATTTTGGGTCCTGAACCGCCCCGTGTCGGCCAGCGCCGAGCACAACATCGAACTGGCCGTGGATAACCCCATCCAGGTCGACCAGTTCAACGAAATGCGGGTGGAATTTCTGGCCGAGCTGCGCCGCCGCACCGGCCACCCGCGCCTCACGGTGCAGCCCGTGGTGACGGCCGCCGCGCCCACCGCCCGCAAGCTGTACACCGCCACGGACAAGTTTGAGTACCTGGCCGAGCGGTTTCCCGCCCTGCGCGAAGCCAAACAACGGCTGGGCCTGGAAGCTGATTTTTAAATAGTTGCCGGCGTAACCTCACCCCCCAGCCCCCTCTCCCGTGGAAAGGAGACTGGGGGCGATTGAATTAAAAATTAAAAAGGAAGAATTAAAAATGAGAGGCTTCAACGGGCAGCTGCCTCATTTTTAATTCTTCCTTTTTAATTCCCGACCTCGCGCTGCTGTAGCGCCCCTGTTTTTTGGCTTCGCGGCTATGAGCTAATCGGGGCCGGTCCCGTGGGAGTTTCGTGAGATTATTCCGCAAACGATTGGGGAAACATTGCACCCGGCAATCTCCGTCCGGGCTGGAAGCGAATAAAACCAGCAAGATAGGGCAAAAATTCGTTTTTTATTCCCCTATCAGCCAGCTACCTTTGTTTTTTGAATCCATTCAGCTACCCGCCTGCGTCCTTCGTGAAAAACAATTTTTTGCTGCTGTTTCCGGCCTTGGCGGTTTTAGGTTTTGCCACGCAGTGCCAATCGAGCAAGCCCGTTGCGGCGGCCTCGGCCGTATCTGCCGCTCCGGCCTCTGCCCCGACGGCGCCGAAGGAATACCGCTACGAATCGGTGCCCGGCGACCCGCTGGGCGTGCGCATCTATAAGCTCGATAACGGCCTGACGGTCTACCTGTCGGATTATAAGGACGCGCCGCGCATCCAGACTTATTTGGCGGTGCGGGCCGGTTCGAAAAACGACCCCGCCACCGCTACCGGGCTGGCGCATTACCTGGAGCACATGGTGTTCAAGGGCACTTCGCGGCTGGGCACGCAGGATTGGGCCAAGGAAAAAGTAGAGCTTGACAAGATTGAGGCGCTGTACGAAGTGTACCGCGGCGAGCGCAACGACGCGGCCGCCCGCAAGCGCACCTACCACCAGATTGACTCGATTTCGGGCGTGGCCGCCCGGTACGCCGTGCCGAATGAGTACGACAAGGTGATGGGCGCCATTGGCGCCAAGGGCTCGAACGCGCACACCTCGAACGAGGAAACGGTGTACCAGGAAGACATTCCGAGCAACCAGCTGGAAAAGTGGGCCGCCATTCAGGCCGAGCGGCTGCGCGAGATGGTGCCGCGCCTGTTCCACACCGAGCTGGAGGCCGTGTACGAGGAGAAAAACCGGGGGCTGGACAGTGACTTCAACAAGGAGTTTGAGGCGCTGAACGCCGCACTTTACCCTACGCACCCGTACGGCACGCAGACGACCATCGGCACGATTGAGCACCTGCAAAACCCATCCATCACGGAGATTAAGAAGTATTTTGGCCAGTACTACGTACCCAACAACGTGGCGCTGTGCCTGAGCGGCGATTTGGATTTCGACGCCACCATTCGGCTGATTGACAAGTATTTCGGCGCACTGCCGAGCAAGCCAGTGCCGGCCTTCAACCCTCCCGTGGAGCAGCCGATTTCGGCCCCAATCACGAAGGAAGTCGTCGGGCCGCAATCGGAAAACGTGATGCTGGGCTACCGCCTGCCGGGCAAGGCCAGCCCCGATGCCGTGCGGCTGCGCATGCTGGATAAAATCCTGACCAACGGCCAGGCCGGCCTCATCGACCTCGACCTGAACCAGGAGCAAAAGGTGCTGCAAGCCGCCTCGTTCACGGACCTCAACGACGACTATTCCACCCACGTTATTTACGGCACGCCGCGCCAGGGCCAGACGCTCGAAGACGTGAAAGCCCTGCTGCTGGGCGAGCTGGCCAAGGTGAAAGCCGGCAACTTCCCCGATTGGCTGATTCCGGCCATCATCAACAACGAGAAGCTGGAGCGCACCAAGAGCTACGAAAGCAACGAGGCCCGCGCCAGCGCCATGTACGAGGCGTTTATCGAGCGCATCGACTGGAAAGACTACCTGAAGCAGCGCGACGATTTTGGCCTGATTACGAAGGCCGAAATCGTGAAATTCGCCAACGATAACTACGGTAATAATTACGTGGCCGTGTTCAAGCGCACCGGCGTCGACCCCAACAAGGTGAAGGTGGTGAAGCCCGCCATCACGCCCGTGCCGGCCAACCGCGACGTGTCGTCGGCCTACTACAAGCAGCTCACGGCGATGCCGAGCACGGCGCTGGAGCCGGTTTTTGTTGATTACAAGAAGGACATTCAGCAGACGGAAATCAAGCCGGGCCTGCCGCTGTACTACGCGCACAACGCCGAAAATGGCCTGTTCAACCTGTCCTATATTCTGGACGTGGGCACCAATAATGACCCGCGCTGGGGCCTGGCGGCCGATTACCTGCAATACCTCGGCGCGGGCCAATATTCGGCCGCACAGCTGCAACAGGAGTTCTACAAGCTGGGCTGCTCCTTCAACGTGAGCAGTGGGCCCGACCGGATTTTTGTGACCCTGAACGGCCTCGACAGCAACCTGGAACCCGCGTTGAAGCTGTTTGAGCAGCTGCTGAACGCGCCCAAGCCCGATGCCGCCGCCCTCAAAAACATGGTGGCCGGCGTGCTCAAGCAGCGCCAGGATGCCAAGCTCGAAAAGCGCGTGATTCTGCAATCGGCGATGGTGAACTACGTGAAGTACGGCCCGAAAAACCCCTTCACGAACATCCTCAGCGAGAAAGAGCTAAAGGCGCTGAAGCCGGAGCAGCTTACGAATCTGATTAAGAAACTGCCGACGTATCAGCATCGGGTGCTGTACTATGGGCCGCGTGAATTGACGAAAAGCACAATCAGTGCAGAGAATAAAGTGGGTGGAGGCATAATGCGGAAGCCCCGAGAGACACCAGTGGGAGGTTGGGGGGTGTTTGAATTGTTATACACCGAACACCACACGCCCGCCAAGCTCACGCCCGCCCCAGCGGCCAAAGACTTCGCTGAGCAGCCGCTGAAGGACAAAAAGGTGTACTGGGTGGATTACAACATGGTGCAGGCCGAAATCCTGTTCCTGACCAAGGGCGACCTGTACAGCAAGGAAATGGTGCCCACGGTGGCGCTTTACAACGAGTATTTTGGCGGCGGCATGGGCAGCATCGTGTTTCAGGATTTGCGCGAGAGCAAGGCTTTGGCCTATTCCGCGTATTCAGGGTACAGCAACGCCGACAAATTGGGCCGCTCTAACTACAATTTGAGCTACATCGGCACGCAGAGCGACAAATTGCCCGAAGCAATGGCCGGCATGGAGGCATTGCTAACCGATATGCCCGTGGCCGAGGCCAACCTGGAAATTGCCAAAAATGCCATCCGCAACAGCATCAGCACCGAGCGCATCACCAAGGGCAACGTGCTGCTGA
>CAXTCS010000267.1:0-6081 GCA_964242365.1 uncultured Hymenobacter sp. | reverse complement strand
CGTCGCCAATGCTGGCGTCGCCGTGCGGGTGGTACTGCATGGTTTGGCCAATCACATTGGCCACCTTGTTGAAGCGGCCGTCGTCCATCTCCTTCATGGCGTGCAGAATGCGCCGCTGCACAGGCTTCAGGCCGTCCTCAATGGCCGGCACGGCACGCTCCAGAATCACGTAGCTGGCGTAGTCCAGAAACCAGTTCTGGTACATGCCCGTCACCGTGGCCACGTCGTGAATGGTTTCACCGGGGGCAAATTTGGGCTCCTCCTCGGTTTCGACGGCTAGCGGGGCATCAGTTGCCAGCAAGCCGGGCGCCGGATTGCCAAACAAGTCCCCGGCGGCCGCGTCCGTCAGGCCGGCCTCGGCCGCCGCGTGGTCGGTAATAGAGAAAGCAGCGGGTTCCTCGGCATCAGCCGCGGCGGCTGGCGAGAAGGCCGACAGGTCAAAGTCCACCGAATCGCCGGGCAGCAAAAAGTTTTGGTCGGGAGTATCGGAATCGGGAGTATCGAGAGTAGCCACGGGAAACGAATGAGGTCGGCAAAGTGCCGTTAAAAATACCGGAATCAGACCGGAGCGCAATAAATTACAATTCCAGCCGGGTTTTGAAAGTTCCCAAAAATATTAGCGAATATTTGAACGGCACCAATACCAGGCAAACTTTAAAAACGGGTTTATTTGTCAAATTTCGGCAATTTTTCAACCCAAAGCAAGCTAAAAAAAATAGCCGAATTCCGTTAGCTTCTCCTGTCCCAAAGCTGGCCAGGAGGCGGTTTTGGGCCGGCACGAAAAAAGCCCGAGCCAATGGCTCGGGCTTTTCCGTGGAATTTGCCGACCAGTCTACCCCTGGGCGGCGGCTCAAACGTACGCAAAAATTTAATTATGCGCAAACGCTGGCTTTTTATTGCCCCATGTTTTGCAAATTATTTGTCGAGCTTATCCCAGCTGGCCGGGGTGTTTTTTGTGTGATTCATGGTTTCCTATCGCTTGAACTCTATCTAACTAGGCGGCCCAAATCGGCTGGCGTGCTGAGCAGGGCAGCCACTATTACGCTACTTCCACCACTTCGGCGGCCGGCAGCACATCGCTGGTTACCAGGTCCTTTTCCAGGCGCAGGTTGTCGATGATAAATTCCTGGCGGGCGGGCGTGTTTTTGCCCATGTAATACGTGAGCACTTGCTGGATGCTGCGGTCGGAAGTCAGAATCACGGGCTCCAGCTTGATGTTTTCGCCGATGAACTTGCCAAATTCTTCGGGTGATATTTCGCCGAGGCCTTTGAAACGGGTGATTTCGGGGTTGCGGCCCAGCTTGCGCATGGCGGCCTGCTTTTCCTGCTCGTTGTAGCAGTAGATGGTTTCCTTCTTGTTGCGCACCCGAAAAAGCGGCGTTTCGAGGATGAACACGTGGCCGTTGCGCACCAAATCGGGGAAAAACTGGAGAAAAAACGTGAGCAGCAGCAGGCGAATGTGCATCCCGTCCACATCGGCGTCGGTGGCGACCACTACCCGGTTATAGCGCAGGTGCTCAATACCTTCCTCAATATTCAGGGCGTGCTGCAACAGGTTGAGCTCCTCGTTTTCGTACACGATTTTCTTCTTCAGCCCAAAGCAGTTCAGCGGCTTGCCGCGCAGGCTGAACACGGCTTCGAGCTCCACGTTCCGGCTTTTGGTGATGCTGCCCGAGGCCGAGTCGCCTTCGGTGATGAAGAGCGTGGTGAGCAGTTCCTTTTCGGCCCCGTCTTTCGCGTTTTCGCCCAGGTGGAAGCGGCAGTCGCGCAGCTTGCGGTTGTGCAGGTTGGCTTTTTTGGCGCGCTGGTTGGCCAGCTTCTTCACGCCGGCCATGTCCTTGCGCTCCCGCTCGCTTTGCAGGATGCGCTTGAGCAGGGCCTCGGCCCCGGCGGGGTTTTTGTGCAGGTAGTTGTCAAGGTTTTCCTTCACAAAATCCAGGATGAAGCCGCGCACCGACGGCCCGTCCTCGCCCATGTTGATGCTGCCCAGCTTGGTCTTGGTCTGGCTCTCAAACACGGGCTCCTGCACGCGCACCGAAATGGCCGCGATGATGGAGCCGCGCACGTCGGCCGCGTCAAAATCCTTCTTGTAAAACTCGCGCACGGCTTTCACCACTGCTTCACGAAAAGCCGCTAAGTGCGTGCCGCCCTGCGTGGTATACTGCCCGTTCACGAAAGAATAATACTCTTCGCCGTAGTCGTTGCCGTGGGTCATGGCCATCTCAATATCCGGCCCTTTCAGGTGGATGATGGGGTAGCGCAGGTGCTCCACATCGGCCTTGCGGGCGAGCAAATCGAGCAGGCCGTTTTCGGAATAATACTTCTGGCCGTTGAAATTAATCGTGAGCCCGGCGTTCAGGTAAACGTAGTTCCAGATTTGGTTTTCCAGGTACTCCGGGATGAAGCGGTAGTTCTTGAAAATCGTGTCGTCGGGCTGAAACGTGACCAGCGTGCCGTTGCGCTGGCTGGTTTTCTGGGGCTTGGGGTCCTGCACGAGGCGGCCCTGGGCAAACTCGGCCGCTTTCATGATGCCTTCGCGCACGCTCTGCACCAGGAAGTAGCCGCTGAGGGCATTCACCGCCTTGGTGCCCACGCCGTTGAGGCCCACCGACTTCTGAAAAACCTTGGAGTCGTACTTGCCGCCGGTGTTGATTTTGCTCACCACGTCGACCACCTTGCCCAGCGGAATGCCGCGGCCGTAGTCGCGCACCTGCACCCGCGAGTCCGAAATCTTGATGTCGATGGTGCGGCCGTGCCCCATCACGTGCTCGTCGATGCAGTTATCGACCACTTCCTTCACCAATACGTAGATGCCGTCGTCGTACGCCGAGCCGTCGCCGAGCTTGCCGATGTACATGCCCGGCCGCAGGCGGATGTGCTCGCGCCAGTCCAGCGAGCGGATGCTGTCCTCGTTGTAGCCGTGGTCGGGCGTTTTGGTGGCCGCTTCGGGCGCGGCAGAAAGTAATTCGTCGTTCATTGGGGCAACTGTTAACCAGTTTTAGGGTAAAATAACGGAGAAATCGGCGGGAGGGCAAGAAATATTGCCAGCTCCTTTAGCATTACCCCGCTAATTTATTTAGTCACCAACACCGTTGGCATAGTCCAGGTTCATCCGTTTCGCTGCTTTCCCTTTTGCCGATTGCCCGATTACCACGCTGTCAATTATCACTCCTTTATTTATTAATATGTTTCCTCCTCTAATCAATCGCGGCTCGCCGCACGCCCACGTCACGCAGCAAACCGGGGCCACGCCCGAAGCCAAACTGGCGCCGGTGGTGCACTACACGTTCCTGCTCATTGGGCTCTCGCTGCTGGTGTTCGTGCTGCACAAGCTCGACAGCATTTTGCTGCCGCTGTTTTTTGCGGCGCTGCTCGCCACCCTGCTCCTGCCCACGGTGCGCAAGCTCGAAAGCTGGCGCTGGCCGCGGGTGCTGGCCATACTGGCGGCCGTGCTGCTGCTGGTGGGCAGCCTGGCGGGCCTCATCGTACTGTTCGGCTCGCAAATTCTGGACCTGAAAGCGGAGTTGCCGCTGATTCAGCAAAAGCTGATGGCATTTTTCAACCAGGGCCAGCAGTGGCTGCACGAGCATCTGGGCACCGACGTGATGAGCAAAGACGAGCTCATCGATTCCTCGCTGAAATCGGCCAAGAAATCGGCGGGCGGCTTTCTGGGCAGCACGCTCAGCACCACGGCCGGCGTGCTGAGCGTGCTCACCCTGATTCCGATTTACATTTTTTGCTTTTTGTACTACCGCGACCACATGCGGCAGTTCATGTTCCGGTTTGTGGCGCCCGACAAGCGCACCGGCGTGCTGCACACCATGGACAGCATTCAGACCGTCGTGCAGGCCTATATTTCGGGCCTGCTCACGGTCATCGTCATCGTGTCGGTGCTCAACGGCATCGGCCTGCTGCTGCTCAACGTCAAGTTTGCCATCTTCTTCGCCATTTTCGCCTCGGTGCTGGCCGTCATTCCCTACATCGGCATCATGGTCGGGGCCACCATTCCGGCTTTGATTACGCTGGTCGAAACCGGCTCGCCGGCCAAGGCCGCCGCCGTAGTGGGCGTATTTGTGTTCGTGCAGTTTCTGGAAGGCAACTTCATTACGCCCATGATTACGGGCTCGAAGGTGAGCATCAACCCGATGGCGGCCATCGTGGCCCTCATTCTGGGCGGCGAGCTGTGGGGCACGCCGGGCATGATTCTGAGCATTCCGCTCATGGCCGTGCTCAAGGTGGTCTTTGATGCGAATAAGACCACCGAACCCTGGGGCTTCTTGCTGGGCGACGTGACCGACGGCGAAGAAACGCGGAAGGATAAATCGGACGACAAGGCCGGTTTTCTGGCCAAAGCCTGGCGCATGATTAAGCGAATGTAAAGCCCCTGGCCGTCCGCATTTTTTTGCAACCCGTTGGCCGGCATTGCAGTATAGATTAGGGTAACTTTTCCTTCCACTAACTCCCTCCTACTCTTATGGCAACGCCCACCGAAAATACCGCCCGCGCTTACATCGACCTGGTCGAAATCAACAAGACCGCTACCAAAGGCTACCAGGAAGCCGCCGAGGGCGTGAAAAACCCCCAGCTGAAATCGGAGCTGAGCCGCCTGTCGCAGCAGCGTGCCCAGTTTGCTTCCGAGCTTTCGCAGCACGCCAGCCAGTACGGCATCGACCCCGAGCAGCACAGCACCGTTGAAGGCGCCCTGACCGATGCCGCCGCCGCCGTGCACCGCGGCTGGATTAACATCAAATCGGCCGTGACCGGCCAGGACGACTCGGCCATCCTCGGCGAGTGCGAAACCGGCGACGCCACCGCCCTCAAAGCCTACGAAACCGCGCTGAAAGCCACGGACCTGCCCACCGCCGCCAAAAGCGTAATCGAGCAGCAGCGCAGCCAGATTCTCAACGCCAAAAACATGGTAACGCAGTGGAAAGGGCAGGCTAAATAGTGATTAACGATTAGTGATGAGTGATTAACGGTCAATCGCTAACCACTCATCACTAACCGTTAATCACTAATCACTAAAAAAGAGGCCGCCCAGCAGGGCGGCCTCTTTTTTATCTGCAACCTTCTGCGGGGCTAAGTTTGTTAGCTTTCCTTCCGACCACCTTCCCGCGCCCGATTTGTACGCCATCATTGACCTTGAAACCACCGGCGGGCAGCCCACCCAGGACCGCATCACCGAAATCGCTATCTACATCCACGACGGCGAGAAAATTGTGGACGAGTACGCTACCCTGCTCAACCCCGGCCGGGCCATTCCGCCGTTCATTACCCAGCTCACCGGCATCACCAACGACATGGTGAGCGACGCGCCCAAGTTTCACGAAGTGGCCCGCAAGGTGGTCGAGATGACCGAAGGCTGCGTATTTGTGGCCCACAACGTGCGGTTCGACTACTCCTTTCTCAAGAAGGAATTTGCCGACCTTGGCTATAACTACTCGCGCAAAACCTTGTGCACCGTGCGGCTTTCGCGCAGCCTCATTCCCGGCCAGCCCAGCTACAGCCTCGGCAAGCTGTGCCAGAACATTGGCATCCCGCTCGAAGGCCGGCACCGCGCCGCCGGCGACGCCCACGCCACGGCCCTGCTCTTTGGCAAGCTTTTGAAAATCACGCAGGACAGCGAGGCCGTACAAAACGGCTTGCCCCCGGCCGACACCCTGGCGCGGGTCGATGCGCTGGCCCCCGCCGGCCGCCGGCCCGACGGCCCCAAAACCCCTTCGCCCAAGCGGGTGGCGGCCGTGCAGTCGGCCATTCGCGAGGCGCTGATGCCGCCGCTGGTGTCGGCGGCGCTGGTGGCCAGCCTGCCCCAGGCCACGGGCGTGTACTACTTCCACAACGAGGCCGGCGAGGTGATTTACGTGGGCAAGTCCATCAACATCTACAAGCGCATTCAGCAGCACTTCGCGGTCGATGTGAAGTCGCGCAAGAGCCTGGAGTTCAAGAACTCCATCGCCGACATTACCTGGGAGCTGACCGGCTCGGAGCTGGTGGCGCTGCTCTACGAGTCGCATTTAATCAAGCAAATGAAGCCGGCCTACAACCGGGCGCAGCGGCGCTCGGTGTTTCCGGCCGGCATTT
>CAXTCS010000266.1:0-6096 GCA_964242365.1 uncultured Hymenobacter sp. | reverse complement strand
A
Organism: uncultured Hymenobacter sp.; assembly: GCA_964242365.1. Classification (GTDB taxonomy): domain Bacteria; phylum Bacteroidota; class Bacteroidia; order Cytophagales; family Hymenobacteraceae; genus Hymenobacter. The sequence continues at coordinate 6,095 of CAXTCS010000266.1, read as the reverse complement.
CGTCATGCCGAGCGCAGCCGAGGCATCTCGCGTGCAGCAGTAATCAATGACGAGCCAACGATTGAATCAGTGGTGGCACGCGAGATGCCTCGGCTGCGCTCGGCATGACGTTCTTTTTCACTGGTTCTCATTCGGAAACAAGTCTGGACTTTAAAGCACTCTGAATCCCGGCTTTCCACCCCAAGTTTTAATGTATGATTCATCATTTTTAATTCAAGAAATGAACAGTTTCACTTTCGCCCAAGCCCCGGCCGTGGGCGCGGCCGTGCAGGACAAAATCGCGCACGCCGACGCGGCCTACCTCGGCGGCGGCACCAACCTGATTGACTTGATGAAGGAAAACGTGGCCCGGCCCACGCACCTCATCGGCCTCAAAAACCTGCCCCTGGCGGTCATCGAGAACCTGCCCGACGGCGGCCTGCGCCTCGGCGCGCTGGCCACCAATGCCGACACGGCCTGGCACCCGGAAGTAGAAAAGCGCTACCCGCTGCTCAGCCAGGCCATTTTGGCGGGGGCCAGCCCGCAGCTGCGCAACATGGCCACCGACGGCGGCAACCTGATGCAGCGCACCCGCTGCTATTATTTCTACGACCTGGCCACGCCCTGCAACAAGCGCGAGCCGGGCTCGGGCTGCTCGGCCATCGGCGGCTACAACCGCATTCACGCCATTCTGGGCACCAGCGAGCAGTGCATCGCCACCCACCCCAGCGACATGTGCGTGGCCCTGGCCGCGCTGGCCGCCACCGTGCGCGTGAGCGGGCCCAACGGCGAGCGCACCATCGCCTTCGAAGACTTCCACCGCCTGCCCGGCGACCACCCCGAGCGCGACAACACGCTGGAGCCCGGCGAGCTCATTACCGGCCTCGATTTGCCCGCCAACGGCTTTGCCAGGAATTTTTCCTACCTCAAGCTGCGTGACCGCACGAGCTACGCGTTCGCGCTGGTGTCGGTGGCGGCCGCGCTGGAGCTGGACGGGAATATAATAAAGGATGCGCGGCTGGCGCTGGGCGGCGTGGCCCACAAGCCCTGGCGCGACCAGGCCGCCGAAGCCTTGCTGAAGGGCCAGCCGGCCACGGCCGACACCTTCGGCCGGGTGGCGGCCAAGGTGGTGGAAGGCGCCAAAAGCTTCGGCTCCAATGACTTCAAGATTGAGCTGGCGCGGCGCGCCATCGTGCGGGCCCTCAAGCAAGCCACCGAAATGGCGCAAGCAGTCGATGACAACGCTTTTCTAAACTCCAATCCATGAGCCAGACAATAGCTTCTCCTCCCGACGTCCGCTCGGGTACCGACTACATTGGCAAGCCCACGAGCCGCGTGGATGGCCCGGCCAAAGTGACGGGTGCCGCCAAGTACGCCGCCGAGTTCAACGTGTCCGACCGCTACTTCGGCTACGTGGTGAGCAGCCCAATTGCCAAGGGCAAAATCACGAAAATCAACAGCGCGCCGGTGCTGGCTTTGCCGGGCGTGGTCCAGGTTTTTTCGCACGAAAACGTGCCCTCGCTGGGGTGGTTCGACAGAAACTACAAGGACGACGTGGCGCCCGGCGGCTCGCCGTTCCGGCCGCTACACGAGCCCGAAATCCGGTTCAGCCAGCAGCCGGTGGCGCTGGTGGTGGCCGAAACCTTTGAGCTGGCGCGCTACGCGGCGTCGGTGCTGGAAATCGAATACGCCGTGGAGCAACACGCGACCGACCTCGAAACCAAGCGCGACGACGGCTTCGAGCCCGGCCGGGGAAAGGCCGGCTACGCGCCGCCGCCCAAGCCCCGCGGCAACCCCCAGGAGGCCTACGAAAAGGCCCCGCATCGGCACGAGGCCGAGTACACGCACCTGGCCCAGCACAACAACCCGATGGAAAACTTCGCCACCACGGTGGAGTGGCTGGGCGATGGGAAGAGGATGAAAATCTACGACAAGACCCAGGGCGCGGTGAATGTGCAGAAGTACATCACCAAGATTTTTGGGCTGTCGAAAGACGAGGCGCGGGTGATTTCGAAGTACACCGGCGGCGGGTTTGGCGCGGGGCTGCGGCCGCAATACCAGGTGTTTCTGGCGGTGATGGCGGCGCTCGAACTGAAGCATTCGGTGCGCGTGTCGCTCACGCGCCAGCAGATGTTCAGCTTCGGCCACCGGCCGCACACGCTGCAATACCTCAAGCTGGCGGCCGACGACAACGGGGCCCTGCAAGCAGTGCAGCACGCGGCGCTGGCCGAAACGTCGCAGTTTGAGGATTTTACCGAAGTCGTGGTGAACTGGTCGGGGCTGCTCTACCAGTGCGAAAACGTGAAGCTGACTTACCAGCTGGCCCGCATCGACGCCTACACGCCCATCGATATGCGGGCGCCCGGCGCGGCCACCAACTCGTTTGCCCTCGAATCGGCGATGGACGAGCTGGCCTACAAAGTCGGCATCGACCCGCTCGACTTTCGCCTGCTGAACTACGCCGAGCGCGACCAGAACGAGAACAAGCCCTTTTCGAGCAAGAAGCTGCGCGAGTGCTACCACCAGGGCGCCGCCAGGTTTGGTTGGGACCAGCGCAGCCCCGCGCCCCGCGCCATGCGCGAGGGCAACTGGCTCGTTGGCTACGGCATGGCCACCGGCTGCTGGGACGCCAGCATGCAAAAAGCCGCCGCCAAGGCGAGCATCACCGCCGACGGCCGCCTGACGGTGAGCAGCGCCAGCAATGACTTCGGGACCGGCACTTACACCATCATGACCCAAATCGCGGCCCAGACCCTGGGCCTGCCGCTGGGGGCCGTCACGTTCGTGCTCGGCGACACGACGCTGCCCGAGGCGCCGGTGCAGGGCGGCTCCTGGACGGCGGCTTCGGTGGGCAACGCCGTGAAAAACACCTGCGACGAGCTGGCCAAAAAAATCCTTGAGCTGGCCCAGAAAATGGACGACTCGCCGCTGAAAGGCGCTGATTTTGAGGACGTGCAGTTTGCCGACGGCCAGATTCGGCTCAACGAGGACCTCAGCCAATCGGTGGTCATTCGGGACGTGCTGCAAGCCAGCGGCGAAGAGAAAATCGAGGTTGCGTCGAGCGCCGCGCCCAACCGGGCCAAGCAGCTGCCTTATTCCATGCACTCGCACAACGCCGTTTTCGTGGAAGTGCGCGTCGACGAAGAGCTGGGCACCGTGCACGTCACCCGCGTGGTAAACGCGGTGGCCGCCGGCCGCATCCTCAATCCCAAAACGGCTCGCAGCCAGGTACTCGGCTCAGTGGTGTGGGGCATCAGCATGGCGCTGATGGAGGAGTCGGTGATGGACCACAAGTTTGGCCGCTACATGAACCACAACCTCGCCGAATACCACATTCCGGTGATGGCCGACGTGCACGACATCGACGTGGTGCTGGTGGAGGAAGAGGACGACATCGTGAACCCGCTGGGCGTGAAAGGCATCGGCGAGGTCGGCTTTTTGGGCGTTGCCGCCGCCGTGGCCAACGCCGTGTACCACGCCACCGGCAAGCGCGTGCGCGACCTGCCGGTGAGCCTCGACAAACTCATTTGAGTCATTTAACAGTTATCATTTAACAGGTAACAGCTGTTTTGACTGCGCCTGACCGCGCCGCAGTGGTCTTTAGAATGTTAAATGATAATTGTTAATTGTTGAATGTTATATGACTGAGCTTCAACGCCTGCTTCTTGCCTACGACCAGCACCGGGGCGAGGGCCGAGCCTGCGCGCTGGCCACGGTGGTGGAGGTGCTGGGCTCGGCCTATCGCCGCCCCGGCGCCCGCATGCTCGTGACCGACGACGGGCAACTGACGGGGGCCATCAGCGGCGGGTGTTTGGAAGGCGATGCCCGCCAGCGGGCCCGACAGGCCATTTTTCGGGGCCAGCCGGCGTTGGTTACTTACGACACGCGCGATGAGGACGACCCGCGCCACGGCCTGGGGCCCGGCTGCCAGGGCGTGGTGCGCATCCTGCTCGAACCGCTGGACTTTGCCGCCCCGGACAACCCGGTCGAGCTGCTGCGCGGCTTTGCGCAGCACCCCGAGCCGGCCGTGCTGGCCACCGTGTTTGCAACGGATGCGGGCGGCCTGCGGGCGGCCGTGGGGCAGCGGTTGCTGCTCGCGGCGGCCGGGGCCGTGCGGGGTACGCCGCTGCTGGCCGCGCCGCTGGCCGAGGCGGCCCGTACCACGCTGGCCCAGGGCAAATCGCAGGTGCTGGACGTAGAAACCGACGCCGGGCCGGTGCGGGTGCTGCTGGAGGTCCTTTTGCCGCCGCTGCGTCTCGTGGTGTACGGCGCCGGCAACGATGCGCAGCCGCTGGTGCACCTGGCGGCCTCGCTGGGCTGGCACGTTACAGTGGTCGATGGCCGCCCCAACCTGGCCACGGCGGGCCGCTTTCCGGATGCGGCGGCCGTGCGCGTCGTGCCCGTGCGCGAGCTGGAAACGCAGGCGCCGGATGCTGGTGCCTACCACGTGCTGCTGAGCCACAACTACGCTTACGACCTCGCCGCGCTGCAAACGCTGCATTCGTGCCCGGCGCCTTACATCGGCCTGCTCGGCCCCCGCGCCAAGGCGGCCCGGCTGCTGGAGGAACTGGATTTGCCGGCAGCTGAGGCGGCCGATTTTTTAGGCAATCGCTTGCATAGTCCCATCGGCCTGAGCCTGGGCGGCGAGACACCCGAAGAAATTGCGCTGGCCGTGGTGGCCGAAATTCAAGCGGTGAAAAACGGGCGGCGGCCGCAGCATTTGCGCGACACGTCGGCGGCCATTCATGCCGACTCGCCGCCGGAGGCTGGCAGCGAGGCCTTGCTTCATCGGATTGAGCGCCGGATTTAAACGTTTTGGGCAGCAGCGCCTGTTTGTGTCTTGCTGCTTGAACTTCTGCGCCGTTATCGTTCAACGACAAGACGCAAATGTGCGTCTCTACAATGTAATGGGCAGCCTCGAAACGTAAAGCAAACGCTGTCTTTGCATGAGCCTGCCGAAACAGCCAAAAAAAGGGGCTGCCTGCTTCGTTAGCAGGCAGCCCCTTTTTGCTCTTTCATTCCATGCAGTTTTAGTGGCTGCGGCCGTGGTAGCTACCGCCGTGGTTGCCGCCCCAATTGCCACCGCCCCGAGGGCCGCCCTCGCCGTGGTAGCCCGACCGGTAGGGCGGGCGGTAGTAGGGCCGCACCACCACGGGGCGCGGGTAATAGGCGCGGCCGTAGCCGTAATAGGGCTGAACCGGCGGATAATAGCCATATTCGGGGCCCACGGAAGCAACGCAACCGCTCAGCAAAAGCAGGCAAATTCCCAGGGCAAAAATCATTGGTTTGGTCTTCATATTTATAGCTGGCGGGCCGGGGCACGTCGAATTACCGGTGAATGTTATTCGACTTCCGAAACAAAAAACGGACCGGAAATAGTGCCTAAAACCGACAGGCACTTGCCGCCTAAGCTTGGGTCGGCACCTCTGTTTTGCCGTTGATAATGCGGGCTTTGCCGGGCAGCGTTTTGTGGCGCTCCTTGCCCAGGGCGGCGCTGGGCTCGGGCACCCAGTGGTGGCGGCCGCCGGCTTTTTCGTCGTTGAATTCGGTGGGCACATCGCCGGCTTCGGTGCGCTGCTTCCAGGTGAGGTGCTGGGTGCCGTCGTCGGTGCGCGCCATCGTGATGCACTGCTCGACGGGGCACACCAGCGAGCAGAGGTTGCAGCCGACGCAGTTTTCTTCGATAATTTCGGGCACGCGGGTGCCGGCGTTTAGCTTAATGGCCTGATGGGCACCGTCTTCGCAGGCCGTGTAGCAGAGCTGGCAGCCGATGCACTTGTCCTCGTTGATGGTGGCCGTCACCTGGTATTTCATGTTCAGGTCTTCCCAATGCAGCACGTTGGGCAGGGCTTTGCCCACCATTTGGTCGATGGTTTCGAAGCCCTTGTCCACCATGTACTGCTCCAGGCCCGAGGTCATCTCGCGGATGATGCCGAAGCCGAAGTGCATGGCCGCCGTGCACACCTGCACGCTGCCCGCGCCGAGCAGGATGTGCTCGACGGCGTCGCGCCAGTTTTCGATGCCGCCGATGCCCGAAATCGGCAGCTTTATGTCGGGGTGTTGGGCGCAGTTTTTCACCATGTTCAGGGCAATGGGCTTCACGGCCGGGCCGCAGT
>CAXTCS010000265.1:0-6166 GCA_964242365.1 uncultured Hymenobacter sp. | reverse complement strand
AGGCGGTAGAGGCTGCCCACGGTTTCCATGTTGTGCGAAATCACTTCCTGGCCGCCGGATATCATCACGTCCAGCGCGTCCCAGTTGGCTTTCACGTCGGGTATCAGGGTTTCGATGGTGGTGCCGGGGCTGAGCTGCTTGGTGAGCACCACGGTTTCGCGCCACACGCTGGCGCCGCGGTCCTTGAGCTCGTCGCGGTTGACGGAGGTGATGACGGCGTGCTTCACTTTCATCAGGGCGATGGCTTCGGCCACGCGGCGGGGCTCGTCGAGGTCGTACTCGGTGGGGCGGCCGGTGGCCACGGCGCAAAACGAGCACGAGCGGGTGCAGATGTTGCCCAGAATCATGAACGTGGCGGTGCCGGCGCCCCAGCACTCGCCCATGTTGGGGCAGTTGCCGCTTTCGCAAATGGTGTGCAGCTTGTGCTCGTCGACGAGGCGGCGCACGGCGGCGTATTCTTCGCCCACGGGCAGCTTCACGCGCAGCCAATCGGGCTTGCGGGGGCGGGCGGGCGCAGCCGTTTCGGGCTGAATAACGGGCAAATCAATCATAAATCGAATTATGAGTTATAAATTATGAATTATGAGTTGGTAGCGTTAGAGCAGGCACCCAAGCACAACAAAATTACGAACGAAGTGCTTTGGCACGCCCTGTGAACGGCAACTCATAATTAGTGCTTTGACACGCCCTGTGAACGGCAACTCATAATTCATAATTTATAACTCATAATTTCCTCAAGAGCGGTGGCCGAAATACAGCGTCAGGTACACCGAGGGGAAGAACTGGTGGTTCAGGGCGTCCTTGTCGGACAAGGTGCTGGGGCTGAGAATGACCATGCGCTTGGTAAAGGCTTCGACCAGGAAGCCTACTTCCAGGCCGGTCACGGCGTCGCGGTAGCGGCCGTACTCGAAGCTCAGGCCGCCACGCAGGTGAACGCCGGGCACTACCTGCGTCTGCCCAATGCCGCTGAACAGCGGGCCGTGGTCGAGAATGGCCCGCGAATCGATGTGCTTGACGGGGTCGAACTGCTCGTTCACGATGTCGTCGCTCGACAGATTGATTTGCTGGGTGACGGGGGCCGTGCGGTCGTAGCTGATGTAGTACGGCATGAGCAGGCCAAAAGAAGGGCCCACGCTCACCAGGCCGTTGACCTGCACGCCGGCGTCGGCGGCTTTGCGGAAGAGGATGCGTTGAATGCCCACCGAGGGCCGGAGCACAAAGGCGTAATTGGTTTTGCGGTCGATGTAGCTGCCGCCGACCTGCGTATTGAGGCGTTCTTCCTTGGCATTTTTCAGCATCACGCCTTCGATGCTCCAGAAGCGCAGAAACCGGTCGTCGAGCACGCGCGACGAGCGCACGGAAACGCCGCCCAACAGGGCGCCCTGGGTGTTGAAATTGATGCCGTACACAAACTCTTTGCGGTACGACTGCTCGTCGGACGGCGCGGCGGTGGGCACGGGCGCCGGCACGCGCGGGCGGGGCGCCGGGTCCTGAGCGGCCGGCCGGGGGACGGCTGGCCCCGGGGCCGGGCGTACGGGGTCCTGGGCATGGGCGGCACCGGCAGCGAGCCAGCCGGCTAGCAGCAGACCGGAAAAACGAGGATTTAGGAGAAGCATGGTCAACCAGAAAAGGCCCCGACTACACGCCACGGGGTGCGGCGCACCAAGTAACACGTAAATTAGCTACGGAAGAAAGAACATTGTAAAAGTAACTTACTGATTTAATGAACACCGCCACCGCCCGCTACGCCGGCAACCTCCGCACCGAAGCCACGCACGTCGCCTCGGGCACCGTTATTCAAACCGATGCGCCTGTCGACAACCACGGCCGGGGCGAAGCTTTTTCGCCCACCGACCTGGTGAGCGCCGCCCTCGGCTCGTGCATGATGACGATAATGGGCATCGTGGCCGAACGCCACCAATGGAACCTGGTCGACAGCACGTTTGCGGTGGTGAAGCACATGAGCAAGGAAGCCCCGCGCCGCATCGCGCAAATCGACGTCACGTTTAGCCTGCCCGCCGCGCTTTCGCCCAGCGACCGGGCCTTGCTGGAGCGCGCCGCCCACACCTGCCCGGTAACGCTGAGCCTGCACCCGGACGTGAAGCAGAACGTGGTGTTTGAGTACGATAGGTAGATGGGGAAAAGGGAGGTAGAGGAACGAGGGTAGAACGAGGGTAATAGACCGTCATGCCAAGCGCAGCCGAGGCATCTCGCGTGGGGTAGTGACTCAATCGATTGGTTTACTTACCACACGCGAGATGCCTCGGCTGCGCTCGGCACGACGGTCCATTGCTAAAAACCAAAAAATCACGCGTTTACCGCTGATTTTACGTCGTTCAGGCGGATGCCCATGTGCGAGGCGTCGTAGGTGCAGGCGCCGTTTTGGATGAGCAGCAGCTGCGGCGACTCGTGGCGGATGCCGAACTGCTCGGCAACCTGGGCGGAGAGGGGGCGGAAGCGCAGCAAGTCGAGGTAATAGATGGGCAGGTGGAGGCCGCTGTCGGCCCACTGGCGCTCAATTTTGCTTTTGGCCGCCGCGCTGATGGAGCACGTGGTGCTGTGCTTGAAGATAAGAATCGGCTGCTCGTGCGAAGCCTGGGCCAGGTCGGTTAGCTGTTCGGGTTGGGTGAGGGGAAGCCAGGGGGTGGACATTTCTTAATTATACAATTATCGATGAGCAAATAATGGCGCCCGGAAAGGCGCGGTGCGCGGTGGGCTTGGGCTGGAAATACCGGCATTGGCAAGACACCCGGCTATAACACTTGATTCCCCCAAAGTCATTCAAAATGTTGGGCGGCTTTTAGCGAGGCCGGCTACAGCTTGATTTTGCGGCGCCCGAGGAAGCTGGCGGGCCGCAGGTTGGGGGAGTTGCCGGTTTTGTAGTGCAGCTCGTCGCTGCCTTCGGGCAGGCGCTGGGTGCTTTCGCCGCGCTTGAGGCGGGCGCGGGTGATGTCGAGGTGGCTTTCCTTGTAGGGCGAGTCGATGCGCTTGGCGTCGCGCAGGGCGCGGCGGTTGGCGGCCTTCACCTGCGAGGGTTTTTCGCGCACGATTTGGGCGTGGGCGGCCGGGCCGCTCAGCAGCGCGGCCAGGATGAACAGCAGCCCCAGCAGGGCGCTACGGCTTGCCGTCGGGGGCGGCGTCGGGCGTGGGCTTGGGCGCCGGCGGAACGGGCCGGTGGTCGGGGCTGTAGTTGGGTTTGGCATGGCGGCCGTATTTGAAGTAATTGCGAATGGACTGCCAGGGCCGGAACGGCTTCGGGCCCTTGTTGTGAATCCGCCGCCGCATGAGCTTGGGCTTTTTCATCAGCAGGTGCTTGTCGTACCTCACCGTGGAGTGCTCGGGCAGCGTTTGGGCGGTGGGGGCGGTGGCGGGGGGCGGCGTAATGGCGCCACCGGACGGGGTAGAAACGTCGGTAGCAGCTTCTTCGGTGGGCGAGTCGGACTTTTTTCGGGACAGGAAGCCGGCACTTTTGTTTTTGCGGGCTTGCTTGGCGGCTTTTAGCTGGGCCTTGTATTCGGGCGAGGGCTTGGGCGTGGGCAGGCGGTGGGGATGAAAAACGGTGCAGCCGCCCAGCCCCGCCAGCAGCAGCGCGCCCAACCAGGAACGAAAAACAACGGAAAGCGGACAGTATTTCACCGTAAAACGTGCGGAATCAGAAAGTAAAGCCAAGAAAGGTACGCGAAACCCGCGCGAAAACCACGCCAGGGCGGCGCGGGCGGTGGCTAGTAGTTGCGCAGGGCCACGACTTGCTCGCGCAGGCGCTGCTGGGGCAGAAAAGCCGCTTCGAGCGCGGGGGCGAAGGGAATGGCGGTGTCGAGCGAGGCCACGCGGCGCACGGGCGCGTCGAGGTGCTCGAAGCAGTTTTCGCCAATCCAGGCCGCGATTTCGCCGCCGATGCCGCCGGTCAGGGTGTCTTCGTGCAGGATAAGGACGCGGCCGTTTTTTTCCACGGTGCGGCGCACGGCTTCCTGGTCCCAGGGCAGCAGGGTGCGCAGGTCGAGGATGTCGGCCGACACGCCGAGGTCCTGGCAGACTTGCAGGGCCCAGCGCACGCCCATGCCGTAGGTGATGATGCTGAGCTCCTCGCCTTCGGCGGCCAGCGCGGCCTGGCCGATGGGCGTGGTGTAATAGGCTTCGGGCACGGGACCGGACAGGCTGCGGTAGAGCATCTTGTGCTCGAAATACAGCACCGGGTTGGGGTCTTCGAAGGCGGCGCAGAGCAGGCCTTTGGCGTCGTGCGGGTTGCTGGGGTACACCACTTTCAGGCCGGGCACGTGCGTGAACCAGGCCTCGTTGCTTTGGCTGTGGAAGGGGCCGGCGGCGCTGCCGGCGCCGGTGGGCATGCGCACCACCACGTCGGCGTTCTGGCCCCAGCGGTAGTGGCTTTTGGCGAGGTTGTTCACAATCTGGTTGAAGCCGCAGGTGACAAAATCGGCAAACTGCATCTCGACCATGCTCTTTTTGCCTCTGATGCTCAGGCCCAGGCCCACGCCCACGATGGCCGACTCGCAGAGCGGCGTGTTGCGCACGCGCGCCTTGCCAAACTCGGCCACGAAGCCTTCGGTGATTTTGAACACGCCGCCGTAGTCGGCAATGTCCTGGCCCATGAGCACGAGGTCGGGGTAGCGCCGCATGCTCTGCTTCAGGCCTTCGGAGATGGCGTCGATGAAGCGGATTTCCCTTGCGGGGAATGAGGAATGAGGAATGAGGAATGAAGAATTATCGGACGCCCCGTTTTTCAATTCCTCATTCTTCATTCTTAATTCCTCATTCGGCGAAGCCGGCGCGTACATGTCGGCGATTTCCTCCTGTATGTTGGCCGTGGGCATGGGCTCCAAATCGGCTTCCTGGAGGCCGGCCTCGATGGCGGCCTTGATTTTTTCGCGGATGCCGTGCTTGGCCGTTTCGGTGAGAATGCCTTCGGCCAGGAGCCACTTTTCGTAGTTCTCGACCGGGTCTTTGGCGGCCCATTCTTCCATCAGGGACTGGGGCACGTATTTGGTGCCGCTGGCTTCTTCGTGGCCGCGCATCCGGAAGGTGAGGGCTTCGACGAGCACGGGGCGGGGGTTTTGGCGCAGGTCTTCGGCCAGGCGCTTGACGGTGGTGTAGACTTCGAGCACGTTGTTGCCGTCGACCTGCACGGCTTCCATGCCGTAGGCGGGGCCTTTGTCGACGAAGGATTTGAAGCGAAACTGCTCGTTGCTGGGCGTGCTGAGGCCGTAGCCGTTGTTTTCAATCATGAAAATAACGGGCAGCTGCCACACGGCGGCCACGTTCAGGGCCTCGTGGAAGTCGCCTTCGCTGGCGCCGCCGTCGCCGCTGTAGGTGAGGGTGACTTTGGGCTTTTTATCCAATAAATCGGCCAGGGCGATGCCGCCGGCCACGGCCAGCTGCGGGCCGAGGTGCGAAATCATGCCCACGATGTGGTGCTCGTTGGTGCCGAAGTGGAAGCTGCGGTCGCGGCCCTTGGTGTAGCCCGTGCGCTTGCCCTGCCACTGCGCAAACAGGCGCCCCAGCGGCACCTCGCGCCCCGTAAACACGCCCAGGTTGCGGTGCAGCGGCAAAATGTACTCGTCGGCCTCCAGCGCCAGGGTGCTGCCCACCGAAATGGCTTCCTGCCCGATGCCCGAAAACCACTTGCTCACCTTGCCCTGGCGCAGCAGAATCAGCATTTTTTCCTCAATCAACCGGGGGCGCAGCAGGTGCTGGTAGAGGTGGAGCAGGGTTTCGTTGGAAAGGTCGTGGCGGTCGAACCGAAGGGCAACGTGGGCGGGGGTCATAAGATAAGAGGCGGTGGGTTTGGAAAGGGCAAAGGTAGCGGGCGCGGCAAAAGCCGGGCTACTTCCGACGCCGGCCGCCGAGCGGGCGGGCTTCCGCATCAAAATTTCACGCCCGCTTAGCCCGCTGGCTTCCCAGCCACCCCGGCCATTCAGCAGCTTGCTGCTTGGCTCCCGCGCCTAGCGGTGCAGCTGAATATCGAACCGGCCTTCGGTGACCAAGAGCGTGGCCGGCAGGTCGGCGGCCGGGCTGGTGCCCGCACGCAGCCCGGCGCGCAGCTCGAACCGGCCCGCTACGTAGGGATGCGCGCCGGCCGTGTCGAGGCGGGTGATGGTGACGGTGCCGGCACGCAGCGCGTCGGTGGCGTAGCCAACCTGGTGGTTGGCGG
>CAXTCS010000264.1:0-6170 GCA_964242365.1 uncultured Hymenobacter sp. | reverse complement strand
AATCGACTACAAAATCCGTGAAATCCGCTTAAATCCGAAAAATCAGTGATTTAGAAGGGAAGCGCAATCTGCCCATAATCCTCGCCGTGCTTCTCGGCCGACTCTTGCAGCAGCTGCTGCTGCCAGGGCCGCAGCGCCGCGTCCGCGCCTTGCTCGATGATTTCGGAGATGAGCCGGTTGCTGAGCACCATGTTGGCCAGGGTGCTGCCGTGGTCGGTGGCGAGGTGCGTTTTGAGCGTGTTGAGCAAGGTTTCGCGGGCCTCGGCGCGGGTGGCGGCAGGGCCGTTCAGCCGGCGGCGGAACGGAAACTTGCGCTGCTCGGGCGGCAGCGGCGCGTCGGGCTCTAGGTCGGTGGTGCCGATGGCCAGCAGCTGCTCGGCGTAGGGCGAGCGTTTCAGCTCGGGGTGCAGGCCGTTGGCGGCGCGCAGCTGGTTGGCGGTTTCGATGGGCTCGCGGGCCAGCTCGGCCAGCCGGTCGTTGCTGAGCACGTGATAGGGCGGCCGGTCGAGCTGCCGGGCCACGGCGTCGCGCAGCATGTACAGCTCGCGGAAAATGGGCATTTCCTGGGCCGAAATCTTGTATTTGGCGGCGTTGCGCGACCACGGGCGCGGGTCGTCGCGGCCGTAGCGCACGGCCTCCAAAGCCAGGTTTTCCTGAGCCGCCCAGTCGGCGCGCCCCAGTTCGGCAAGGCGGGCGCTGAGCCGGTCGGTGAGCTCAAAGAGGTAGAGCACGTCGTTGGCGGCGTATTCCTTCTGCGCCTCGGTGAGCGGCCGTTTCAGCCAGTTCGACTTTTGCTCGCCCTTGTCCACTTCAAAGCCCAATTCGGCCTGAATGAGGCGGCCCAGGGAAATATTGTTGTCTTCGGCCGCCAACAAGGTGAACTGCACGCTGGTGTCCACGATGTTGCGGCAATTCACGCTGAACACTTCATCGAGCAGCAAAATGTCCGACTTGCAGGAATGGAACACCTTGGCCACCGCCGGCGTGCGCAGCACGGCAAACAGCGGCTCAAGGCCCGCCGCCATGTCGGGCAGCAGCAGCGGGTCAATCAGGTAAGCTTCCCGGCCGTCAAACACCTGAATCAGCGCCAAATGCCGCCCGTAGCGGTGCCGCATGTCGTCAAACTCCAAATCAATGCCGATGCGCGGCAGCGTGGCGAAGTGGGCAGCGGCAGCGGCAATAGCGTCGGCCGTAGTAAGGTAATGAATGGTTGGCATTGAGGCGAAAAGCGAATCAGAGAAGCCGGCTGCGAGCGCGGCAAAGGTGGGACAGTAAAGGTAGGCATCTACGGCACGCCTTGAAAAATTACCGATAAAAAGAAGAAATATGATTTGTGTAATTATCTTAGCTTTAGCATCATGTAGGGAAAGCACCGCTGGTCTGATATGTTGGAGTTGCTGACACACGTTGTTGTAGCGGGCTTTTTTCGTCCTCAAGAGTCTTTTTGTTTTTTAATTTATTAACCAAATCCTCCCATGAAACACAAAATTTTTACTCATTTCAGGCTTATCCTTCTCTTTGCGGCGTGCCTGTGCTCGGCATCCGCCTGGGCCCAGACCAGAGCCATCAGCGGGCGAGTTACTGCCTCCGAAGGAGGAGCTTTGCCTGGTGCTACCGTCATCGAGCGCGGCACTTCCAACGGGGTGAGCACCGGCGCCGATGGTAACTTCAGCCTAAGCGTGCAGCCCAACGCTACCCTTGTTATCAGCTCGGTGGGCTACACATCTCAGACGGTGGCTGTCGGGAACCAAAGCGTTATTAACGCGACGCTGGCGGCGGCGGCTACGCAACTCAACGAGGCGATTGTGGTGGGCTACGGCACCCAGTCCAAAGCCGACCTGACGGGGTCGGTAACGCAGCTTTCGGCCCGCGATGTAGAGAATCAGCCAGTTACCAGCTTCGAGCAGTCCATTCAGGGCCGCACGCCGGGGGTAGTCGTCAACCAAGGCAGCGGGAAGCTGGGGCAAGGCATCAACATTCAAGTGCGCGGCACCTCGTCGGTGACGGCTTCTAGCCGGCCATTGTACGTGATTGACGGTGTGCCGATTACCTTTCAGGACCAGTCGCAGGTGGGGGACGAGCCGCTGAACCCACTGGCTGACCTCAACCCCAACGACATTGAGAGTATCAGCATTCTGAAGGACGCTTCGGCCTCAGCCATTTACGGCTCGCGTGCCTCGAATGGCGTTGTCCTGATTACAACCAAAAAGGGCAAGCAGGGCCAGACGAAAGTCAACGTGGGCTACTACTACGGCATGAGTGCTCCAACCCGCCTGCGGCAGTTTCTGAACGCTGACCAGTACAAAATGCTGCTGAGCGAGTCGATAAACAACGCCGGATATGTGGGCCCGGACACAGATACGCAGTATCCAACGCTGGAAGACGCTTTCCTTTCCGAGGGTGGCATCGACTATAATTCTAAGTATAACACGCCTTGGGACCGCCTCGCATTCCGTAACAACGGCAAGTTTAAGCTTTTTGGCAGCGACGGGGCCGGTGTATCGCAGTATGATTTCAATGCATCGGGCGGCGACGCCAAAACCCGCTTTTACCTCAGTGGCACGTTCAACGACCAGAAGGGTATCATCATCGGCAACCGCTTCCGCCGGGGCAGCCTGCGCCTCAACCTCGACCACAGCGTGACCGAAAGCCTGCGTATCGGCGTGAACGCATCGCTGGCTCGAACCGTGAACGACCGGGCGTCGGGTGATAATGCGTTTTCGAACCCGTTGCAGCTTAATGCACTCACTCCGCTACAGCCTGCTTACGACCCTATTACCGGATTGCTGAATCCGGCGACGATTTACTATAATAACCTGATTGACCAGGAGCTTGGCTCGGACCGCGCCGGCACGTACCGCTCGTTCAGCACGGCCTACATCAACTGGACGCCGACAAAAGGCCTGACGCTGCGCTCAGAAATCGGCGGGGACTTCCTCAACCTCAACGAGGATTTGGTGCGTGGCGCGGGCACGCAAGACGGCGGGGCTTCGGGCTACGCACTCAACTCGCAAACGCAGGCAGTTAACTACACCAACAACAACACAATCACCTATGCTTTCAACCCTGGCGCCGACCACCACATTGATGTGCTGGTGGGAGAATCGTACCAGCGTGCCGACCAGAAGGTAACAGCCGCGGAAGGCCGTGGCTTCCCGACCACCGAGTTTACGCGCATTGCCAGTGCCGCCATCAAGACGGGTGGCAATACCTCGTTTAGTACCGGCTATTCATTCTTATCGTTCTTTGCTCGCGCCAACTATGCTTTTCGCGGAAAGTACTTGCTCTCGGGCAGCGTTCGGCGCGACGGCTCGTCGCGTTTTGGGGCCAATAAGCGGTACGGCAACTTTGGAGCGGGCTCGGTTGGCTATTTGCTTTCGGAAGAGAGCTTCCTGAAAGACAATTCGGTAGTGAGCTTGCTGAAGCTGCGCGCCAGCTACGGCCTGACTGGCAACGCCGAAATCGGTAATTTCAACTCCCGCCGCTTGGTATCGGCCCTGCCTTACGCCGACCAGTCGGGCATTGCGCCTGATGCCAATATTGGCAACCCGAACCTGAGCTGGGAAAACACCAAGCAGGCTGATTTGGGCCTGGAATTTGGCTTTCTGCGCGACCGCATCACGGGCGAGGTAGACGTGTACCAGAAAAAAACGACCGGTCTGCTGCTCAACCGCCAGCTCCAGTTGACGAGCGGCTACACGACCATTACCGAAAACGTGGGCGCGCTGCGCAACCGCGGGCTGGAAATAGCACTGAGCGGGCGCATCATAGACGGCGACTTCAAGTGGAGTGTAGGCGGTAACATATCGTTTAATCGCAACCTTATCACGGACCTGCCGACCCCCATCATCCCGACTGGCAACACCATCAGCCGGGTGCAGAAAGATGAGCCACTGGGAGTATTCTACGCCAAAAAGTACGCCGGCGTGGACCCTGCCAACGGCAATGCCCTGTACTACAAAGCCAATGGTGCCAAAACCGATACCTTCTCCTTGGCTTCCGTTCAGCGGGTGGGCAACCCGAACCCAAAATTTACGGGAGGTGTGAATACCAATCTGACCTACAAGGGTTTTGACTTGAGTGCCCTTGGACAGTTCACGTCCGGCAACGACATTTACAACGCAGCAGGCGTGTACCAGTCGGCTAATGCCGACTATCTCGACAACCAGACCTTGGATCAACTCAACCGCTGGCAGAAAGTAGGAGATATTACTGACGTACCGCAGGCCCGCTACGGTGCCAGCAATGGCACCGGAACGTCGTCGCGCTGGATTCAGAATGGTTCTTTCTTCCGCATCAAGAACGCCACACTGGGTTATAACCTGCCAACTGACCTTGTGAAGCGTGGCTACTTGCAAACTGTGCGCATCTACCTCACGGCCCAGAATCTGGCCACGTTTACCAAGTACACCGGCTACGACCCCGAGGTAAATACCTACGGTCTGGGCACGGCCAATTACTTATTGGGCCACGATTTCTACACCCCGCCGCTGGCTAAAACCTACCTGCTGGGTGTAAATATTGGCTTTTAATTCTTTGACTTTCAATCCATATGAAAAATAAGTTTACTTGGCCAGCCTACGCGGTGGCACTGGGCCTAAGCTTGTCGGCCTGCAAAAACGCTTTGGATATTGAGCCGCAGCAGAGCATTGATGCAGCCACGGGCTACAATACTTCGCAGAAGGTTGCAGCAGCGGTAGTAGGTGCTTACGCCCGTCTCGACAATCAGAGCCTGTACGGCACAGACCTGATTTTGGTGCCCGAGCTGCTGGGTGGCAACGGCTACATCAACTGGGATGGTTCCTTCCAGAACTACCGGCAAATACGAAGCCACACGCAGATTTCAAACAATTCCAACGCGGAAAACATCTGGACGCAGGCGTACGACGCCATCAATCAGTGCAATCTAATTTTGGGCAACCTCACGGTCGTGACCGATGCCGGTCAGAAAAGCCAGTACGAGGGCGAGGCTTCGTTCATCCGGGGCACGATGTACTTTGAGCTGGTGCGCCTTTACGCGCAGCAATACAAGCCGGGTGGTGGGAATACCCAAGATGGCGTCCCCATCAACCTGACGGCAGTGACGTCGGTAGAACAAGCCGACGTTAAGCTAGCCCGTAGCACCGTTGAACAAGTATATGTTCAGGTTATCAAAGACTTGCAGAACGCCATAGAGAAGCTGCCGGCTCAGAATATAACCCGCGCTTCTAAGTATTCGGCTGAGGCAATGCTTGCCCGCGTATACTTGCAGCAGGGCAACTACCCAGAAGCCCGCGCTGCGGCCGACGACGTTATTACCAATAGCGGGGCCAGCCTGACTGGTACGGTAGCTGCTGTATTTGCCAACCGCAACAGTGCGGAAAGCCTCTTCGAAATTCAGCAGAACGACCAGAACAATGCGGGTACCAGCAATTCCGGCTTAGCTACTTTTTTTGCTGGTTATAGCCCCAACGGGGACCAAGGTGTGCTATATGGCCGCGGCGATGTTAGTATTTCCCCGGCGTTTGCCAACCTGTATGAGGAGGGAGACGTGCGCGGCCCCGATACGCTGTCGGCTATCCAAACCAGCAAGCTGATTTATACCAGTGATGGCAACAGCAGGACCGGCCGGCTGCGGACGTTGAAATGGCGCACGTATGGCCAAAATATCCCCGTCATTCGCCTGGCCGAAATGTACCTTACCAGAGCTGAGTGTGATGTGCGGGCGGGCAACGCGACCCAGGCAACGAGGGATGTTAACATCATTCGGCAACGTTCGAATGCCTCTCCATTGGCGACTGTCACGCTGGATGACGTTTTGCTGGAGCGCCAGTTGGAACTGGCTTTCGAAGGTTTTCGCGTGTATGACTTGAAGCGAACCGGCCGCGCGATAGGTACGCTGCCCGCAAACAGCCCGCGCCTGATACTTCCCATTCCACAGCGCGAAATCAATAACAACTCCAACTTGAAGCAGAACCCCGGCTACTAGGCTTGGCTGCTTGATTCCGAATCATATTTGTTCACACAAAAAAGGCCCGCAACTATAGTTGCGGGCCTTTTTTGTGGTTTTGCCAGGAGCTTACTTCTCGCCGAGCAGCAGCTGCGGCGTTGCGCCGCGCCCGCCGCCCATGATGATGACCTTGGCGTTGGGGGAGGTGGCGATGGCTTGGTTGGCCTTGATGGTCTCGTAC
>CAXTCS010000263.1:0-6292 GCA_964242365.1 uncultured Hymenobacter sp. | reverse complement strand
ACGCCAGCGTGCAAACCAGCGGCTTGACCGAAAAAATTCTCGAACGCCAGCAGCCCGAATCCCGCTTCGAAAAAATTCCCCTCAACCAGCAGGAGCTCACCGTTATCGATTACCTGAAAGACCACCCCCGCATCACGCTGGCGCAGTTTATGAAACTGGTGAATTTTGGCCAGCGCCGGGCTTACCAAACCCTGATTAAGCTGGTACTGCACGGTTACATTCGCCACCACGACAAAGAAAAAGAGCCGTACTATACGTTGTAGGCGCGGCTGCAAAGACGCTAAGCTTTAAGGGGAGCAACCTCCATCCGAGGGGCCGATTTTGGGTCGCCCCGCTGGGGCTTGGCCACTTGCTCTTCGGTTGGGTCTACCGATGGGCCGCCCCGCTGGGGCTGGAAATACGCCCTTTTGCGGGAGGCCTGTGCCTTTTGCTTAGCAGGACGTACGGCTCCTGTTTAAACGTAAACTGCCGCTGCTTGAATAAAGCAGCGGCAGTTTGTATTCAGACGAAAGCACCAAAATTATTCCTGCTTCCGGGCGCGGGCGACTTTTTTCTCGTCTTTCTCCGCTTTTTTCTCCTTCGTGGTTTTTACGGGTTCTTTCTTTTTCTCTTTGCGGGCGTCCTGGGCTTTGGCCATTGTTGAAAAGAAGTTTGGGGTGAGGGGTTAGTAGGATGACGAAGATTTCAACGCGCGGCACGGCCGGCGTGTTGTGCCGGGCGAAGGTATAAATTTTACCGAAAAGCTACAAAATGGGCTGGTAGCGCTCGCGGATAATGTTGAGGTGGTGCTGCTCGTGGCCGGGCACGATGTAGAGCAGCGCCCGCACGGTGGCAGGGCCGCCGTTGGCGGTGCCGCCACGGTTCAGCTGCTCCTCGGTGAAGCTCTCGAACAGGGCCAGGGTGGCGGCGCGGGTGGCATCGTACTCGGCCAGCAGGCTGGCAATGGAGCGGGCATTGGCGCCGCTGTGCGCGACGTAGTCGTCTTGCTCGAAACCGGGCAGGTTTTGGCCGTCGCCCCGGGCGAAACGCATGGCGCGATAAGCAAAAACCCGCTCACTGTCAATCTGATGCAGCAGCATTTCCTTGAGGGTCCACTTGCCGGGGGCGTAGGCTTTTTCGGCCTGGGCTTCGCTGAGACTGGCAAACACGGCGTGGATTTGCTGCGGCTGGGCGCGCAGGGCCTCGCGCGGGTCGGCGCCGACGGGCACGAGGTCGATGTAACTGGCGGCGTAGGGCAGGAAATCGCCGTCGGCGGGGCGGGTCGTGGGCATGGCGGCGGGTGGCAAAACCGGTGCAAGGACGGCAGCGGCCGGCGCGGGTTGCGCCAGCGCAACGGCCGCCGGCAGCACTTCAACCGGTACAATGGCGGGCGCGGCGGGTGCGGCCGTGGGAGGCAAAAGAGTAGGAGCCAAAAAAGGGGCTATTTGCAGACGCACCACGGGCAGGGGCGCGGGCAGCGCATCGGCACCCGCCGGCCCAAACGCCCACATCAGAAAATCGGGCATGACCCGGCCCCAGGTACCGGGGTGGTGGTGGCCGCCTTCCACCTGGACGTAGCGAATGGCCTGGCGCGCATCCAGGCCGGTTTTGAGGAGCTCCCCGACCAAATCGAGGCAGTCTTCGATGGAGTCGATGACGCCGTTTTCGTTGCGGTCGTTGCGCTCGTCGAGGGTGCCGGTTTGCAGCCAGAACCGGTGGCTGGGGTGCGGCTGGCCGGCCCGCACGAGGCCGTGCATGATGCGGTCGGCGGGCGTGTAGCCGGCTCCCAGGGCCCGCTTGCGCCACCAAAAGGAGCCCGAAAAAACGCCGGCCTGCGCAAAGGCCTCGGGGTGGTGCCAGACCAGGTCGAACGCCGACAAGCCGCCGAGCGAAAACCCCGCCATTACGGCCTCGACCGGGTTGGGCGAGGCCTGGTAATTGGCTTGTGCAAAGGGCAGTAGCTCGTGCAATACAAAATCAGCATACGCCGCGGCCTGGCTGCCCCGGCCATTAAAATCGGCGTGGCCGGCCGTGCCGTACTCCTGCACGCGCTGCTCGCCGGCGTGCGGCGCCACCACCACAAAGGGCCGCACCAGCTGGCCGGCGTAGAGGGCATCGAGCGTGGCTTGCAGGTTCAGCCGCTCCAGGTCCTGGCCATCGTTCAGGTACAAAACCGGGTAGGTGGCAGCGGTCGCCACGGCCAGCGGCGGCAGCAGAACGCTCAGCTCCACCTCGCGTTCCAAAAAGCTGGAAAACAGGACTTCCCGGAAAAGCCGGGTCCCGGCAGTAGCCGGAAGCTGGCTGGTTGAATCTACAAGCATCGAACAAAGTAACGCTGCGCTTCAGGTTCGGGGTTCGAAATCGGGGCTTATCCCAGATAAATGCAGGCGGTCCATTATTTCTTTACTAGTTTGCCGTACTTCTGGAACAGGCCCTCCGTCCCACCCTCTTTCGCCCGTCACGTGCAGGAACAACACCGCCGCTTTTATTCGCATCACCTCGGCCAGGACATCGACATGCTGGTGTTTGGCACCTGGGGCTATCCGGTCATCATTTTCCCGACCTCCGGCGGCCACGACAACGAGGCCCGCGATTTCAAGCTCATCGAAGCGGCCCGCCCCTTGGTGGAGGCCGGCCGGGTCAAGCTCTTTTGCATCGATAGCATCGACCGGTTTTCGTGGTACGCCAAGCACCTGGAGCCGCGCATCCGGGTGCAGAACCACGTTTTTTACGACCAGTTTCTGAGCGAGGAGCTGGTGCCGATGCTCCAGCGCGAGTGCAACGTCGACAAG
Source organism: uncultured Hymenobacter sp. (assembly GCA_964242365.1). Taxonomy (GTDB): domain Bacteria; phylum Bacteroidota; class Bacteroidia; order Cytophagales; family Hymenobacteraceae; genus Hymenobacter. Next base: position 3,521 of record CAXTCS010000263.1, on the reverse strand, counting down.
GTGGCCGTGGCCGGGTGCAGCTTCGGCGGCTACCACGCCCTCAATTTCGCCTTCCGCCACCCCGACCTGGTGGCGCACCTCTTTACGATGGGCGCGGCTTTCGATATCCGCCAGTTTGTGGACGGCTACCACGACGACAACGTATACTTTAACAACCCGCCCGAATTCATGCCCGGCGCCCAGAGCGAGCATTTTCAGTGGATGAACATCATCCTTGGCACGGCCGAACACGACTTCTGCAAAGATTCTACGTTTGAAATGGCGCGCATTCTCAGCGCAAAAGGCATCCATTACACCCTGGACGTGAAGCCGTTCGGCAACCACGACTGGCCCGTGTGGCGCGAAATGTTTCCGCAATACCTCAATACCATCGGCTGAGCCGAATTTTTGCTTTCTTACTCTATTACCCAGGCCTAACCGCTACCCTTTCACCGCACGAACATGAAAAAAATTGGCATCCTCTTCGGACAGGAAAACACGTTTCCCCAAGCCTTTGTCGACCGCGTCAACGCCAAAGCTCCGGCCGATATCCGCGCCGAGTTTGTGCGCATCGACCAGGTCGAGCAGCACGTAGCCCCCGACTACGCCGTCATCATCGACCGGATTTCGCAGGACGTGCCCTTCTACCGCGCCTACCTCAAAAATGCGGCCCTGATGGGTACCGCCGTGATTAACAACCCCTTCTGGTGGTCGGCCGACGAGAAATTCTTTAACAATGCCCTGGCCGTGCGCCTCGGCGTGCCCGTGCCCAAAACCCTGCTGCTGCCCAGCAAAGAGCGGCCCGCCGACACCAGCGAGGGCAGTTTCCGCAACCTGGCCATGATGGACTGGGACGCGGCTTTTGCGCACATCGGCTTCCCGGCCTACATGAAGCCCCACTCCGGCGGCGGCTGGAAAAGCGTGTACAAGCTGCACTCGTCCGAAGACTTTTTCCGGGCCTATGGCGAAACCGGCCAGCTGGTGATGCTTTTTCAGGAATCGGTGGAATTCACCGATTATTTCCGCTGCTACTGCATCGGCGGCACCGAGGTGCTCATCATGCCCTACGAGCCCCGCAACGAGCCGCACCTGCGCTACGCCACCGAGATGAAAACGACGGGCGAAGCCGGCGAAAAGCTGCTCGCCACCATGAAGGACTACGTGCTCAAGCTCAACAAGGGCCTGGGCTATGACTTTAATACGGTGGAGTTTGCCGTGCGCGACGGCGTTCCGCTGGCCATTGACTTTGGCAACCCCGCGCCCGATGCCGACATCAACTCGGTGGGCGAGAAAAACTTTGAGTGGGTGGTCGAAGCCGCCGCCAACATGGCCATCGAACGCGCCAAAGTCCAGAAGCCCGGCCAGGACAACCTCACCTGGGGCACCTTCGTGCACCCGCACCGCGCCGCCGCGGCGCCCACCGAATTTACCTTAGCCAAAGCGCCCGCCGTCAAAAAAGCGGCGGCCCCAAAAGCGGCAGCTGCTAAAAAAGCCGCGCCCAAGGCCCCGGCCGCTAAAAAGCCCGCCGCCAAGAAACCCGAATAGTCGTCTTTTGAACCGGCTGAACCCGGCGCGAGGCTCCGGCTCGTTGGGCCCGGCTGGTTCATTTTATCCTTTTTTCCGCTTCGTCTATGGCCATGCCCGCGTTTACCCTCGGCATCGAGGAAGAATTTCAGACCATCGACCCCGAAACCCGGGAGCTGCGCTCGCACCTTTCGCAGATAGTGGAAGGCGGCAAAGTCACGCTCCACGAGCAGGTGAAAGCGGAAATGCACCAGGCCGTGGTGGAAGTCGGCACCAACATTTGCCACAACATCGACGAAGCCCGCACCGAGGTGCTGCACCTGCGCCGCCAGGTAATCGAACTGGCCGATAAACAGGGGCTTAAGATTGGCGCGGCCGGCACGCATCCGTTTTCGCGTTGGCAAGACCAGCCCATCACGCCCGACATTCGCTACGATAAAATCGTGGAGGAATTGCAGGAAGCCGCCCGGTCCAACCTCGTGTTTGGCATGCACGTGCACATCGGCATCGAAAACCGCGAAATAGGCGTGTACATGATGAACACGCTGCGGTATTTTTTGCCGCACTTATTTGCGCTCAGCACCAATTCGCCGTTTTGGGAAGGGCGCGAAACGGGCTATAAATCGTTCCGCACCAAGGTGTTCGAGCGGTTTCCACGCACTGGCATTCCCGGCTTTTTTCACAGCGCCAGCGACTACGACGAGTTTATCGCGCTGCTGATAAAAACCGGCTGCATCGACAACGGCAAGAAAATCTGGTGGGATTTGCGCCTCCACCCGTTCTTCGACACCATCGAGTACCGCATCTGCGACATGATGATGCGCGCCGACGAAACCATTGCCGTGGCCGCCGTAATGCAGGCGCTGGTGGCCAAAATCTACAAGCTCAAGGCCCAAAACCTCAATTATCGCATCTACCGCAGCGCCCTCATCAAGGAGAATAAGTGGCGCGCCGCCCGCTACGGCCTCGATGGCAGCATGATAGATTTCGGCATTCAGGAAGAAGTGCCCACCCGCAAGCTGATTCTGGAGCTGCTCGACTTTATCGACGACGTGGTGGACGACCTCGGCAGCCGCCACGAAGTGGAATACGTGCTGAAAATGATGGAGATGGGCACCGGCGCCGACCGCCAGCTCCACGTTTTCCGCGAAACCGGCGACCTCAGCAAAGTAGTGGACTACATCCTCGCCGAGACTGCGCACGGGCTGTAAATCAGTTACCTTTGCTCCTGCAACGCCTGCCTCCCGGTGGGCGTTGCTTCTTTTTTGTGGGAGCTACGGCTCGGTATTTTATTTCTCTGGCCCTGGTAGCCAGCTTATAGTTAAGCATTTATGGAGGTTATTCGCATTGCCATTCTGGACATGTACAACAACGCGCCGAACGAAGGCATGCGCTGCATCCGGCAGCTGCTGGCCCGAGGCAGTGCCGAAAACGGCGTTCGGTTTCAAGTAGACACGTTTAACGTGCGGGCCGAAAACGCGCTGCCCGGCCTGGACTACGACGTTTATATTTCGAGCGGCGGCCCCGGCAGCCCGCTGGCTTCAAATGAGGCGTGGGAACCTCTTTATTTCGGGTTTATCGATTCGCTGCTGGCTTACAACCAGCTCAATGAGCCCAAAAAGCACCTGCTGCTGATTTGTCATTCGTTTCAGTTGGTGAGCCGGCACTTGGGCGTTGGCGAAGTGACCCGCCGCAAATCCACCTCTTTTGGGGTCCTGCCGGTGCACCTCACCCCTGCCGGCCTGGCCGAGCCCGTGCTGCACGGCTTGCCCGAGCCGTTTTACGTCGTCGATTCGCGCGACTACCAATTGGCCAACCTCGACCTGAACCGCCTCGAAGCACTCGGCGCCGAGGTGCTGTGCCTCGAAAAAGAACGCCCCCACGTGCCCCTGGCGCGCGCCGTGATGGCCATCCGCTTCACGCCGGAAGTGCTCGGCACCCAGTTTCACCCCGAAGCCGACGGCGAAGGCATGCTCCGCTACATGCTCACCGACGAGCGCAAGCAACAGGTAATCACC
>CAXTCS010000262.1:0-6310 GCA_964242365.1 uncultured Hymenobacter sp. | reverse complement strand
GCGCTACGCATGGCGCAGCCGCACGGCATCGGGCGCCGCGGCGGCCGGCGCGGCGCGGTCGTTATCAAAGCCAAAATAGGCCTTGGCGTTGTGGTAGCAGATGTTCTGGACGATGGCGCCCAGGCCGGGCAGGTCGTTGGGCAGCTCGCCGTTTTCCACGTCCTGGCCGAAAAGGTTGCAGAGAATGCGCCGGAAATACTCGTGGCGCGGGTACGACAGGAAGCTGCGCGAATCGGCCAGCATGCCCACGAAGCGGCTCAGCAAGCCCAGGTTCGAGAGGGTGTTGAGCTGCTTTTCGATGCCGTCTTTTTGGTCCAGAAACCACCAGGCGGCGCCCCACTGCACCTTGCCGGCCACCGAGCCGTCCTGAAAGTTGCCGGCCAGGGCCGCAAATACCTCGTTGTCGGCCGGGTTGAGGTTGTAGAGGATGGTTTGGGCGAGCTGGTCGGTGCCATCGAGCTGGTCGAGAAAAGCGGCCAGCGAGCGGCCCTGCGCCAGGTCGCCGATGGAATCGCCGCCCGCGTCGGGGCCCACCTGGCGCAGCAGCCGGGCGCTGGTGTTGCGCAGCGCGCCCAGGTGAAACTGCTGGGTCCAGCCGCGGGCGTGGTCGAGGCGGGCCAATTCCAGCAGCAGGCCGGCGTTGAAGGCCTCGGCCTCGGCCGGGCTCAGGGGCTGGCCGCCGCGCATTTTTTCAAACGCCGCTTCGGGCGCTCCGGCCGCGAAGCTGGCGGCCGGCAGGCGCTCCAGGCCGTGGTCCGACAGGCGGCAGCCCTGGGCGTGAAAGAAGTCGTGGCGCTGCCGGAGCGCGCCCAGCAGGTCGGCGTAGGTTTGAATGGCGCCGCCGGCCGCCGCGCCCAGCCGGGCGAGGTAGGCGGGGTAAGCGGCGCCCGGCGCGCCGCCGGCCAGCGCCTTATCGGGCCGAAAAGTAGGTAGCACGCGCACCCCAAACGGCCGGGCCGCGATGGCGCGGTGGGGCGCCAGCGAGTCGGCCGGGTCGTCGGTGGTGCACACGATTTCGACGTTCATCCGGCGCAGCAGGCCCTGCGCGGCAAACTCGGGCGTGGCCAGCCGCGCGTTGGCCTGCTCCCAAATGCGGCGGGCGCTGCCGGGCCCGAGCCGCTCGGTGATGCCAAAGTAGCGTTGCAGCTCGAGGTGCGTCCAGTGGTAGAGCGGGTTGCGCACGGTCTGGGGCACGGTTTCGGCCCACTTGCCGAACTTCTCCCAGTCCGTGGCCGCGCCGGTAATGAAGTGCTCGGGCACGCCGTTGGCGCGCAGGGCCCGCCACTTGTAATGGTCGCCGGCCAGCCAGAGCTGGGTCAGGTTCTCAAACTGCCGGTTTTCGGCAATCTGGTCCGGGGGCAGGTGCGAGTGGTAATCGATGATGGGCAGCGCCCGCGCAAACTCGTGGTAGAGCGTGCGGGCGAAGGCGGTGTGCAGCAGAAAGTCCTCGTCGAGAAAGGGCTTGGTCATCTGGCGTCTGAAGGGGCGAACGGAATTAAAAATGAAGAATTAAAAATTAAAATGAAGAATTAAAAATCTGACGGCTAGATTTTTAATTCTTCATTTTAATTTTTAATTCCCCTAAAAACGGTACACTGAACAGGAAACGGCCGTAGGCTCCGGCAATAAAGCGGCTTTCCGGCGGCGGGCCGTGCCCGCCAGCCCGCTTGTAAAGGTGGGGGCCGGTGGGCGCATAAAACAGGAAGCGGCCCGATATATCTACGTAAACGTTTGCAAGCGAGCGGCGCCCGGCTAGGCCGGCCATTTCCAGTCGCGGACCTCGGGCATGTCTTCGCCGTGGTGGGTGATGTAGCGCTTGTGCTCCACGAGCTTGTCTTTGAGCCGCTGCTTGAGGTAGGCGCCTTTGTTGCCGAGCTGGGGCACGCGGTCGAGCACGTCGAGCACCAGGTGAAAACGGTCGAGCTCGTTGAGCACGGTCATGTCGAAGGCCGTGGTGATGGTGCCTTCTTCCCGGTAGCCGTGCACGTGCATGTGCTGGTTGTTGGCGCGGGAGTAGGTGAGGCGGTGCACCAGCCAGGGGTAGCCGTGGAAGGCAAAAATCACCGGCTTGTCGCGCGTGAACAGCGCGTCGTAGTCGGCATCGGTCAGGCCGTGGGGGTGCTCGGTGCTGCGCTCCAGCTTGAGCAAATCGACCACGTTGACGACCCGGATTTTCAGCTCCGGCAGCTGCTCGCGCAGGATGCTGGCGGCGGCCAGCGTTTCGAGCGTGGGCACGTCGCCGCAGCAGGCCAGCACGGCGTCGGGCTCCTGGCCGGCGTCGGTGCTGGCCCAGGGCCAGAGGCCGATGCCCTCGGCGCAGTGGGTGCGGGCGGCTTCCAGGCCCAGCCACTGCGGGGCGGGGTGCTTGCCGGCCACGATGACGTTGACGTAGTGGCGGCTGCGCAGGCAGTGGTCCATCACCGAGAGCAGGCAGTTGGCGTCGGGCGGCAAATACACCCGCACGATGCTGGCTTTCTTGTTGATGACGTGGTCGATGAAGCCGGGGTCCTGGTGCGTGAAGCCGTTGTGGTCTTGCCGCCAGACGGTGGAGGTGAGCAGGTAGTTGAGCGAGGCAATGTTGCGGCGCCACGGGATTTCGAGCGTCAGCTTCAGCCACTTGGCGTGCTGGTTGAACATCGAATCGACGATGTGCACGAACGCCTCGTAGCTGTTGAACAGCCCGTGGCGGCCGGTGAGCAGGTAGCCTTCGAGCCAGCCTTCGCACTGGTGCTCGCTGAGCATTTCCATCACGCCGCCGGCGGGGGCCAGAAACTCGTCGTTGGCGGCGGTGGCGGCGTCCCACTGCCGGTTGGTGGCTTCAAACACGGCTTCCAGGCGGTTGGAGAGCGTTTCGTCGGGCCCAAAAATGCGGAAGTTGCGCGGCTCCTGGTTCAGCCGGATGACGTCGCGCAGAAACTGGCTGGCCACGTACGTGTCGCTGGCGGTGGCCGCGCCGGGGGCCGGCACGGCCACCGCGTAGTCGCCAAAATCGGGCAGGCGCAGGTCGTGCAGCCGCAAGCCGCCGTTGGCGTTCGGGTTGGCGCCCATGCGGCGGTCGCCGCGCGGGGCCAGCTCGGCCAGCTCGGGCCGCAGCCGGCCCTGGGCGTCAAACAATTCTTCGGGCTTGTAGCTTCTGAGCCAGCTCTCTAGCTGCGCCAAATGCTCGGGCGGGGCGCTGGCCGACACGGCCAGCGGCACCTGGTGGGCCCGAAAAGTACCCTCGTTGGGCCGGCCGTCCACCATTTTGGGGCCCGTCCAGCCCTTCGGCGATTTCAGCACCAGCATGGGCCAGCGGGGGCGGGCGAGGTCGCCCTGGCCCCGCGCCCGGTTCTGAAGCTGCTGAATGGTGGCGATGATGTGGTCGAGGGCGGCGGCCATGGCCTGGTGCATGAGCGCGGGCTCGTGGCCCTCCACGTAGTAGGGCGTCCAGCCGTAGCCGCGCAGCAGCTGGTCGAGCTCTTCGGGGCTGATGCGGGCCAGCACCGTGGGGTTGGAAATCTTGTAGCCGTTGAGGTGCAGAATGGGCAGCACCGCGCCGTCGGTGGCGGGGTTGAGGAACTTGTTGGAATGCCAGGCCGTGGCCAGCGGGCCGGTTTCGGCCTCGCCATCGCCAATCACGCAGGCCACGATGAGCCCCGGATTGTCGAACACGGCCCCAAAAGCGTGGCTGAGCGAGTAGCCCAGCTCGCCGCCCTCGTGGATGGAGCCCGGCGTTTGGGGGCCCGCGTGGCTCGAAATACCGCCCGGAAACGAGAACTGCGTAAACAGCTTTTTCAGCCCCGCCTCGTCGCGGCTGACGCTGGGGTAAACCTCGCTGTACGTGCCTTCGAGGTAGGTGCTGGCCACCACGGCCGGCCCGCCGTGGCCCGGCCCGGAGAGGTAAATCATGTCGAGGTCAAACGCGTTGATGACCCGGTTGAGGTGGGTGTAGATGAAGTTTTGGCCCGGCGTGGTGCCCCAGTGCCCCAGCTGCATCTTCTTGACGTGCGCCAGCGTCAGCGGCTCGCGCAGCAACGGGTTGTCGCGCAGGTAAAGCTGGCCCACCGCGAGGTAGTTGGCGGCCCGCCAGTAGGCGTCGAGGCGCTGCACTAGCTCGGGCGACAGGGGCGTGGGGGGCGTTGTGGGGGCCGCCGGGGCGCTGTTGGTTTCCATAAGGCTGGTTGCGTTACTGGGTGCAGTTAGTCAGTTGTCAACCTCATTATAAACAATTGACTGACAATTGACAAATAGTACCCAACCGTTCGGCTGCTTTTGAACACCTCCTGGGCCTGGGCTACTGATTTTTTTTCTTGTCCGCCCAAATCCGGCCCACCGTCTGGGCAATCTGGCGCTCCTCGTCGGTGGGCATCACGCGCACGCTGACCCGGCTGCTCGCGGCCGAAATCAGGGCCGCGTGGGCGGTGTTGCGCGCCTCGTCCAGTTCGAGGCCCAAAAACCCCAGCCCGGCGCAGATGCGGGCCCGCACCTCGGCCGCGTGCTCGCCGATGCCCCCCGAAAACACCAGCGTATCCAGCCCGCCGAGCACGGCCGCGAACGCCCCCACCCACTTGCGGGCCTGGTAGCAGAAGTACTCCACGGCCTCGGCGGCCCGCTCGTCGGTGGCCTGCCGCGCCAGCAAATCCTGCATGTCGGCGCTGGTTTCCGAAATGCCCAGCAGGCCCGATTCGTGGTTGATGAGGTGGGTGAACTGGCTGGGCGTCAGGCCGCCCGTTTGCAGCAGGTAGGCCGCTACGCCGGGGTCGAGGTCGCCGGGGCGGGTGCCCATCGGCAGGCCGCCGGCCGGCGTGAAGCCCATGCTCGTGTCCTGGCTTTGGCCATCGCGCACGGCGGCCAGGCTCGCGCCGTTGCCCAGGTGCGCCAGAATAACCCGGCCCCGCGCCGCCGGGCCGGCCACCCGGCCCAGCTCTTCGAGCAGGTAGGCGTAGGACAGGCCATGAAACCCGTACCGCCGCAGCCCCTGCGCCTCGAAGCGCCGCGGCAGGGGCAGCTGCTGGGCCACCCGCGGCATGGTGCGGTGAAAAGCCGTGTCGAAGCAGGCAAACTGGGGCCGTTTGGGGTGGCGTTTTCGCAGGGCTTCGATGAGGGCAATTTCGCCGGGCAGGTGCTCGGGGTCGTAGGCGCTGAGGCGCCGCAGCTCGGCCAGCAGCTTCGGGGTAATGCGCTCAGGCGCCTGGTGATTGAGGCCGTGCACTACGCGGTGCCCCACGGCCGCGACGCCCGCAAACGCGGGCTGCTTTTCGAGCCAATCCAGCAAGAAAGCCGCGGCGGCCGGCTGGTCGGCGGCCGCCACCGGGCAGGTGGCCGGCTCGGCGCCCGCGGCGGCGTAAGTCAGCTTGGTGCCGGGCAGGCCGATGCGGTCGAGGTGGCCGCTCAGCTCCCGCTGCGGCGGGTCGGCCAGCGTGAACAGCGCAAACTTGATGCTGGAAGACCCGCCGTTGAGCACCAAAATGCTTGCCTCGCTCAGCCGGGCTTGGCGGCCGTCGGCGGGCTCGGCGGGCCGTTGGTGTTCAGCGTTTTTCATGATGCAAAAGAAATAATGTAAGCAGAAAACCGGTGAGAAGCAACCCGCTGAAGTCAACGGCCCAGCCGCCGCCCGGTGGCTGGGCCGTTGACTTCAGCGGAGCGCGTGCAGTCGCTAATTTTGCCGCTCGCGTAATGAGCCCCGGCGCCGGCACACGACGCCGTTGCGCTGAAAACAGGGTATTTTTGCCCTTGGCGGGAGTGCTTATACTTGTCGCGAAGTAGGGCGCGGGGCTGGCCCCTACGGCTTTTCAAATCTGTCACAAACCACTTTCCAAAACCTCTTTTCCAGCTCGCAAGGGCACTTTTTTACCTATGCCGACATTCCGCACCGAAAAGGACACCATGGGCACCGTGCAGGTGCCTGCTGCCGCGTACTGGGGCGCTCAAACCCAGCGCAGCATCGAGAATTTCCCCATTGCGCAGGACATCAACCGGATGCCCAAGGAAATCATCGCCGCCTTTGCCTACCTCAAAAAAGCCGCCGCCCTCACCAACCGCGACGCCGGCGTGCTGTCGGCCGAAAAAGCCGAGCTGATTGGCCAGGTGGCCGACGAAATTCTGGCCCACCAGCTCGACGACTCGTTCCCGCTGGTGGTGTGGCAAACCGGCTCGGGCACCCAGAGCAACATGAATGTGAATGAGGTGATTGCCTACCGCGGCCACGTGCTGCAAGGCGGCCAGCTCAGCGACGAAAAGAAGGTGCTGGCGCCCAACGACGACGTGAACAAGAGCCAGAGCAGCAACGACACCTTCCCGACGGCCATGCACATCGCGGCCTACAAAATCC
>CAXTCS010000261.1:0-6347 GCA_964242365.1 uncultured Hymenobacter sp. | reverse complement strand
AACATGGTGATGGCCGGCCGCCTGGGCGCCAAATCGGGCGAAGGCTTCTACCAGTACACGGCCGGCTCGAAGGAGCTGGTGGTGGCCGAGCGGTTTCGGCGGTAGGCAGCCAGCCGCCGGGCACGGCGAGGAGGCCCGACGAAGCAATCCGCCCGGTTCTCCGCGACCAATCCATTAACATGACAAGCCCCGACCCTGCCCGTAAAGGAGGCTTTTTCCGGTCCAGGGCCAGGCCATGCTGCATTAGGAGGCTGGTCGCGGAGAACCTGGCCGGAGTGCTTCGTCGTGCCTCCTCGCAATGACAGACCGCACGCGTAAGGAAATAACCTGCGCGGCGTCTACCGGGTTGTAATTACAACTCATAATCTATTTCCCAACTCATGGAACAAGCAACATTCGGAGCCGGCTGCTTTTGGTGCGTCGAAGCCGTATTCCAGAACTTGAAAGGCGTCGAGAAAGTGGTGTCCGGCTATGCCGGCGGGCGCAACAAAAACCCAACTTACAAGGAAGTGTGCAGCGGCCTCACGGGCCACGCCGAAGTCATCGACATCACCTTCGACCCGGCCATCATCAGCTACAAGGAGCTGCTGGAAATCTTCTGGAAAACCCACGACCCCACCACGCTCAACCGCCAGGGCAACGACACCGGCACGCAGTACCGCTCGGTGATTTATTACCACAGCGACGAGCAAAAACAGCTGGCCGAGGAATACAAAAAGAAGCTCAACGACGGCCACGCTTTCCCCAACCCGGTGGTGACGGAAATCGCCGCCGCGCCGGAGTTTTACGTTGCCGAAAACTACCACCAGAATTATTTCAACCTGCACGGCCACGAGCCCTACTGCCAATTTGTGGCCCGGCCCAAAGTGGACAAGGTGAAGGCGTTGTTTGGGGAAAAATTAAAAGCCGGCGTTTAGCTGTCATTCCGAGCACAGCGAGGAATCTGCGTAAAACACTGGATTCAGACAAAAGGCCGCTTCATCCTGAAGCGGCCTTTTGCTTTTTGCTTTACGCAGATTTGGCCTTGGTTAAAAGTGCGATTCAAATGTTATTTGGACCGCTTTTCGTAACCCCACAAAGGCGTGCGGACGGGAATAGCCGGGACGGTTCGTACTCACTTTCCAGACGATTTTTCGTACTGATACCAGTTCATCATTTGCTGATGGGTGGCTTTTTCCAAAGTTGTATCCCTTAAGACTTGCTGAAATGTCATTTTCTTAATATCTAAGCAATATTCACTGAGAACGAAGTACTCAAAATACTCACGCGAGGTACACGTACTATCCGGCAAGCGGATATCCCATTGGTCAGGAGCCGTTTGTTCGGCTTGCTGCAAGCAGTTAATGTTTTGCAGCAGAGCGTACTGGCCCCTTGGTTGACGTGCCACGTATTCGGCGTAACCCTCCCATTTCCAGGTGGGATAGTGTGCGAGCGGATTGGAATGCCACAAACCGAAGCGGTCGAACTGGTAGCAGTGTGTCATCTCGTGGGCTAACAAGCGGGTTAAATTCCAGGCATAATGGCGCAACGTGACCCGATTAGCCGGCACATTGGCCTCCCCATTCAAGACCACCTTGTTGTAAAAACCCCACGCGAAGGCCGGCCCCCAAACGGCTTGAACTACGCTTGGATACCGGGAACCGTCGTTCAGGCAAACATCTACCCGAAGTGCCTGGTCGAACACTTCACTGGGTTGCGCGAGGGCGCGGGCCTGCTCTAACCGCTGGATAAGGGCAGGGTCGAGGGGCTGGCTGTGATAGATGGTGTAATGGCTGGTCGTCGTCTGATGCGCATAAAGAAAGCTGGGATTTAGCAATAAAACGACAACGCATACGCTCAGGAAACAGCCAGAAGTAAGAGCCGAAATAGCCCATTTTTTAGGTATGTTCATCTTGCAAATGAAGAAGTTAACAGCTGAGCTAACTGTTGGGATAAGCTCATTTCAAGCCGATTAATGGCTAAATGTACCACGCCGGCCGCGCCCCGAAAAAGGCGCCGATTCGCTACTACTCCCATACGTGTCGGGTAAGCCGTGCTGTAGTGCTGCACTGCTTATGATTGGCTTGCGCTTGCTAAACAGAATTTTATTAGGTTTATTCCGTACAAAGCGCCGTATCAAACACGATAGCAGCCAGTACCGGCGTTACGGGGTGGCCGCGTTTCGCTGCTTTTCACTTCCGCTCACCCTTTATTTTCGCTCGTTCCTCATGGCCTTCTTCTCCGCTAAGCGCAACCCGGCAACCCGGCCGGCCCCCCAACCGAAAAGCAAAGCCCGCGAGTGGCGCGATTCGTTGCTTTTTGCCATCACGGCGGCCACTTTGCTGCGGTGGTCCGCCGTGGAGGCGTACACCATTCCCTCGGAAAGCATGGAGTCGTCCTTGATGGTGGGCGACTACCTGTTCGTGAGCCGGTTACACTACGGCCCCATCACCCCCCAAACGCCCTTGCAGGTGCCCCTCACGCACCAAACCCTCTGGGGCACGGGCATCAAGAGCTATTCCGACCTGATTCAATTGCCGACCTACCGGTTTCCGGGGTTCAGTGCCGTGCACCGCAACGACGTGGTGGTTTTTCATGTGCCCCACGAGCAGCAGCTGCCGGCCGACATGCGCACCCACCTCATCAAGCGCTGCGTCGCGGTGGCCGGCGATACGGTGAGCATTCGCGCCGGTCAGGTCTTTTTGAACGGCCAGCCGGGCGCCGTGGCCGGGCAGCCCCAAACGACTTATTTCATGGAGGTAGCCGCGCCCAACGACGACATCCGGCAAGCCCTGCACGCGCACGGAGTGGTGGATTACCAGGAGCCCGACGGCATCCCGCGGGCGACCGTCGACCCGGAAACCGGCAAAACGGGGTTCTTTATCAGCTGCCCGGCAGCAGTAGCCGCCTACTTTCAGGGGCAGCCCTACGTGCAGTCGCTCACGGTACCCGCGCCCTCCGTCGAGCTATTTCCCGACGTGGCTGACTTCCACAATTCGGGGGCGGCCAGCGCCACCCCGCGCCGTTGGCAACTCGACGAGTACGGCCCGCTGCCCGTGCCCAAAAAAGGCCAGACTATCACGTTGACCCCGGCGAACGCGGCGATTTACTACAAAATAGTGGCTCAGTACGAGCACAACACGGGCATCAGCTGGCGCAACGGCATGATTCAGAAGAATGGCCAGCCGCTCACGCGCTACACCATCAAGCAGAATTATTATTTCATGATGGGCGACAACCGCCACAATTCGGAGGACTCCCGCTTTTGGGGCTTTGTGCCCGAAGACCACCTCGTGGGCAAGGCGGTCTTTGTGTGGCTGTCCATCGACCCCCACGCCGATTTGGTTCATAAGATTCGCTGGGACCGCCTGTTCCGCCCCATCGATTAAGAACTTGCTTTTACGGGCTGTAAACCACCTTTCTCTCGTTCGCACACCTTCCGGGAGTTGCCGCAAGCAACTATTAAATAACCCGCGTTGCGGCGTATGCAGTCAAGCCCCAGCGGGGCGGCATCTTGGTAGAAAAAGCAAGTGAAGAGAACGGCAAAGCCCCAGCGGGGCGGCATTCGAACTATACGAATGCCGCCCCGCTGGGGCTTTGGCAAAAACAACCGCGTTAGCGGCTACCGCTATGTCGCCCCGCTGGGGCTAAATCCAGTTAGTCCGCAACTCGGGTTAAATAATAGTTGCACCACACTTTTAGCCAAGGCCCAATTCCTGGCTGCGCTCGGAATGACAACTATACGCTCACGCCAAAGTCCCGCAGCGCGTCATTCAAACTCGTTTTCAGGTCCGTGCTCGGCTTGCGCTGGCCGATAATCAGCGCGCACGGCACCTGGTACTCGCCGGCCGGAAATTGCTTTGGAATAGAGCCGGGGATGACGACCGAGCGCGGCGGCACGTAGCCCCGGTATTCTTTGGGCTCGGGGCCGGTTACGTCGATGATTTTGGTGCTGCCGGTGATGGTGACGCCCGCGCCAATCACGGCTTCTTTGCCGATGCGGCAGCCTTCGACCAAAATGCTGCGCGAGCCGATGAAGGCGCCGTCTTCGATGATGACGGGGGCCGCCTGCACGGGTTCCAGCACGCCGCCGAGGCCCACGCCGCCGCTCAAATGCACGCCTTTGCCCACCTGGGCGCACGAGCCCACGGTGGCCCAGGTGTCCACCATCGTGCCCTCGCCCACGTAGGCGCCGATGTTGACGTAGCTGGGCATGAGGATGACGCCGGGGGCCAAAAACGCGCCGTAGCGGGCCGTGGCGGGCGGCACCACGCGCACCTGCTGGCCGGCGTAGTCGGTTTTGAGGCGCATTTTGTCGTGGTACTCGAAGGGCCCGACCGACTCGGTTTGCATCTGTTGCAGCGGGAAGTAGAGAATGACGGCCTTTTTCACCCAGTCGTTCACCTGCCAGTCCTGGCCGTCGGCGGTGGGCTGGGCCACGCGCAGGCGGCCTTTGTCCAGCTCTTCGATGACGTGGGCGATGGCGGCTTTGGTGTCGGGGTGTTGGAGCAGGGCGCGGTCGGCCCAGGCGTGCTCGATGAGGGCTTGAATGTCGGACATAAGGAAGCGAAAAAGGCGCCGGCGCAAGCCACCGAAAAATGCCGGGGCCGCTTGGCAGCGGCAAAACTAGCATCTTTGGGCCGTGCTTGCCCCTGGTTCTTCTTATTTCGTGGTGCTGCTGGCTTCCGTGTTGAAGCCGGTCGACGATACCCGGATGCGGGGCAAGTTTGCCGAAACGCTGCGCGAGCGGCCCGGCACGCGGGTGCACATTGCCGGCCGCCGGGCCGGGCCGACGGCTTCGCTGCCCGCGCCGGAAGTTTTTCAGCACCCCATCTTCGACGGCACGCGGCTGAGCCTGGGCCGGCTGGGGGCGCAGTGGCGCTACTGGCGCCTGTTGCGCCAGCTGCGGCCGGCGCTGGTTGTCGTGCACGCGCCCGAGCTGCTGCCGCTCACGCTGCTGTGGCAGCGGCTGGGCCGGGGGCGGCGGTTTGTGTACGACATCCGCGAAAATTACGCGCTCAACGTCACGACCCAGGGCCTGTACCGCGGCCGCACCCGGCGCTGGCTGGCGGCCGGGCTGCGCTGGGTCGAAGGACACGCGGCGCGGCGGGCGGCGGGCCTCATCCTGGCCGAAGCCAGCTACGCCGGCGAGCTGCCGTTTTTGCACCGGCTGCCCGCGTCCCGCGTGGTGGTGCTCGAAAACAAATACCAGCCCGCCCCCACCGAAATCCTGCCGCGCGCCGCGCGCCCCGCGCCCGGCCCCACCGAGCCGCTGCGGCTGCTCTACTCGGGCACTATTTCGGCCCTGAACGGCGTGTGGCAAGCCGAAGCCGTGGCCGCGCTGCTGCACCCGCGCTGGCCGGGCGGCGTGGTGCTCACCGTCATCGGCTTCTGCCAGAGCCCCGAATTGCTGCGCCGGCTGCGGCTTTTAGCAGCCCAGGCCCCGTGGCTGCGGCTGATTTCGGGTGCCGAGCCGGTGCCGCACAGCGCCATCGCGGCCGAAATCAGGCACGCGCATTTTGGCCTGCTGCCCTACCTGCCCCACCCCAGCACGGAACGCTGCCGGCCCACCAAGCTGTTTGAATACCTGGCGAACGGCCTGCCGGTGCTGGTGCCCAAAAACCCGCTCTGGCAGGAGCTGGTCGAGCGCTACGACGCCGGCCTGGTGGCCGACGTGCAGCAGCCGGCCGTCATGGCCGACCTGCTTTTCGCGGCCCTGGAGCAGCCCGCTGCCCGCGGGTCCGGATTCTATCCTTCCGGCGTGCCAACGGACGTATTATGGGCGGCGGAAGGCAAAAAATTGTGGCTTTTGCTGGATTCTGTCATTTAACCTGCCACCTTTGCGCCCCTTTTGGGCCCGCCGCGCGGGCAGAAATAAACGCGCTTACGTTGTCTTCATCATTCCCTTATTCCAAATTCCCACTCCTCCCGCAACATGGCTACTTTACGTCACGCTTACATTGCCGGTGTCGGCCATTACGTTCCCAGCCGGGTCGTCAAAAACGCCGAGCTGGAACCCCTGATGGACACCTCCGACGCCTGGATTCAGGAGCGCACCGGCATTCAGGAGCGGCGCTGGTTTGAGGAGGGCAAGGACACGACCGCGGGCATGGGCGTGGCGTGTCTCGAAGACGGTTTGAGCCCGAGCAACTTCTACGCGGCGCAGCTGCACGGCAAGCTCGCTTACCACGACTTCGAGGGCATCACCGTGCACGCCGACGAAGGCCCGCGGCTGCTGGCGAGCATCGGCGACCGGCCCGCGGTGATCCTGCGCAACCACGGCCTGCTGGTGTGCGGCGACGCCATCCCGCGCACCTTCGCCGTGCTGTGGCTGCTGCAGCGCGCCTGCGAAGTCCAGCTCGCGACGC
>CAXTCS010000260.1:0-6349 GCA_964242365.1 uncultured Hymenobacter sp. | reverse complement strand
AATCCTGCAAGTATTCGTGCAGCCACACCGCCCAGTTGCGCGAGGTGCTGATTTTATCGCCTTCCAGGTTTAGAAATTCATTGGCCGGCACGTTATCGGGCAAAATAAATTCGCCGTGTGCTTTCAGCATTACCGGAAAAATAATGCAGTGGAACACGATATTATCCTTGCCGATGAAATGCACCAGTTTGGAGCCGGCGTCTTTCCAATACAATTCCCACTCGTCGGGAAAGGCTTCTTTGGTAGCCGAAATGTAGCCGATTGGCGCATCGAACCACACGTACAGCACTTTGCCTTCGGCGCCGGGCACGGGCACGGGCACGCCCCAGTCGAGGTCGCGGGTGACGGCGCGGGGGTGCAAGCCTTGGTCAATCCAGGACTTGCATTGGCCGTAGACGTTGGCTTTCCAGTCGTTTTTGTGGCCTTCGATTATCCATTCGCGCAGCCAGGGCTCGTATTGGTCGAGGGGCAAAAACCAGTGCTTGGTATCGCGCAACACCGGGTGCGCGCCGCTGAGCATGCTGCGCGGATTAATTAATTCGGTGGGGCTCAGCGAGGCGCCGCAGCGCTCGCACTGGTCGCCGTAGGCGTTTTCGTTGCCGCAATTGGGGCAAGTGCCCACGATGTAGCGGTCGGCCAGGAATTGCTGGGCCTTTTCGTCGAAATACTGCTGGGTGGTTTGCTCGATGAATTGCCCCGCGTTGTTCAACTTGGTGAAAAAGCTGCTGGAAACTTCGGCGTGGGTGGCCGACGAAGTGCGCGAATACACGTCGAACGACACATTAAAATCGCGAAACGAGTCGCGAATCAGGGCGTGGTATTTATCGACAACCTGCTGCGGCGTAACGCCTTCTTTTTGGGCGCGAATGGTAATCGGGACGCCGTGTTCGTCGGAGCCGCAAATAAATTTCACGTCGCGGCCCGCCGAGCGCAGGTACCGCACATAAATATCGGCGGGCAGATAAACCCCCGCTAAATGGCCAATGTGCACCGGGCCGTTGGCGTAGGGCAAAGCGGCGGTAACAGTATAACGTTCAGGAAGAAGCGACATATAAAACCAAGAGAATAAACAACAAATGTGCTCTTATTTTTTTGACAAAAACCCGGAGCAATTGCTGCGCGACAGAAAGAAAAGACGAAAAAAGTCCAGAATTAAATCAACCAAGAAATCAAGTAACCCGTTTGACGCTTAATTCATTTTATATTTGAGCGCGGCTACGTTGCAATACCGCGTAAACTGGCCGCATTGCACCCGCTTTTAGCATTCATCAACCATTCTTTCAAATGAAAAAACCTGCTTCTCCAAACCAACCGGAAAAACGCGCCAAACGGACGGCGGCAGAAAAAACAGCCCGCAAATCGGCAAAAAATGCTAGCCGTACCGCCGCCGTTTTGGGCGATGACCAGGCTGCTAAAAAGACCAGCCAGAAGAAGTCGCTGAAATCGGCCGCTAAGCAACTGCAAAAGGAACTGAACGGCCGCATGAGTGAAGTGGTGACTCGCATCCGCAAAGAAACGAAGGCGAAACTGAAGGAAGTGGTAAAAGAGGCCACGCGCCGCCTCGACGGCGATACCGAGCGCATGTTTGAGCAGGCCCTGCACACGATAGTGCAGCACTACGATTCGCTGGCGGGCAGCGCCAGCAACGGCACCAGCGCCGAAGCCGGCCCCAAAAAGGGCAAGGCGGGCCGTGGCGGCAAGAAAAGCCAGACCCTGAACAAAGACGGCAGCCCCCGCAAGCCGCGCGCGGCCCGTGCCGACGCCGACGCCAGCCCTGCCCCCGCAGCGGCGGATGCCGTGGCCGAAGCCCCCGCCGCCAAGCGCGGCCGCAAGCCCGGCACCACGGCCGCGAAAGCTAAGCCCGCCACCACCGGCGCCCGCCGGGGCCCCAAGCCCCGCGCCCAAGCCGCCAACGCTTCGGAGGCCCCGGCGGCCCCCGCCACTGGTGCCCGCCGGGGCCCCAAGCCCCGCGTGCAGGCCGCCCCGGCGCCGGAGCCCGAAGCCAACGACGTGATGAATTCGGCCGATAGCGCCAGCACCGGCGAGGTCAGCGAATAGCTTTCAACACCGGCAAGGCCGTTGTGCCTTGCTCAAAAGAGCCCATTTCCGGTCGACCGGAAATGGGCTCTTTTTGTGGGGGGCGCCCGGTAAAGCGGGCGTTGCAGCCCTGCTAAGGCCGGCGCAGGGTATCGGCGGGCGAGCTGTAGTTGAGGCGTTGCAGCCGCGTTTCGGGCGTGGTGTTGTTGGGGTCGTTGGTGTTCACGTTTTCGATGCGCTTCTGGCGGTTGATGTCGGCGGCTTGCTCGCCGAGGCGCACGCGGCTGGGGGTGGCGTCGGGCACGGCCGAATTGGTGCCGGTGCCGTTGCTGTTGTAGATGGCGCGCCGGTCGGCGTCGGTGCGCACCTGGGTGGGCGTAGACGTAGGCGCGGCGGTTTCCGCCGTTTGCTCGGCGGCGGTGCAGGCCGATAAGAGCCCGGCACCCAGGACCCAAAAACAAAATTTCATCATGGCCAACGCACGAAAAAGGCCGGCCGAAGTAGGCCGCGCCTGTTTCAAACGGGAACGGGGGCGGCGTAGTTCGCTGGGCGGTGCTATACCGGCACGCGCTGGCCTTTGGCGGGCTTGATGCCGTCCCAGAGCGCCAGGCGCGCCTCCAGGCACCGGGTGGCTACCTGCTGGCACTCGAGCCAGCGGCCGGGGTCGTCGGCGCACAGCTCGCGCACCATTTGCTGGGCCAGGGGCGCGTGCACTTCTTCGTCGAGCTGAATGTGCCGGTCGAGGTAGTAGGTGAACGTGTCGAGCTGGCCGGGGAAGCGGCTGCGCAACTCGCCCACCAGCTGGCGGAACAGGGCCGGAATCAGGTCTTCGCGGCCAAAGGTGAAGGCGGCCGCCACGGTGTGCGGCGCGCCCGACTGGACGATGCTGAAGGTGGTGTCGACGAACTGGCGCACCGAATCGGGCACCTGGGCGGCGTCCAGCGCGCTTTCGACCGAGCCCCCGGCCGCTGCCACGGCCACCAGGCGGCGAATCGGGGCCGTGTCGGCGCCGCACTCGTCCATGGCGCGCACGTAGAGCTCGAAGTGGCTGGTTGGCTGGCCCTGGGCGTCGACGTCGGTTTCCTCTTCCAGCACGATTTCGTTGATGAGCCGGCGCGTGGCCGCGTTGGCCGTGGGCACCCAGGCCACGCTCACGCAAGTCAGCTCGCGCTGCAAGGCTTTGAGCAGCGACATAAAATCCCAAACGGCAAAAACGTGGTGCTCCATGAAGCGCCGCAGGTCGGCCATCGTCTGGATGCGGTAGTAGAGACCATTAGTAAGCACCAACTGACGCATATGCGCTATTTCCTGCTGTAAATAGTCGATAGGGTCGGAAACGGTATGCATAAAAAATGGTATTTAATATAATTATTCTATTATCAAGGCCAATTCTCAACGCAGGCGTATGGCAGGACGCTGGCGTTAGCCTTATAGCTTATCTTGTGCAAGATACGCACGAAATGGGCAGATACGAATTAGCTCCCCGACCTGGATGGGCGGAGAGCTAATTATTGTGAATTTTCCCAGAAAAATGCAGGTCGTTCTATTTTTTCTGCTCAAACGTCAGCGCGTCGCCGTCCATGCAGTAGCGCTGGCCGGTGGGCGCGGGGCCGTCGGTGAAGACGTGGCCGAGGTGGCCGCCGCACTTGGCGCACACAATTTCGTCGCGGCTCATGCCAAAGCTGGTGTCGGAATTCACTTTCACGCTGCCGTCGGTGGCCGGGGCGAAGAAGCTGGGCCAGCCGGTGCCCGAGTCAAACTTGGTATCGGAAGTAAATAAGAGATTGTGGTCGGCGGCGCAGTAGTAGGAGCCGGCCACGTGGTTGTTGTAGAGCTTGCTGGAATACGGGTGCTCGGTGCCGTCTTCGCGCAGGATGTAGAACTGGGCCGGGGTGAGGACTTTGCGCCAGTCGGCCTCGGTTTTGCGCACCGGAAACTCGTCGGGCTTGCCGGTCACGGCCTTGGGCTGGAAATACGCCTTGCCGGCGCGGGCCGGGCGGGCGGTGTTGGCGGCCACGTCGCGCTTCTGCGAGCAGGCCGCGTTTAGGGAGAGGACCGAAACGAAAAGAAATAACAGGGAGAAACGCATGATTGGGGGCGAATAGGTGATGAACGGCCAACATACGGGGCCGGCCGGGAGTTCGGTCGGCACGGCAGACGAAAACCGGCGGGGAACCTTACGCCTCAGCTAACCGATTTAGAGCGACAGGCTTGGCTGCGAGGCGACTCGCCGCAGCTGGGCGCTTGTTAATAGTTGAGTGCCACAAGGCTTTGCGCCTTTTTCTCCGTACCTTTGCACCCGCAAAAACACACCATATGGCCCAGAACATTCGGAATATTGCCATCATCGCTCACGTTGACCACGGCAAGACGACCCTAGTGGATAAAATCATCCACGCATCCAAGATTTTCGACGCGCACCAGCACTTCGACGACCTCATCCTCGACAACAACGACCTGGAGCGCGAGCGCGGCATTACCATTGTGTCGAAGAACGTATCGGTTCGCTATAAAGACGTAAAAATCAACATCATCGACACCCCTGGTCACGCCGACTTTGGCGGCGAGGTAGAGCGGGTGCTGAAGCTGGCCGACGGCGTGCTGCTGCTCGTGGATGCCTTTGAGGGCGCCATGCCGCAGACGCGCTTCGTGCTGGGCAAAGCCATTGATTTGGGTCTGAAACCCATTGTGGTGGTGAACAAAGTGGATAAGGAAAACTGCCGGCCCGACGAGGTGCACGAGCAGGTGTTCGACCTCATGTTCAACCTCGGCGCGTCGGAAGACCAGCTCGATTTCGTGACCTTGTACGGCTCGTCGAAGCAGGGCTGGATGAGCACCGACTGGCGGAAAAAGACCGACGACCTGATTCCGCTGCTCGACGCCGTGGTGGCCTCCATTCCGCCCGCGCCGACCTTGGAAGGAACGCCCCAGATGCAGATTACCTCGCTCGACTACTCGTCGTTCGTGGGCCGCATCGCCATCGGCCGCGTGCACCGCGGCACGCTGCGCGAAGGCGCCAACATGAGCCTGATGAAGGCCGATGGCAGCATCAAGAAAGTAAAAATCCGCGAGCTGCACGTGTTCGAAGGCCTCGGCCGCGTGAAAGTGGACGAGGTGAGCAGCGGCGAAATCTGCGCCGTGTCGGGCATCGAAGGCTTCGACATCGGCGACACGCTGGCCGACGCCGACAACCCCGAGCAGCTGGAGCGCATCAGCATCGACGAGCCGACGATGAACATGCTGTTCACCATCAACAACTCGCCGTTTTTTGGCAAGGAAGGCAAGTTTGTGACTTCGCGGCACTTGCGCGACCGGTTGTTCAAGGAAACCGAGAAAAACCTCGCCCTGCGCGTGGAAGCGACCGACAAAGAGGATACCTTCCTCGTGTTTGGCCGCGGCATTCTGCACTTATCGGTGCTGATTGAAACCATGCGCCGCGAAGGCTACGAGCTGCAAGTGGGCCAGCCCCAGGTGCTGTTCAAGGAAGACGAAAACGGCAAGCGCACGGAGCCCATCGAATTGCTGGTGGTGGACGTGCCCGAGGAATCGGCCGGCAAAGTCATCGAGCTGGTGAGCATGCGCAAGGGCGAAATGACCATCATGGAGCCCAAAGGCGACTTGCAGCATCTGGAGTTCACGATTCCGTCGCGCGGCCTGATTGGCCTGCGTAACAACGTGCTGACCGCCACCGGCGGCGAGGCCATCATGAACCACCGCTTCGTGGATTATGAGGAGCACAAAGGCGCCATTCCGGGCCGGATTGCCGGTTCGCTGATTTCGCTGGAAACCGGTGCCGGCACGGCGTACACAATTGACAAGTTGCAGGACCGGGGCTCGTTCTTCGTGGACCCGGGCGAGGAAGTGTACGGCGGCCAGGTTATCGGCGAGCACACCCGCCCCAACGACCTGACGGTGAACATCCAGAAGGGCAAGAAACTGACCAACATGCGAGCTTCGGGCACGGACGACAACGCCAAGATTGTGCCCAAGCGCCAGTTTTCGCTGGAGGAAGCCATGGAATACATCCAGAAGGATGAGTACCTGGAAGTGACCCCGAAGTCGATTCGGATGCGCAAGATTTTGCTTGATGAGAACGAGCGGTTGCGCTACGCCAAACAGGCCGACTAAATCACTGATTTTGGCTGCTTAGGCTGATTTCGCTGATTATTTTTGATGAGTGATTTTGAAAAGGGCGCGGCTTTGGTCGCGCCCTTTTTTGTGTTCATTGACAGCTTTCTATTTCAAACCAATTACATTTTTGGCGGTGGTCTATTGAAGAGTGAGGTTGTGGTTATCGATTACAATTTTAATT
>CAXTCS010000259.1:0-6398 GCA_964242365.1 uncultured Hymenobacter sp. | reverse complement strand
ACGATTGAGCAGGAAGTGTTCCTCGGCAACATTCCCTACATGACCGTGAAGGGCTCGTTCGTTATCAACGGCGCCGAGCGGGTTATCGTATCGCAGCTGCACCGCTCGCCGGGCGTGTTCTTCGCCCAGAGCAAGCACACGAACGGTACCAAGCTGTATTCGGCCCGTATTATTCCGTTCAAAGGTTCGTGGATTGAGTTTGCCACGGACGTGAACAACGTGATGTACGCGTACATCGACCGGAAGAAGAAATTCCCGGTGACGACGCTGCTCCGCGCTATCGGCTATGGCACCGACAAAGACATTCTCGACCTGTTCGGGCTGTCAGAGGAAGTGAAGTCCGATAAGAAAAACCTGAAAAAAGCCGTGGGCCGCAAGCTCGCCGCCCGGGTGCTCCGCACCTGGACGGAAGACTTCGTGGACGAAGACACCGGCGAAGTGGTTTCCATCGACCGCAACGAGGTGTTGCTGGAGCGTGATTCCACGATTCAGGAAGAAGACATCGACACCATCCTGGAAGCAGGCGCGAAGTCGGTGATTCTGCACCGCGAGAACGTGAACATCGCGGATTTCGCCATCATTTACAACACGCTTCAGAAGGACAACTCCAACTCGGAGAAAGAAGCCGTTGAGCAGATTTACCGCCAGCTCCGCAACACGGAGGCGCCTGACGAAGAAACCGCCCGCGACATCATCCAGAAGCTGTTTTTCTCGGATAAGCGCTACGACCTCGGGGAAGTGGGCCGCTACCGGATTAACAAAAAGCTCCAGATTGATATGGCGCAGGAGTCGCGGGTGCTGACCAATGAGGACATCGTGCTCATCGTGAAGTACCTGATTGGCTTGATTAACTCGAAGGCCATTGTCGATGACATTGACCACTTGAGCAACCGCCGCGTGCGCACCGTGGGCGAGCAGCTTTACGCCCAGTTCGGCGTGGGCCTGGCCCGCATGGCGCGTACCATCAAGGAGCGCATGAACGTGCGTGATAACGAGGATTTTAAGCCAGTTGATTTGATTAACGCCCGGACGCTGTCCAGCGTAATCAACTCGTTCTTCGGTACGAACCAGTTGTCGCAGTTCATGGACCAAACCAACCCGCTGGCCGAAGTGACGCACAAGCGTCGCGTATCGGCGCTCGGGCCGGGAGGTCTGTCGCGGGAGCGTGCTGGCTTCGAAGTACGCGACGTTCACTACACGCACTATGGCCGCCTGTGCACCATCGAAACGCCGGAAGGACCAAACATTGGCCTGATTTCGTCGCTGTGCGTGCACGCCCGCGTGAACGCCATGGGCTTCATCGAAACCCCTTACCGCGATGTGAAAGGCGGCAAGGTGGACATGAGCGCCAACGTGAAATTCCTGACTGCGGAGGAAGAAGATACCCACCACATCGCGCAGGCCAACTCCTTGCTCGACGACAAGGGCAACCTGACGCAAGAGCTGGTGAAAGGCCGTTTTGAAGGTGACTTCCCGGTAGTGAATCCTTCGGAGTACTCCTATATGGACGTGGCCCCGAACCAGATTGTATCGGTGGCGGCCTCGCTGATTCCGTTCCTGGAGCACGACGATGCTAACCGGGCCCTGATGGGTTCGAACATGCAGCGTCAGGCCGTGCCGCTGTTACGTCCCGAAGCTCCGATTGTGGGCACGGGCCTGGAAGCGCGAATTGCCAGCGACTCGCGGACGCTGATTATGTCGGAAGGCGAAGGTGTGATTGACTACGTGGACGCCAACAAAATCGTGGTGAAGTACGACCTCACCGATGACGATGTGATGGTCAGCTTTGATGCCGAGCGCATTACGTACGACCTTATCAAGTTCCGCCGTACCAACCAGGACACCTGCCTCAACCTGACGCCGCTCGTGAAGCGTGGCGAGCGGGTGACCAAAGGCCAGGCGCTGTGCGAAGGCTACGGCACCAACCAAGGCGAGCTTGCCCTGGGCCGCAACATGCAAGTGGCGTTTATGCCGTGGCAGGGATACAACTTCGAAGATGCCATCGTCATCTCGGAGCGCGTGGTGCGCGACGACATTTTCACCTCGATTCACATTGAGGAGTTTGAACTGGAAGTGCGCGAGACCAAGCGCGGCGAAGAAGAGCTGACCTCGGAAATTCCGAACGTGAGCGAAGAAGCCGTGCGCAACCTCGACGACAACGGCATCATCCGCCTCGGCGCGGAGGTGAAGGAAGGCGACATTCTGATTGGTAAAATCACGCCGAAAGGCGAGACGGACCCGACGCCGGAAGAGAAGCTGCTCCGCGCCATCTTTGGCGACAAGGCCGGCGATGTGAAGGATGCTTCGCTTAAGGCGCCACCTTCTTTGCAAGGCGTGGTTATCGGCACGAAGCTCTTTTCGCGTCCTAAAAAAGACAAAAACCTCCGGGCCAAGTCGAAGAAGGAAGTGGAAGACCTGAAGGCGACTTACGCCCAGGAACTGCGCGGCGTGAAGGCCATCATGATTGATAAATTGGTGCAATTGCTGGAAGGCAAGACGAGCCAGGGCATCAAGCACCGCTTCGGCGAGGAGATGATTGCTAAGGGCGTCAAGTTCAACCGCAAGAACATCAACGAAGGGATGTTCCCCGAGAAGAATCCTTATAAGGATGAAAGCAACTATGCCGTTCCGGAAGAAGTGAACCTGTTCAAGGACCTGATTCTGGAAGGCTGGACGGCTGATGCCCGCGTGAATGGCTTGGTGCTGGAGCTGGTGCGCAACTACGCCAAACGACGCAACACCATCACCGCGCGCTTTAAGCGTCAGCGCTTCACCCTGGAAGTGGGCGACGAGCTGCCCGCCGGCATCGTGCAGCTGGCCAAAGTATACATCGCCAAGAAGCGCAAGCTGAAGGTGGGTGATAAAATGGCCGGCCGCCACGGCAACAAAGGGGTAGTGGCCCGCATCGTGCGCGATGAGGACATGCCCTTCCTGGCCGATGGTACACCAATGGATATCGTACTGAACCCACTGGGTGTGCCTAGCCGCATGAACATCGGGCAGATTTACGAGACCGTACTCGGCTGGGCTGGCCTGAAATTGGGCCGCACCTACGCGACCCCGATTTTCGACGGTGCAACCGAAGCTGAAGTATCGGCGGAACTGACCGAGGCGGGCTTGCCCACCTTCGGCCGGACTTACCTGCACGACGGCCTGACCGGGCAGCAGTTTGACCAGCCGGTGACCGTGGGCGTGATTTACATGCTCAAACTGGGTCACTTGGTTGACGACAAGATGCACGCTCGTTCCATCGGGCCGTACTCGCTCATCACGCAGCAGCCGCTGGGTGGTAAGGCGCAGTTCGGTGGCCAGCGCTTCGGCGAAATGGAGGTATGGGCATTGGAGGCCTTCGGTGCTTCCAACGTTCTCCAAGAAATCCTGACGGTGAAGTCGGACGACGTGGTGGGCCGCGCCAAAGCGTACGAAGCCATCGTGAAAGGCGACGTGTTGCCCAAGCCGAATATCCCCGAGTCGTTCAACGTGCTGCTCCACGAACTGCGTGGCCTGGCACTGGAAATCACCTTGGAGTAGGTGTTTTAGCTGTTAGCCTTTAGCTGCCGGCTGTTCGTTTCTTTCGGGAAGCGCGGCTGGCAGCTAAAGTTGCGGCTTCAATCAAACATGCAGCTTCACTTTTAAGCTTTCATTATTATGAGAATCGTGAATGTGGATGCGGAAATAATGGGCGGAATGCCTGTTTTTGCCGGCACTCGGGTACCGGTCAAGATTCTGTTCGAGTATTTGGATACCGGCGAAACGGTTGATGAGTTTCTAGATAACTTTCCATCGGTTAGTAAGCAACAAGTGACCGGCTTGCTGGAATTGGTACAGCGCATGATTTCAACTTCCACGCTCATGTTCAATGAAAGTTTTGCTTGATGAATGCGTAACCCGCAAGCTGAAAAGCCGACTGCCAAACCATCAAGTAGCGACCGTCAGGGAGATGCAATGGAACGGTTTACGCAACGGCAATTTGATGCGAGCGGCAATTGACGCAGGATTTGACGTGATGCTGACAATCGACAAGAACCTGGAATATCAGCAGAACCTTAAAAAATTCGACATCATCATTGCTGTGTTTGATGTGCGAAACAATAAAGTTGCTGATTACGAGCCATTGCTACCGGTTTTTGAAGAGCAGTTGCCAACGTTTGTAAAAGGTCAGGCTTACCGAATCAGAATGCCGAATGGTTGACCAAGTCACTAGTGCTTCTCAAGCCTGGTTCGACGACAGTAAGCTGTACGTCCGCCTGACGGATGGGCGCGAAATCGGCGTTCCAATCGATTGGTACCCGCGTTCGCGTGATGCTTCGGAAGAGGCCCGCAACGACTGGCGGCTCATTGGCCGTAGTCAGGGCATCCACTGGGAAGTAATTGACGAGGACTTGTCAGTTGCTGGGTTTTTGGAAATTTAAGTTGTAGAAACCCTGTCTATCTGTTGGCTTAACTAATCGTGGATGTTTAAATTACTCCGTATAACACTGTTCGCTTTTCTGTTTCTAATGTTTCGTGTTGGAGTGGCGCAAAATGTAGCTGCACTAGATGCGAAATCCGGATTCCGTACATACAAATTTGGAATGGCACCTTCTGCGATATCCAACTTAGTGAGAATAAAACAAGACCCTTATGGAAATAGGAACGTTTTTAAGTATACAAAAAAAGATGAAAATCTGCTTCTCGGGCCATATAAATTGTCTGGTATAACATATGAATTTTATAAAGATAAGTTAATGAATGTGACATTATCTACTGATGCAAATAACGCGAAAGGCATACTCGAACTTTTGTTAAAGCTGTATGGCAATCTAGGGCAGTCGGCTAAAGCAGATAATAATGTTCGTGAGGTGAATAATTATGAATGGTTTGGTAAAAAAGTAGAACTGACTGTTTCTATATGGGCAGGAGGTGATTTTGGTTCTGTAAGTTATAGTGGGATAGAGGTTTTTGACGAAATGTTCAGAGATGAGAAGAATGATAAAATGATGCTGAAGCGTAGAATAGATACAAAGAAACAAGAGGCGCTTAAAGAGTTGTAGCTTCATGCCAACAGATTCGAGTCGAATTTTTCGCTAATTATTCTTAAAGCATTTTACGAATTCAAAGCATAACAGAATGGGAAGCTGGAAAGATGACGCAATGGAAGCGGGAGAAGATAAGGAAGAAACTCGCCTTGCTTCAATCCTAGGGATTTCTCGCAATGAGTTAGACCAGCTGAATTACAAAAGAGTAGAAAATTCTGGTAACGACGATATGGTCTACGGTTACAGAATAGAGTTTCTAGACCCTTCTCCAAAAGAAATTCTCAATAAAATTGAGCGTTTAGAGAATGGTTATATCGTTAACCTCAACCTTGGGGAACTTTCAGATTACGAAGATGACCAAATAGAAGAAGACATTTAAACCAGATATTGACTAAGTAATACAAAGTTTCACCCACGAAACAGCTACTTCGAGACAGGTCAGAGTAGTACAAGGTGGAAGACTTAATTAAATTGCTCAATTACCAAAGACCTAGCGAAAATCTACTATGTGGCGTACCTGCCCGACCCGTAGAGCACTTTTTGTAGCGTCGAACTGTTGGCTTGAACTCTAACAGCCAAAAACCACCGCTAAACCATAACTAATGGCTTTCGCAAAAAACAAGAAACTGGTACAGGACTTTTCAAAAGTCACTATTTCCCTGGCCTCGCCCGAAGCAATTCTGGAGCGCAGCACCGGCGAAGTGGTGAAGCCTGAAACCATCAACTACCGCACCTACAAGCCCGAGATGGGTGGCTTGTTCTGTGAGCGGATTTTCGGCCCGGTGAAAGACTGGGAATGCCACTGCGGCAAGTACAAGCGCATCCGCTACAAGGGCATCATCTGCGACCGTTGCGGCGTGGAGGTGACCGAGAAGAAGGTGCGCCGTGAGCGCATGGGCCACATCGAACTGGTGGTGCCCGTTGCCCACATCTGGTACTTCAAGTCGCTCCCCAACAAAATCGGCTACCTGCTGGGCCTGCCTACCAAGAAGCTCGACCAAATTATCTACTACGAGCGGTACGTTGTGGTTCAGCCCGGTACGCTGGCCGAAGAAGGCGTACAAATTCTCGACTTCCTCACCGAAGACGAGTACTTGGACATCATCGACAAACTCCCCCGCGAGAACCAGATGCTGCCCAACGAGGACCCCAACAAGTTCATCGCCCGCATGGGTGCCGATGCCCTGCACATGCTGCTGGAGCGCATCAATTTGGACGAGTTGAGCTACTCGCTGCGGGACTCTGCCGCCCACGAAACTTCGCAGCAGCGCAAGGCGGAAGCCTTGAAGCGTCTGCGTGTAGTGGAAGCTTTCCGCGACGCTGCGACCCGCGTGGAGAACAAGCCCGAGTGGATGGTTATCCGCATGGTGCCGGTGATTC
>CAXTCS010000258.1:4213-6504 GCA_964242365.1 uncultured Hymenobacter sp. | reverse complement strand
GCAGCACGTCGGCTTCGGAGAGGGTGCGCTGGGCGTAGGTTTTGCGCAGGTCGGCGAGGTTCGGGTCGGTCATGGGTTTACGAAAGCGGGGCAGAAACAAAGCGCCGCCGTTGGTTACGAAAAGGCCAACCGCTGACACCGTTGTTTTGCGAACGGCGGAAGGAACATTTTTGGGCAAGCGTCCGTCTTAAATTAGCCCGGCACTGCCGGCAAAACGGCATTTGTCGCGCAAGGTACTCAGGCTCCGCTTCCGCTGGCCCGCCGGTGAGCATGCCGCCGCGCTTGGCCTCGAAATTTTGGGCCCTTTTCCGGTCCGGATTGCCGGCTTTCCGTTGCCGGCGCCGGCGTTGCTTTCGTACCTGTTTATCTGCTACTATTTACTGCTCGTTTTATGCGTCCTGGTACCCTGCTCATCTCGCAGCCCTTTCTGGGCGACCCCAATTTTGCCCGTAGCGTGGTGCTGCTCTGCCGCGACGCGCCCGACGACGGCACCTTCGGCCTGGTGCTCAACCGCCTCACCACGCTCACGCTCGGCGACGTGCTCGACCTGCCGCCCGAAGCCGGAGCGGCCGTGGCCGGCCTGCCGCTGTACGTGGGCGGCCCCGTCGAGCCCAACACCTTGCATTACCTGCACCGCCGGCCCGACCTGCCGGGCGCCACCGATTTGGGTCAGAACGTGTACTGGGGCGGCGATTTTGAGCTGCTGCTCGGCCTCGTCGGCAGCGGCGCCGTGGGGGCCGACGAAGTGCGGCTCTTCGCCGGGTATTCGGGGTGGTCGGCGGGCCAATTGGCGGGCGAAATGCAGGGGCAGAGTTGGATACGGCACCTGCCAAGCGCCGGGAAAGTGTTTACTTTGGCATCCGATGCCTTTTGGCGGGATATTTTACGGGAGAAAGGCGGGCGCTTTAAGGTGCTGGCCAATTATCCGATTGACCCCCGCCTGAACTGATGCGGCCGCTGGGCCGTCCGTTGTTGTATTCCCACTTTTTTTTGCTCTCTTTTCTGGCTTCTTGTGCGAAGCTGGCTTTTACGAAGATTTATGGCTGCTGAAGAAACCCCCAACGCCCCCCTCACCGGTGGCACCGACCCGGCCGCTGAGGACCGGATGAGTATTTTGCAACGCCGCCTCGCCGAGATTCAAGGCACGGCCGCGCCCGCCGCGCCGGCCCCGGTTTCGCCCGAATCCGGGGCGCAAATTGAAATGCCGGCCCAGGGCACGCCCGCGCTGGCCGCCGGCCAGCCCGAGGGCGCCGGCACCGCCGAAGCGTCGGCCGCTGCCGTTATCGCCACCGATTTGGGGGCCGCCGCGCCCACGCCGGGCACGCCCGAAGCCGCTGCCGCCGCCGAAACCGCCCACCACGTGCCCGACGTCGTGACCGTGGCCGGCGACGATATGTCGGCCCCGCAGGCCCGCGCGGTCACTCATTACGGAGCGGAAATGGCCTCGAATTCGGCCGGGGAAGCCGCGCCCGCGCCCGCGCCCGACCCCGAAGCGCTGCCCGCCACCGAGCACCTCGCCAGCGCCACGCCGGCCCCCATTGCCGACCCCGAAACGCTGAGCGGCCCCGACGCGGGCGCCAGCGTGGAAGACCAGGCGCCGGAATTGCCCACCGTGGCCCTGCACGACGCCGCCGAGCTGGAAGCGGCGCCCGAGCCCCTCGCCGCGCTGCCCACCTCCTCGGAGACGCCGTTGGATGCCGCCCCGGCCGATGTGGCGGCCATCGAGGCCGGTGAAGATGCCACCGGGGCCGACGAGGAAGAAGGCGCCGACGTGGCCGAAACCGTCGCGCCCGATTTCACTGCCCTTGACTTGCCGGCGCAGGCCAGCTACCTCGTGGAGCTGCTGCGCCGCCCCGACGCCCGCCGCAACCGCAAGCAGATTCAGGACCTGACCCGCCTGTACGAAACCAACGTGGGCCTGGCCCGCAGCGCCGCCCGCCAGAAGTTTGCCGAAGGCGGCGAGGGCGCCGAAGCCTTCGCGTTTCAGCAGCCCGAGGGCCAGCAGGAGCTGAACAAGGCCATGCAGGAGTTCCGCGAGAACCGCGTGAAGGACGCCAAAGCCGAAGACGCCAGCCGCGGCGACAACCTCACCAAGAAAAAAGCCCTGCTCGACCAGCTCCGTACCTGGGTAGATGCGGCGCAAACAGAGGATTCAATGGCTATGACTACGCGCGATATTCCGTACCAGGCCGACGGCCGCGAGATGATCGGCAGCTTCTACGCGCCCGAAGGGGGCGGTCGGCACAAGGCCGTTCTGGTTTGCCACGAGGGGACGGGCCTCAGCGACACGA
>CAXTCS010000258.1:0-4203 GCA_964242365.1 uncultured Hymenobacter sp. | reverse complement strand
AAGCCCTGCTCGCCCAGCTGGGCCTGCTGGTAGAGGCCGCCGAAACCACGGACAGCTCGGCTAAGCTCCAGGCGCTGCAAGCCGACTGGAAAGCCACCGGCGCCGTGCCCCAAACCGACAGCCAGGGCATCTGGGACACGTACCACGGCCTGCTCGATATTTATTACAGCAAGCAAGGTCGCTTCCTGGAGATGAAGGACTTGGACCGCCGCCGCAACCTGGAGGCCAAAGAAGCCCTCATCAAGCGGGCCGAGGCGCTGGTTCAGGCCCCCGGCATCAACAAGGCCCTCGATGAGCTGACCAAGCTGCACGAGGACTGGAAGCACATCGGGCCCGTGCCCAACGACCAGCGCGAGCCGCTGTGGCAGCGCTTCATTGCCGCGTCGGACGTGCTGCACCAGCGCCGCAAGGAGTTCGTTGACCAGCGCTCGACGGTGGAAAAAGCCAACCTCGTGGTGAAGCAGGCCCTGCTGGAGCGCGTGCTGCCCTTTGCCGATTTCGACACCGACCGGGTGAACCTGTGGCGCTCGAAAACCGACGAATTGCAGGAAATCAAAACCGAGTGGGAAGCCGCCGGCCTCGTGCCCCGTGCCCAGGCCGACGCGCTGAACAAGCAGTACTGGGCCGCTTACAAAGCGTTTTTCAACCGCAAAAACGACTTTTTTAAGTCCCTGGACAATGAGAAGTCGGCCAACGTGAAAGCCAAGCAGGCCCTCATCGACCAGGCCGAGGAAGCCGCCAACAACCCCGACGCCGACGCGGCCCGTCAGGTCGTGATTCGGGTGCAGAAGGAGTGGAAAGACGTGGGCCGCGTGCCCGACAAGCTGGCCGACAAGCTCTGGCACCGCTTCCGGGCCGCCTGCGACGCCGTGTTTGAGCGCCCCAAGCACGAGGCCCGGCAGCGCGAAGAGAAAGTGCAGCAGTCGTCGGGTGAGCAGCTGGCGCGCCTCGACCAAATTGCGGTCCAGGTGAACGCCCTGACCGCCGACGCGCCGGGCACGCTCGAAGGCTTCCGCGAGGTGCTGGCGGGCTGGGTAAACGAGTTTGACCCCACCGACGAACAACCCGGCCGCGGCACCGCCGACCGCAGCGAGGAGCAGCTGTTGGCCTTGCTGGGCAAGTACCTCGACCACGTGCCTGGCCTGAGCTACGCCGACCGCGCCGACTTGCTGCTGCAAACCGAAGTGGCCCGCCTCAAGGCCCGGCCCCAGGCCCAGCAGCAGCTCGCGCGCAAGGAAATGGCCCTGCGCAAGGAAATCAACGAGCTCGAAAACGACCACTCGACCCTGCAAACCAACCTCGACTTCTTCGCCCGCTCGAAAAACGCCAGCCAGCTGCGCGAAGAATACCAGGGCCGCATCGCCGAAGGCCAGAAACGCATCGAGGCCCTGAAAAAGCAGCTGAAAATGATTCGCAGCTAAGGCCGCGCGTAAGCCGGTCGTTATCAACCAAAAAGAAGCCCGGCATTGCGGATGCCGGGCTTCTTTTTGGAAAAGTAGCGGCGGAAGCTGGCAAATTTGCCCTGGCTGCGTACTTTTGTGCCACCAACCCGCCGCCTTAGCTCAGTTGGTAGAGCTTCTGACTTGTAATCAGAGGGTCGTTGGTTCGAGTCCGACAGGCGGCTCCAGGATATGAAAAAAGGCCTTTCACGGTAGCGTGGAGGGCCTTTTTTTCTTGCAGCTTCCTCCTGGGCTTCCTTTTCTGTAGGCGTGCCTTGGTCAGGAAGCCGGGCGACGGTTGAGGTACTGCCAGAACCCCGGGGGCTCCCGGGCTATTTGTGCGCGGACCTGCTCAATGGCTTCGGCCAGGGTGATTTCGCCGCGCACGTAGCGCCGGAAACGGGCCACGGTGTCGGCATCGGGCGGGGTGCCGGAAAGGGCCTGAATTTCGAGGGTATTTTGGGCCGTAAGCTGGCGGCGCTGCCATTGGGCGCGTTCGTCGTCGGACAAATTTGTGGGCACGGCGACGAAGGCAAGGCTGGGCATGGGGAGCGAAATAAAAGGTAAAAACCAGTGCCGGCGATGGAAAAACCGGTTGCTCTGGCCGGTCGGGTTGGCCGAGCTGCTACACCGTGATAGCGCTGCGGTAACCCGGTGCGCAAGGCACTTCTTTCAGCAGTCGCCGCCGCAACAGCAGGGAGGCGTTCTACACGAATCTCGCCATAAAATGCCCCCGCGACAAGCGTATAATTACGGGTTGTGCCGGAGTAAATACTGAAATCAACGACAGCATAAATCCGGGCCCGCCCTGCGTAAAAAGCGGTATTTTGGGTCGTAGTGTGGGTTGGCCCGGGCCTTCGCGGCATCCGTGGGCGGCGGATTTCGTTAAAAGCGGTGTTCTTGTTTTTGAGCCTTTCAGCTCTTCCACTCACACCGGTTTCCTGTTCATAACCCATGCCCTTGCATCCGGAATTAGATAAAAAGCTGAGTAAGCGGTTTGAATCCAAAACCAGCATCGACGACGCGTTCAAAGGCTACGACATCACCTTCGTGACCAACGAGCACGGCGAGCCCGTGACGCTGTTTTTTGGCAAGCGCCGGCCCAACGGGCTCATCGCTGGCGAGCGGTACACCCGCACCATCAAGCGGCAGCCCGGCAGCCTGGAAGTAAAGTCGAGCCATTGGGACAACCGGGGCAAAATCCTGTGATGGCCGTAAGGCCGCCCTGCTTGGCGGGCAGCCTTGCAGCGGCAGGCTGAATCGCTCGCCGCGGGCCAGCAGGTGCACGCGCAGGTCGCGGATGGGAATGGGTTCGCCGGGTTGAACCTGGTTTTCGTCCTTGAGAAACCCGGCGTCGTTGCGGCCTTGGTAAATCATGGGGGGCGACATGGCCGGCACTGAACGGTTATAGGGCCTCGTAGAAGGTGGTGAAAGGCGTTGATTTAATAGTCGGGGCGGCCAAATTCGAGTGGCCGTGGCAAGCCCGGAGTGGGCAGGTAGTCGTGGTCGGGTTCGCCGGGCAGCGGGTCGTTAAGCGCGGAGTGCGTACTCTCGCGGCGCACTTCTTTGGCACTTTTCCGGTCGGGCTGCAAGCGGGGGCTTTGGGCATTGGGCTTGGTTTTCATGGCGGGGTGGGCTTAGGAAAGCAAGGCAGAACCATTGGCAAGGGCCATATCGGCCCGTTTTTACGGCAAATGGCTTAGTCAGGGCTGAGCAAAAGCCTGCTGCGGGCCATTTTACGTACTTACGCCAGCTTACGGAAACGGTCATACGTATACGTACGTAGGCATTTTTCGAAAAAACCAGCCAGCCTGCGGGGCTGCAAAGCAAAGCCCCGGTGAGCAACCCCGCGACGCGGATGCTGCCCACCGGGGAAGTAAAATTCCAGGAAATAAAATGGCGCGCTGCCCCGCCGGGTGGTTCCCGCGGAGGCTCATCTTTATGCGGGCTGCTCGCGGGCTAAACGCCCTGGTGCAGGTGTCGCCACAGCGTCCAGGCCAGGACGGAAAGGCCGACAAGGGCCATCAGCGCGTAGATTACCCGGTTTTGGCGGGGCTCTATTTCGTTTTGTTTCATGGGGAAAGCCAGTAGGAGCGTGCCTGCAACGGCCACGAGCCGGGGGCGGTTGCGCGGTGCTGGCTGGTAGCTGGCTGGTTACTTGGGCCGCCAGGTCAGGCTCAGGCCGGTGCCGCCGCTCGGGCTCCAGAGGGGCACGAGGCCCACGTCGCGGCCAATGGGCTTGCGGCCCCAGCGGTTGCGGTGGCTGAGGTAGGCGAGGTGGGCCGAGAGGATGCCGAAACCGGCCCCGGCAAACACGTCCGATTCCCAGTGCTTGTTGTTAATCATGCGGAAGGCGGCCACGCCGGTGGCGATGGTGTAGGCCCCGACGCCGTACCATTGGCTTTTGTCGCGGAACTCGGTGTGCACGATGCTGGCCGCCAAAAATGCCTGCGCCGTGTGGCCGGACGGAAACGACAGCTTGTCGGAGCCGTCGGGGCGCCGCACGGCCGTCAGCGTTTTCACCACGTAGACCGAGGAGAGCATAATCAGCTCGCTTTTGAGCACAATCAGGCTCAGGTTTACGCGGTCGTTGCGCGACTCGACGCCCGCCAGCAGCACGCCGCCCAGTTCGAGGTAAGGCGCGAATTGCAGGTAGTTGTCGATGTGGTTGCGGTAAGAGCCAAAGACGCGGCGGATGTCGTTGTGGGCGTTGTACGAGCTGTAAAAGCCGTGCCCGTTGATGGTGCTGGACCCGTAGCCGATG
>CAXTCS010000257.1:0-6509 GCA_964242365.1 uncultured Hymenobacter sp. | reverse complement strand
GTTGGGGGGCCAGCCGATGACCGTGCCCTTGTGCTTCTGCAAGTGCTGTTCCAGCCAGAGCACCGATTCCGCGTCGAGGTGGTTGGTGGGCTCGTCGAGCAGCAGCACGGCGGGCTCTTGCAGCAGCAGGCGGCACAAGGCCACGCGGCGCTTTTCGCCCCCGCTCAGCGTGCCGATGATGGCCTCCTGGGGCGGGGTGCGCAGGGCGTCCATCGCGCGCTCCAGCTTGGTGTCGAGGTTCCAGGCGTCGAGCTGGTCGAGCCGTTCCTGCACTTTGCCCTGGCGGTCGAGCAGCTTGTCAAAATCGGCGTCTTCGGCCCCGAAGGCCTCGTTTATTTCGTCGAATTCTTTCAGCAAAGCCACCGTTTCGGCCACGCCTTCCTCCACCACTTCGCGCACCGTTTTGGTCGGGTCGAGCTGGGGCTCCTGCTCCAGGTAGCCCACCGAGTAGCCCGGCGAAAACACGACTTCGCCCTGAAACTGCTTGTCGACGCCGGCAATGATTTTCAGCAAGCTCGATTTGCCCGAGCCGTTGAGCCCCAGGACGCCGATTTTGGCCCCGTAAAAAAACGATAAGTAGATGTTTTTGAGAACTTGCTTCTGGGGCGGGTAAATCTTACTCACGCCGGCCATGCTGAAGATGATGGTCTGGTCGCTCATGGAATGGAGTGGGGCTAATGGAAGGAATTGCGGACGCAAAGAACGGCAGCCGGGGCTTGCGGGCCATGCCCGGCCCCGTGGTTTTGCCACCGTCCGGCCCGGCCAGCCGTATGGGTGGGCACCTGTTTCTACCGGGTTTGCGCATTGTTACATCTTTTCATCACCTTTTTACCGTAAACTTGTAGTCCCTTCCCGGTCCACATTTCAGCCGCGGCCCTTGGTTCTACCCTTCTGCTTACGTATTATACATTCCTACCCACGAGTTTAACACCTGTATGGAACCAACCGACCTTTTGCTGGCCGAAGCCAAGCGCTACGGCTACGTGGAAGCCGGCGGCGTCTGGCTGCGCCCCGTGCTGGCCCAGCCAGCCCGCCAGATAGGCCTGGTCAAAAAAACGGACGATGCCGCGCTGCTCTATTTCGGGCAGCGCTTTGAGGTCCTGCGGGCCAAAGTTGATGCGCTCCTCGCCCGAATGCAGGCCAGCGACAACCAAGGCTCTTTTTTGATGAAGGCGCTGCACCTCAAAGGCCAGCTGCTGACCTACGACGGCCTCGGCGACTTTGCCGCCCTGCACCACCGCCTCGCCGCCGCCGAAGAAGCCGTGGCCGTGACCGTGGTCCAGAACCGCGAAAAAAACCTGGCCGCCAAGCTCAGCTTTATCAGCGAAGCCGAAGCCCTGCGCGACAGCGTGGAGTGGGTGTCGGCCAGCGAAAAAGTGAAGGACCTGCGCCAGGGCTGGCTCAAAACCGGCCCCGTCGACAAGGCCCTGGTCGACGGCCTGGAAAGCCGTTTTCAATCGGCCATTCAGGTTTTTTTCGACCGCCGCAAGGCGTTTCAGTCCGATAAGAAGTCGATGACCACGCGGGTGCAAACCCGCTACCGCGACCTCATTCAGCAGGCCGAAGACCTCAAGAACTCCGACCAGTTCGAAACCACCTCGCGCCAGCTCAAGCAGTTGCAGCAGGCGTGGCGCGAAGTAAACGGCGCCCTGCCCAAGAAGCTGGCCTCCGAGCTGTGGGCCCGGTTTCGGGCCGCCAACAACCACTTCTTTGAGCGCCTGAAAACGCACATCGCCGCCCAGCAAGCCACCGGCGCGCCCGGCGCCCCCGCCTCGTCCGACGAGCTGCTGGCCCGCAAGCGCACCCTCGCCGACCGCGCCGAAGCCCTCATGAACGTGCCCCCGCAAGAGGCCATTCACCAGGCCAAGGCCCTGCAAGCCGAATGGAAACAGGTCGGCACCGTGCGCGGCGAAGAGTCGGACCGCATCTGGCAGCGCTTCATGGTGGCCTGCGACAAGATTTTTGAGCTCAGCGCCCTCGAATACCACCTGCGCAAGCGCGCCGACGGCGCGCCCATGCCCGCCGCGCCCGCCGAGCGCGCCCGCTTCCGGGCCACCACCCTGCGCGAGCTGCTCAAAGACGACCACCAGGAGCTGGAAGTGCTGCGCGACAACCTCGACAAGCTCAGCCCCAGCGCCGCCAACGACGCCTTCCGGCAGATGCTGCAAACAAAAATCCGGTCCTTCGAGCGAAAAATTCGCACGAAGAATGATTTGATTGCTTTATTTAGCCAGCAGGCCCAGACCGCGGGCCAACCTTAGCCTGCCTTTTGCGTTGTCGATTTCAACGCGGTTTCGGCCTTGCATGTTGAAAGGAAACAGTTACCTTCGCCAACCTTTTTTTTATCCGACTCCCTATGTATTGGACACTCGAACTGGCCTCCTACCTGGAAGATGCTCCCTGGCCCGCCACCAAAGACGAACTGATTGACTTTTCCATCCGCTCGGGCGCGCCCATGGAAGTGGTGGAAAACCTGCAAGCCCTGGAAGACGACGGCCAGCCCTACGAAAACATCGAGGAAGTGTGGCCCGACTACCCCACCAAGGAGGATTTCATGTTCAACGAGGACGAATATTAAGTAAATTATGAGTTGAGAGTTATGAATTATGAGTTGGACAAGAGTCTGCCTACTAAACTGATAACTCATAACTCCCAACTCATAACTCCTGCCATTCTTTGCGCGGAGAATCTGGTTGCGGGCTACCCCGGAAGGGTGCTGGTCCGCAACCTTTTTTTGTGCCTGCCCGCGCCGGCGTTCGTGGCCGTGGTGGGCCACAACGGCAGCGGCAAAACGACGCTATTTCGGGTCCTCACGGGCCAGCTGCCCTACCAGGGCAGCATCCGGCTGCACGGGCAGGAAATACGCGGCCTGCGCCGGGCCGCCGCTGCCGGCCTGCTGGGCTACCTGCCCCAGCGCGGCAGCATTGGCTTTTCCATCGCCGTGCGCGAGCTGGTGGTGATGGGCCGCTACCGCCACCACGGCCTGCTAAGCTCCTATGCCGCTGCCGACTACGCCCTGGCCGATGCCGCGCTGGCCCGCGTGGGCATGGCCCACCTGGCCGCGCGCGACTTCACGCAGCTCTCGGGCGGCGAGCAGCAGCTGGTGTGGCTGGCCCAGCTCAGCCTGCAAGAAGCCCAGGTGTACCTGCTCGACGAGCCCACCCAGCAGCTCGACGTGTACTACCGCCGCCAGGTTTTCGGCCTCGTGCACGAGTGGGCCACCAAGCAAGGCAAAACCGTGCTGTGCAGCACCCACGACCTCGACAACCTGCCGGCCCTGACCGGCTACCTGCTCAACCTTTCCGAGCCCGTCCCCCAGCTGCGCGCCATATCCCCGGCCACCGTCCAAGCCGCCCGCGAGTGGCTGGAACAAGCGCCGAACGCTGCGCTTAATGAGGAATGAGGAATGAGGAATTGTCATTGCGAGCGCAGCGAAGCAATCTGTCCTGTTCTCAGCGACTAACCTTATTGATGTGACACGCCCTTTTCTGGGACCGGAAAAACCTCCTTCCTAGGCAGGGTCGGGGCTTTTCACATTAGAAGGTTGGTCGCTGAGAACAGGACGGATTGCTTCGTCGTACCTCCTCGCAATGACAATTCCTCATTCTTCATTCCTCATTCTCCCTCCAGGCCGGCCGCGCAGCACTTGCACAATAGACCGCATGAACGGCCCCGGCGCCACCGAATTCATCACCCGCAGGTTATCAGCCCACGACGTGGTTTCGTCCAGAAAGCGGAAGATGCGCCCCACCGGATTACGTTCGAAGAGTTGCCGGAAAATGTCCCGCGTGGTTTCGCCGCGCCGCTGCATAATGTCCAGTAGCAAGGTGTCGAACAAGCGAAACTGCCATTTATCACCTGTGGCGTCGGCCGGTGGGTGGCCCGTGCGGGCCAGCGCCGCCACCAGCCGCGCCGAATGCTGCTGAATGCGCTTGAACGCGTAGCCCGTGCTGGCCTTGGCGCGCCCGCCCCGCGTGCCCAGGTTGACGATGCGCGCACCGTCGCGGGCCGGCAGCGGGTGGTCCGTCATCGGAATAGCGCCGACTTCTTCGGCCACGATTCGGTAAGCCGGACCCCCCAGCGTCTTTTCTAAATAATCCCGAATAGCGGCTTCGTATTCCGTTTTGGGCAAGGGCGTGGCCGAGAATAACGTGTACTCTACCAATGCCTTACAAGGGCTGAAAGGCAAAATATACATAAACCGCGCCTCGTGGCATTGCTCGCCCCGAAAGTCCATAAACTCCACCACGGCGGGGTCAAACGCGTCGGTTTCCGTTTCGACTTCCCAGCCCACGAAGTGCTGCAACAAGTAGCGGTGCTTCTGCGGCTGCTTCAGCTGCGCCAGGTTTGGCGGGCGACTATCGAAGGCGTACCGCGCCGTAAACTCGCCCGCGCCGCTCCGCACGCGGACGCCACCAGCCACATTCTCCAGGCTTTCCACCGCGCCGCGCACGCAGGTGAATTGCGCCTTGCCGGCCAGCGCCTGCCGCACAAAGCGGTAGTAATCCAACCCGTTAATCGTCTTGTAGCGGTAGTTTCCCAGGTCGAAAACCCGCTCAAAACCGGGGCTGCGGAAGGCAATCTTCCGCCATTCGTGCGCCACGATGCCGTCGAACGCCGTCGGCTCATCGGCCCAGAACGACCAGGTCCTATCGTTCTGGTCTTTGGCCTCGGGCTCAATAATCAACACCCGCTGGCTGGCCAGTCGTGGCTCCTGGGCAATGTGATACGCCAGACTCAGCCCCGCCGCCCCGCCGCCCGCGATGAGGTAGTCAAAGTCAAAGTCTAATTGAGCAGAGAAAATGGCCATGAAGCCACAAAGGTGAAAACAAAAAAGCCGGCCCCAACGAGCCAGCTTTTCAAAACAGCCAACGCCGCAAAGCAACGCCCACAAAATCCGTGAAATCCGCTAAAATCCGAAAAATCAGTGATTTTAGAAGTTCGGCGACAGCAAATACTTGTGGTAAAAATCATCGATGATTTTCACCGCCTCGCTGGCATCGTCCACAATCTGCACCAGGTTCAGGTCTTCGGCCGAGATGTTGTGCTCCTCGTGCAGCATCACGTTTTTCATCCAGTCAAACAAGCCGTTCCAATAAGCCGACCCCACCAGTACGATGGGAAAGCGGCTGATTTTCTTGGTCTGAATCAGGGTAATGGCCTCAAACAGCTCGTCGAGCGTGCCAAAGCCGCCGGGCATCCCCACAAACGCCTGGGCATACTTCACAAACATCACCTTCCGCACAAAAAAGTAGTCGAAGTTGATGCACTTGTCCTGGTCGATGTAAATGTTGTGGGTTTGCTCAAAAGGCAGCTCAATGTTGAGGCCCACCGACTTGCCGCCCTCGGCGCGGGCGCCCTTGTTGCCCGCTTCCATGATGCCCGGGCCGCCGCCCGTGATAACGC
Organism: uncultured Hymenobacter sp.; assembly: GCA_964242365.1. Taxonomy (GTDB): domain Bacteria; phylum Bacteroidota; class Bacteroidia; order Cytophagales; family Hymenobacteraceae; genus Hymenobacter. The sequence continues at coordinate 1,103 of CAXTCS010000257.1, read as the reverse complement.
CGTAGCCGTGGCGCACCAGCTTCGAGGCGATTTCCTCGGCCATCTGGTAGTAGGGGTTTTCGGGCTTGGTGCGCGCCGAGCCGAAGATGCTCACGCACGGCCCGATTTTGGACATCTTCTCGAAGCCCTCCACAAACTCGGCCATCACCTTGAAAATCTGCCAGCTATCAGCGATTTTTATTTCGTTCCAGTCCTTGTCCACGAAGGCTTTGCGCAGGCGCTGCTCGTCCTCGATGGCCATGGCCGTCTGGCCGTTGGTCGTCTGGCGCATCTCCGTGATGGACGTCAGCTTGTCGTCATTAACGTTGGGCTGCTTGATGGTTTTGCCGCTGCCAGCGTTCAGCAGGTCGTCAGCAACCTTGGTCTTGCTGGTCTTCTCCTTTTTCAAAGTAGACATAAATTCGGGGGAAATTCCTTCAACAACAAAATCGCCCCGCAAACGGGGCGACCAAAAGTAGGGCGTCAAAGTTATCGATTTGCTGCCGAATAAAAATGCTGGCGGTTGGAAGCCACTCAGGCATTCCGCGTGACAGCCGATTTATCACACCAGCTGCCGCAGCGCCATCTCGAACGACCGCTGCGCAATGCCCGTGGCCCGCGCGTTTTCCTGGTGCGTGCGCTCCAGCGCCGCCCCGATGATGCGCGACGTGTCGGCAAAAATGGCCTGGTCGGTGATTTCGGCGCCGGTTTCCATCAGGTAAGCAAACACGCGCGCCATGCCGCAGTTGGCAATAAAATCGGGAATAACGGCCGCGTGCTGGTCGGCAAACTCGCCCGTGGGGCCGAAGAAGATTTCCGGGTCGGCAAAGGGCACGTTGGCGCCGCAGCTTATCACCTTCAGGCCGCCGGCCAGCAGCTGCTCTACCTGCGCCCGCGCCACAAGGCGCGACGAGGCCGCCGGAATAAAAATATCGGCCCCCACCGACCAGACCTTTTCGTTGATTTCCTCAAAAGACAGCAAGTCATCACCAGTCAGCGAGTTGCCTTGGCGCGCCAGCAGCAGGGCCCGTATTTCTTCGAGCCCAAAACCGTCCGGATTCAGCAGCCCGCCGGCCCGGTCGATGATGCCCACGATGCGCACGCCCTGCCCGGCCAGGTAGTAG
>CAXTCS010000256.1:0-6516 GCA_964242365.1 uncultured Hymenobacter sp. | reverse complement strand
AAATAATGGTCGGAAACAGCGCCACCGTGAGGTTGAAGGCCATGTAGGCGGCGCGTTTTTCCAGGCTGTCGAGCCGCAGCTCGTGCAAAATGCGGTCGAGCACATCGTAGAGCGAGGCGTGGCCGCCGGGCAGCCGCAGCCGCTTCAGCCCCACAATCAGCTGCCGGTACGGCCGTTGCTGGCGCACATCGGGGAAGCGGGAGCGACGGATGACAGGAGCTTTCACTTTTCAATGAGCAATGAGCAATGAGCAAAAGAACGTCATGCCGAGCGCAGCCCAGGCATCTCGCGTGCCATAGTAACTCAACCATTCAACGGCGCGAGCGAGATGCCTCGGCTGCGCTCGGCATGACGTTCCTTTAATTATTCTTCTCCCAGTATAGAACGTTCCATCAACCTTCCGCAAAATACGGCGCGAGCTTCGCTTGCACGTCGGCGGGCACCGGCACGGGGCGGCCCGTGGCCGTGCGCACAAACACCATCAGCGTGTGGCCTTCGGTGAGCAGCTCGCGGGCTTCGTTGTAAATCTCGTACTCGAACAGCACGCTGGCCCCGCGCGCGGGGTTGCGCAGCAGCAGGCGCACCGTGAGCAGGTCGTCGTAGCGGGCCGGGCGGCGGAACTTGGTGCGCAGCTCCCCCACCGGCATGCCCACGCCGTCGGCTTCCAGGGCTTTGTACGAAATGCCCAGCTGCCGGAACGCCTCGGTGCGCGCCACCTCGAAATACGCCGCGTAGTTGCCGTGATAAACGTAGCCCATCTGGTCGGTTTCGGCGTAGCGCACGCGGATTTGGGTGTCGGAAGAGTACATATTTTGTTAATGCAGTAGCCTGTCATGCTTCGCTGCGCTCTGCATGACAGGCTGCTCAACAAGCCGTTTTAGTTACTTGATTCCCGCCCGGTTCAGCGCGGCCTGGTAGCGGCGGGCGTTCATAATATGCTCCGCTTCGTTGGTGGCGAAGGCGTGGTAGCCGCTGAAATCCTCTTTGGCGCAGAAGTACAGGTAGTTGTTGCTTTCCGGCTTCAGCACGGCGTCGAGGCTCGCAATGCTGGGCAGGTTGATGGGGCCGGGCGGCAGGCCGGCGTACTTATAGGTGTTGTAGGGCGAGTCTTTCTGCAGGTGCACGTTGAGCACGCGCTTGATGGTGAAGTCGCGGTTGGCGTACACCACGGTGGGGTCGGCTTGCAGTTTCATGCCCTTTTTCAGTCGGTTCAGGTACACGCCGGCGATGCGGGGCCGCTCGTCGGCGTGCTGCTGCTGCTCGGCCTCAACGATGCTGGCCAGGGTGCTCACCTGGGCGCGGGTGAGCTTGAGTTTCTCGCGCTCGGCGTCGCGTTCCGGCGTCCAGAACTTCTCATACTCTTTCTTCATCCGCTTCATCAGGTTGTCGGCGGAGGTGTTCCAATACAGCTCGTAGGTGTTCGGAATGAACATGCCGAGCACGGTGGTGGTGTCGAAGCCCAGGCGGCGGGTGTAGCTGGGGCTGCTCAGCAGCGAGTCGATTTGGCTGGGCCGGGCGTCAATCTGGTTCGAGAGCTTGTCGGCCAGCTCGCGGCGCAGGCGCACGTTGGTGAACGTGAGCTTGAGCGGCGACTGAATGCCGGCCTTCAGCACGTTGACGAGCTGGCGGTTGGTGTAGCCGTCCTTTAGCTCGTAGCGGCCGGGCTTCACGTGGGCCGGGTATTTCATGAGCTTGGCCACGAAGTGCAGCGAAAGCTTGTCGACCACCGCGCCGGTGGCGTCGATGGCTTTCAGGGCCTGCTGCCAGTCGTAGCCGCGGTGCACGATGACGAAGGTCGGCTTGCCTTTGGTTTCGATGTTGGCGGTGAAAAACACCTGGTAGAAGTAATACGAGAAGCACACCAGCGCGAGGGTGAAAACGACGCTGACAGTGGCCCAGCGCCTGCGGCGGCGCAGGGCTTGGTTGCGGTACTCAATGGCCGACTTTTTGGCAGGCTGCGACATGGGAATTAATAAGGGAGTCGAGGGGCAGCGTCAAAAGTACGAAGGCGGCAACCCCGCCGCGCGTGCGGCCCCGTAGCGGTTGCGTTTCGGCCGGCCGTAGTACCTTGCCCGCGCCTTTGGCCCGGCGGCCAATTTCGGCCCTGCCGCCGGTCGGTAGCAGCCAGCCGTTGCTGGCCCGTCACTTACTTATTTCTCCGTTCATTCTATGCCCGCTACGCTCCTCCGCATTCACCCCGAAAACCCGCCTCAAAGCCGTATCCAGCAAGCCGTTGACGTATTGCGCAAAGGTGGGGTCATCATTTATCCCACCGACACGGTTTACGGCATCGGCTGCGACGTGACCAATGCCAAGGCCGTGGACAAGGTTTGCCGCATCAAGAAGCTCTTTCCGGAAAAAGCCAACCTCAGCATCATCTGCTCCGACCTGTCGCACATTTCCGACTACGCTCACGGCATCACCACGGCCACTTACAAAGTCATCAAAAAGGCCCTGCCCGGCCCCTTCACCTTTATTTTTGAAGCCAGCCCCAAAGCTCCCCGCTTCGGCGGCGTGAAGCGCAAAACCGTCGGCATCCGGGTGCCCGACAACCAGATTATCCTTCAGCTGGTGAAAGAGCTGGGCAACCCCATCGTGAGCACCTCGGTGCGCGAGGACGAAAACACCATTGATGAGTACGTGACCGACCCCGACCTGATTTTCGAGAAATACCGCCTGCTGGTGGACCTCGTTATCGACGGCGGCTTCGGCGGCAACGTCCCGAGCACCATCATCGACTGCACCAACGACGATTTCGAGCTTGTGCGCCAGGGCGCGGGCGACATCGAGCAGTACTTGTAATAATGATTAGTGGTTAACGATTAGTGATTAGTGTCGTTCCAAGATGGGTGACGGCATTAACCACTAAGCGGCAAGCTATTCAAAGCGCCTGTCATGCTGAGCGGAGCGAAGCATCTTATCACGCCGGAACGATTCGTTCAGCGGCGATAAGATGCTTCGCGAGTTCAGCATGACAGGCGCTTTTTACGACCCATTCGGATGGTCACTAACCACTTATCATTAACCGTTAAGCACTACTCCTTCCGCTGGTGCTTCCAGCGGCGGTGCGTCCACAGGTACTGCTCGGGCGAGGCTTGCATGTCACGCTCCAGCTGCCGGGCGAAGGCCTCGGTGACCGGAAATGTGCCGGTGGGCGCGATAGCGGCGGCCCGGCCATCGGGCAGCTCCGTGAACGTGACTTCGTAATACCCGCGCCGCACCCGCCGGATGCCCACGTAAAGCACCGCGCAATCGAGCTGCACGGCCAGGCGGTCGGCGCTGGTGTAAAAGCTGGTGTCCTGGTGCAGAAACGTGGTCCAGTAGGGCCGGTCTTCGGGGCCGGCGGCCTGGTCGGTGAGCAGGCTCAGGGTGCGGCCCTGGCCTTTGTGGGCCACCAGGTAGCGCAGCGTAGAGAGCATGGGCACGGCATCGGCCCCGAGGCGGGTGCGCAGCCGCCGCATAAAATCCTCAAAAAACGGGTTGTTCAACGGTTTGTACACGCCGGCGGCCCGGCCCGGAAACTCCAGCGTCGCGCCGCTCAGAATCCATTCCCAGTTGCCCATGTGCGAGCCCAGGGAAAGCACCAACCGGTTTTGGGCAAACGGCCGCGTCATCAACTCGGGGTTCACGAAGCGCATGCGGTGGGCCAGCTCGGCCGGGCCAATGGCCGCCAGCTTCAGAATCTCGACCACTACCTGCGCAAAGTGCCGGTAGAAACTTTTACCGACGCGCTCGATTTCGGCGGCCGAATATTCAGGAAAGGAATTACGCAGGTTTTGCGTCACCACCCGCCAGCGGTAGCGCACCACGTAAGCCAGCAGGAAATAGATGCCTTCGGCCACCAGGTAAAGCACCGCCAGCGGCAGGTGCGCCAGGCCAAGCAGCAGCCAGCGCACCGGCTCGAAATACCAGGCATAGGGCCGCGCCGCGCCGGAGGCCGCGCCGTTTGCCGCTTTGCTCATCGGGGCACGGCGGCACCGGCCGGCGCGTATTCGGGAATGTTGCGCTGGCCCACGGCGCGGTGGCCGGCCAGCAGCTGCTTACTATCCGGCCCGCCGTACACTTCGACAAACAGCGTAAACGGCCCATCGGGCAGCGGCCCCAGCGGCAACTGGCCCACCACGGTGGTGGGCCGCCCGCTCTGGGGCGTGAGGTCGGCGTCGGCGTCGGCGGCCGAGCCGTCGGGCGTGGTGAGGTGGTAATGCACGCGCAGGGGCTGGCCCGCCGGGGCGTTGTGCAACTCGGTGTAGAAAAAAATATTGTCGGCGCCCCGGCCGTAGTTGCCGCCCGGCGCGCGGGTGAGGCGGTAGCCGCCACGGGCAAAATTATCGTCGCCGCCGCTGCGGGCCGCGGGCCGGGCCAGCAAAACCACGTCGGTGAGGAAAGGGCCGGCGGGCGCTTCCAGCACCAAGGGCTTTTCCACGGTCGTTTCGCCGTTGGCGCTGCGGTACTGGTCGCGCACGGTGCCGCGCAGGGTGTATTTCCCGTCGGGCAGCATGATTCTTTTCAGGAAGCTTTGCGGGTTTTTGATGGCAATGGTGGTGTCGTTCAGCACCGGCGCCTTCAGGGTAACCACTTCGTGATAAACCGATTTGCCGTCGGGCTTCAGAATATCGAGGGTGACGGTGGCCGCCGACTGAAACGCCCGGGGCGCCCGCTGCCGGTAGACGAGCGACTGGGTGGGCACGGTCACGTAAATTTCTACCTCCGCGCCTTTTTCTACCTTGTTCAGGTTGCGAAACCGGGCCACGTCGAGCAAAATCTGGGGCGGGCCGGCGTGCGCGGCCGGCGCACTGGCCAGGGAAACGACAAGGGCCGAAAACAGCAAAAAACTACGCATGGCACAAAAGTAACGACGAAGGGGCGGGCTTGGGGAGAACCCCGTTCTTTACGAAAAATCCGTGCCACCCTGCCCATGCCCACCCAATCCATGATATTGCTTACCGAGCTGCACTACCACCCGCCAGCCGCCTGGTTTGCCGCGCTGCTGCGTGCCGACGGCCTGCTGCTCGAAGCCCACGAGCACTACCGCAAGCAAACGTACCGCAACCGCTGCCTCATCCGCACGGCGCAGGGCGTGCAGCCCCTCACCGTGCCGGTTATCGACGGCAACCGGGCCGAAAAGGTGAGCGTTTCGGCCATCGAAATCGACTACCGCCAGCACTGGGTTCACCGCCACTGGCGCACCTTGCAAACTGCGTACGGCAATAGCCCGTATTTTGAGTATTATGCCGACTACCTGCACGATATTTACGTAGGTAAACCAACGCTGCTTTTCGAGCTTAATTTGCAACTGTTGCGTTTATTGCTGAAGTGTTTTCGTCTCACCTTGCCCCTGCAACTTACCGCCGATTTCCGGTCCTCCTACCCAGCGCAACCTTCCTTCGTAACTTCCGGTCTTCCTTTTGCCCAGCTTGCCCAGCCAGTCATTGCCGACCGGCGCGACTGGCTGACACCCAAAACCACTTCTAAAACTCAGGAACCTGACAGTCCGGCAGCCCCGGTTCTGGTCCGGCCGTATCCGCAGGTCTTTGGCCCAGGTTTTGAGCCCGGGCTGAGCGTGCTGGACCTGCTGTTTTCGCAGGGCCCGGCGGCCGGCTCTTTTTTGCAATAAGCGGCACCGTTGCAGCCGCCCGTAAGCTCTCGCCGACATTACTTCCCATTATCTGCCCGCGGGCCTCTTCTGGTCCGAACCTTCGCCCGAACCAGCTTGTTTTCAAGTTATACCGGCCCAACCCGTTATTCGTGTATTTGCCCGACGCGGGGCTATTTGATTTTTCACTACGTTTATTGGCATGGAAGCTAAATTCTCAAACCGCGTCAAAGAGGTTATTTCCCTCAGTCGGGAAGAGGCCATCCGTCTCGGCCACGACTACATCGGCACCGAGCACCTGCTGCTCGGCATGATTCGGGAGGCCGAAGGCACCGCCTTGGGCCTGCTGCGCAAGCTGGGCGTGTCCATCGATGAGCTAAAATTCTCGCTCGAACAGGCCACCCGCAACACCGCCACGCAGGGCACCAGCATCACCGGCTCGATTCCGCTCACCAAGCAGACCGAGAAGGTGCTGAAAATAACCTACCTGGAGGCCAAAATCTTCAAGTCCGAAATCATCGGCACCGAACACCTGCTGTTGTCCATCCTGCGGGACGAAGACAACATTTCTTCTCAAATTCTCAGCAAATTCAACGTGAACTACGAAACTGTGCGCGACTCGCTGGATTATCACGGCAACGCCTCGCCAAGCCCCAAAGCCGGCCCCGATACCGACGACGACGACAACGACAAGCTCTTTGGCTCGTCGGGCCCCGGTGGGCGCGGCGGCGCGGGCAGTGCCGGCGCCACCAAGAAGCCCGGCGAAAAATCGCGCACCCCGGTGCTCGATAACTTCGGCCGCGACCTCACCAAGCTGGCCGAAGACGACAAGCTCGACCCCATTGTGGGCCGCGAAAAAGAAATCGAGCGCGTGGCCCAAATCCTGAGCCGCCGCAAGAAAAACAACCCCATCCTCATCGGCG
>CAXTCS010000255.1:0-6522 GCA_964242365.1 uncultured Hymenobacter sp. | reverse complement strand
CGAGGGCGCAGTTCAGGCCCACGCTCAGCAGCGGCAGGTGGCGGATGGAGTTCCAAAAGGCCTCCACGGTCTGGCCCGAAAGCGTGCGGCCCGAGGCATCGGTGATGGTGCCCGAAATCATGATGGGCACCTGGCGGCCGCCTTCGTCGAAGAACCGCTGCACGGCGTAGAGCGCGGCTTTGGCGTTGAGCGTGTCGAAGATGGTTTCGATGAGCAGCGTGTCGACGCCGCCGTCGACGAGGCCGCGCACCTGCTCGAGGTAGGCGGTGGCCAGCTCGTCAAACGTCACGGCGCGGAAGCCGGGGCGGTTGACGTCGGGCGAGAGCGAGGCGGTGCGGTTGGTGGGGCCCACGGCCCCGGCCACGAAGCGCGGCTGCGCGGGCGTGGCGTACTCGTCGGCGGCCTCGCGGGCCAGGCGGGCCGACTCAAAATTCAATTCGTAAACAATGTGCTCCAGGCCGTAGTCGGCCTGGGCGATGGTGGTGCCGCTGAACGTGTTGGTTTCCACCATGTCGGCCCCGGCGGCGAAGTACTCGGCGTGGATGCCCTTGATGATGTCGGGCCGCGTGAGGCTGAGCAGGTCGTTGTTGCCGCGCAGGGGCCGGGGGTGGTCGGCAAAGCGGGCGCCGCGAAAATCCTCCTCCGTGAGCGGGTGGCGCTGAATCATGGTGCCCATCGCGCCGTCGAGAATCAGCAGGCGCTGGCGCAGGATTTCGGGGAGGCTGGATGGCGAGCCGGGCAGTTCGCGTTCCGGGCGGGTGGTGGGCAGGGCAGGGGCGGAAGCAGGCATTTCTTTCGGATGAAGGCAAACGGCGAAAACCGCGTATCCAGAAAGAAACCCGTGCGGCAAAGCACGGTTCCGGCTGTCATCTTCTTCCACCAAATACGCGGTGGAACGGGAGTTGGCACCTACTCGCGGTAGGTTGCCAAGACGTCATCGGGCCCGGTCCCTCGGTCTTTCTGGATAGCAGCGTAGGGCGAAGATACGAACGCGGCGTTACGCTGCGCTTAATGAAGAATGAAGAATGAGGAATGAGGAATGAGGAATGAGGAATTGTCATTGCGAGCATTCCGCGCATCAAGCGGCGACGACGCAATCCGTCCTGTTCTCAGCGACTCGCCTATTGAGGTGACACGCCCTTTTTACTGGACCGCAATGGACCGGAAAAAGGCTTCTTTTTGGGCAAGGCCGGGGCTTTTCGCATTATTGGGTTGGTCGCTGAGACCAGGACGGATTGCGTCGTCGTGCCTCCTCGCAATGACAAATTCCTCATTCCTCATTCCTCATTCTTCATTCCTCATTCCTCATTAAGCGCAGCATCATAGTGCCCACGCGGGCCACGTGGTGCCGGCCGCAAACACGGCCGGCGCGGGCGGCAGCTCCAAAAAGGCATCGGCGCCCACCAGGCCGGCCAAATCGCCGGAGCCGCCCACCCGCAGCGGCGTGGCCAGGCGGCGGCCCTCGGCGTCGACGGTCAGGCGCACGGGCACGAAATGGGCCAGCGGCGGCGCAAACTGAATGTCGACGGTGAGCACGGCCGGCGCGGGGGCCTCAAAAACCGCCTTGGTGGGGAGGGCGTCGGCGGGCTGCTGGCAGGCGCGCAGCCAGGGCCGCACGTAGCGGCAGGCGGTGATGAACGTGGACACCGGGTTGCCGGGCAGGCCAAACACCACCGGCCCATCGGCGCGCGCGCCAAACCACAGGGGCTTGCCGGGGCGCTGGTTCACTTCGTGGAAGATTTCGCCGACGTGCAGCTCGCGCAGCAGGCCGGGCAGGTGGTCGGCGCGGCCCTTGCTCACGGCCCCGCTCAGCACCACGGCGTCGAAGCCGGCGGCGAGAATGGTGGTCAGGCCCTGGCGCAGCTCGTCGAGCGCATCGGGCAGGTGAAACAGCGACACCCCGGCCCCGGCCTGGGCCAGCAGCGCCTGCAAGGCGTAGGCATTGGAGCGCCGAATCTGGTGCGGCAGGGGCGTCTCGCCGATGCCCACCAGCTCGTCGCCGGTGCTCACCACGGCCACGCGGGCGGGGCGGAAAACGGCTATTTCGGCGGCGCCCACGGTGGCGGCCACGGCCAGCTCGGCGGGGCCCAGGCGGGTGCCGGGGCGCAGCAGCACGTCGCCCCGGCGGCGGTCGGCGGCCTGGGGGTGGACGTTGACGCCGGGCGCGGCAGGCGGCGGAATCTGAACCGTGGCGCGGTTATCGGCCAGCAGAACATCCTCGTAGCGGATGACCACGTCGGTGCCGGGCGGCAGCACCGCGCCGGTCATCACCTCAATGGCCTGGTGTGGGTTGCGCAGCGGCTGGGGCGGCGCGCCGGCGTATTGGGTGTGCTCGATGGCAAATTCCGTCTGGCCGGCGGCCCAGGCGGCGTGGGCCACCGCGATGCCGTCCATCGCCACGCGGCTGAAGGGCGGAAAATCGCGGTCGGCCGTGAGGGTTTCGGCCAGCACGCGGCCGGCGGCGTGGGGCAGCGGCACGGTTTCGGGCGGCAGCGGGCGGGCAGTGGCCAGCACGCGGGCAAAGGCTTCGGCAACGGATATCATCTTTTCAATTAACATTTAACAATTAGCATTTAACAATTAATATTTAACAATTTTCGGGCGTATCCTTGCCTTCATTGTTTTATCGTCGTTCAATCTTAGCTAAAAGAAACGCTGTTTCTTTTGATGGGTTAACGGGCCGGCTGCTGGCGGGCCTCGCCTAGCTTTGCTCGGGTCTTCTGAACCCAAGCGGGTAGCGGCTGTTCATTTTGATGAAAATCGCCGCGCTGATAAATGTTAAATGTTAATTGTTAAATGAAAAACTTCACCCACGTCAACGCCGCCAACCAGCCCACGATGGTCGATGTTGGGCACAAGCCGCCCACTCGCCGCGTGGCCCGCGCCCACTGCCGCGTGGTGCTGGGCGCGGAGCTGCTGAGCCGGGTGCGGGCCGGCGAAATGCCTTCGCACAAAGGCCCGGTCATCCACACGGCCATTCTGGCGGGCATTATGGGCGCCAAGCGCACGGCGGAATTGATTCCGTTGTGCCACCCGCTGGGGCTGGATGACTGCCAGATTACCATTGAGCCCGACGGCCCCGCCGCCCTGCGCGTGGAGTGCACCGCCGTGGTGACGGGCCGCACCGGCGTCGAAATGGAGGCCCTGACCGGCGCCACCGTGGCCGCGCTCACCATCTACGACATGTGCAAGGCGTTTTCGCACGACATTACCATCGAAGGCGTGCAGCTCATCGCCAAAACCGGCGGCAAGCGCGACTTCCATCGTTCCGAAAATTCGTAAATTCCGTCATGGATACTCTACCTGATTCCGCTTCAAAACGAACGAAACACGCCGCCCTGGCCCGGCCCGATGTGGGCGATTTTGGGCGGCACGAGCTGGCCATTCTGGGGGCGCCCTGCGGCGACATTCAGGCGCTGGTGGCGCGGCTGCTGCCGCACCTGGCCCCGGCCCTGCGCGTGGCGTATGTCGATGCCGACCACGTGGCCAGCGATGCCGCCAGTGCTGCCGAAGCCGCGCCGGCCGCGTCGGAAACCGCGCTTCGCCCCGCGCCCTACGTGGCCGAAAACGGCCTTGCGGCGGAGCTGATTGATAAAATCACCCATCGCCAGCTCAGCCTGACGCGGGCGCTCGACAAGTTTTCGCAGCCCGAATTGCTGGCCCACGCCAGCGTGGTGCTGGTGAATGGCAACCACTTCCGCGCCCGCCAGCAGGTGGTTATCGTCGACCCGCGCAAGCCGTTGGATAAGAAGCTCGACCGGCTGACCGACGTGAAGCTGATTTTGCTCGCCGAAGGCCAGACCGACCTGCCCGCCGGGCTGGCCGCGCACCTGGCCGCCGCCCCGCTGCCGCCCGTGCTGCACCTCGCGGATACAGCCAAAATCGCGGCCTTCATCCGGCAATGGTATGCCGTGGCCGAGCCGGTGCTGCGCGGCCTCGTGCTGGCCGGCGGGCGCAGCGAGCGGATGCTGACCGATAAAGGCGCCCTGCGCTACCACGCCCTCGACCAGCGCGAGCACACGGCGGCGCTGCTCGGCGAGTTTTGCCCCGACGTGCGCGTGTCGGTGCGCCCCGACCAGGCGGCCGGTTTGCCGGCCGGTCTCGTGCCGCTGCCCGACACGTTTCTGAACCTCGGCCCGCTGGGCGGCGTGCTGTCCGCTTTTCAGGCCGACCCCAACGCGGCGTGGCTGGTGCTGGCCTGCGACCTGCCGTTCCTCACCCGCGCCACGCTGGAGTTTTTGGTGACGCACCGGCAGCCGGCGCGGACCGCCACGGCGCTGAAAAGTCCGTGGGACGACTTCCCGGAGCCGCTGGTCACCATTTGGGAGCCGCGCAGCTACGGGCAGCTGCTGCGGCTGCTGGGCCTGGGCTATTCGTGCCCCCGCAAGGCCCTGATTAACTCCGATATCGAACTGCTGGCCCCGCCCGCGCCCGAGGAGCTGCGCAACGTGAACACGCCCGCCGAGCGGGCCGCCGCCGAGCGGGAATTAACCAGCTGAAAAGTCGGGAGTTAAAAAAATAACCGCCGCGACCGGCGGTTATTTTTTTGTCCGGGCATCAGACTTTTTCAGCCCGAAAGCGCGTTTGGGGCCCAAATTGGCACACTTTTGATTAGGGGTGTTCCACTATAATTACTCACCAACGCTCTTTTATCATGAAAAAGACTGCATTTCTAGGAGCCGCGCTGTTGGCGATGGCCGCTATTTCATCGGCGCAGGCGCAGGGCATTCGCCTGGGCCTGCGGGCCGGCGCCAACTACTCCAATCTGGCCGGCAACGTTAGAAACCAGGATACTTACAACAACAAATTCGGCTTTGTGGGCGGGGTGATGCTCAACGCGCCGCTGCTCGGCGACGGGCTGCTGTCGGTGCAGCCCGAAGTTCTTTATTCGCAGAAAGGCTTCGAGAACAAGCCCACCGAGTACTCGTCGGTGCTGGGCACGCAGAAGCGCGAGGGCAACGTCAACTACAATTACCTCGACGTGCCGGTGTTGCTCAAGTTCAAGGCCCTGGGCTTCGTGGCCGAGGCCGGCCCGCAGTATTCGTACCTGCTGAGCGCCAACAACCAAACCAAAACCACGACTACGCCCGCCGTCGGCAGCCCCACGGTGGCCGAGTCGAAGGACAAAACCGACGTGAGCGGCCTCAACCGCAACGAGCTGGGCTACCTGGCCGGCGTGGGCTACGAAGCCAGCAACGGCCTGAGCCTGAACCTGCGCTACACCGGCGCCTTCAGCGACTTCGTGAAAAACGAGAACAACACGTACTTCAACGGCGACCTCAAAAACGCCCGCCACTCGGCGTTCCAGCTCTCGCTGGGGTATTTGATTCCGAGCAAGTAGACCCGCTGTTGCACGACCGGAAATACGCCTTGTGGACGAAGGGCATCGTTCAACGACGAGACGCAAATATGCGTCGCTACACTCACCAAAAAGCCCGGCTTCTGCGCAGAAGCCGGGCTTTTTTTGAAAAAAACCAGTCGTTATGGATGCGCCGCTACCCACTCGGTGCCGTCTTCGTATTCCTCGCGCTTCCAGATGGTTACTACCTGCTTCAGCGTGTCGATGATGTACTGGCAGGCGGCGAAGCTTTCGGCGCGGTGCGGGGTGGCCACGGCTACTACCACGGCCACGTCGCCGAGGGCCAGGGTGCCTTTGCGGTGCACCACGGCCGCGGCTTGCAGCATGGGCCACTTTTCGTAGGCCTGGGCCACCACGTGGCCGAGCTGGGTGAGGGCCATGCTGTCGTAAGACTCGTAGTGCAAGCGGCGCACGGGGCGCCCGCCCGATTGGTTGCGCACCGTGCCGATGAAGGCATTTACGGCCCCGGCGGCCTCGGTTTGCACGGCGGCCAGGGCGGCGGCCACGTCTATGGGCTGGTCGGTAATGGCGAGGTAGGGCGTCATTTGACAATTAACATTTAACAATTATCAATGAGCAATGAATAATTCTCAAGAGCAAGTTGAACGACATTGCTCACTGTTCATTGCTCATTGCTCATTGAGAAAAGCTTAGCCGCCGGCGACGGGCGGAATAAGGGCGATTTCGTCGACGGTGTGTAAGGGGTGGTCGTTGGCCGCGTATTCGTTGTTGACGGCCACGGCGCAGCTGCGCAGCGCGCCCAGCGCGGGGTATTGCTGGCGCAACTCGGCCAGCAGCTCGCCGACGGTGGCGGGCGCCGGGGCCGGCAGCTCAATCACGGACGTGCCCACAATCTCGCGGGTGATGCCGTACAAGGTGATTTTTAAAGACATATCTTTCGACGTAAATTTTGGGTAAAAGCCAGCGCGGCGGGGCCGTTGGGAACTCGGGCCGTGCCTGGGGCCTGAACACCTTTTGCGCGTTGGGGGTTTACCACAGGCTGGCTGTCTTACGTACAGCCCGGTAAAATTGGTGATAAACGTGCTTCCCTCCGTCCTTCCTTTGGCCACGCCGCCCGCTGCCACGCCCCTTTTCGACCAGCACGGCCGGCCGCTGGAGTACCTGCGCCTGGCCGTGACGGACCGCTGCAACCTGCGCTGCTT
>CAXTCS010000254.1:0-6566 GCA_964242365.1 uncultured Hymenobacter sp. | reverse complement strand
CCATGTTTCAGGGCCGCATCAAAGGGCTGGGACCGCGCTACTGCCCGAGCGTGGAGGACAAAATCAACCGCTTTGCCGACAAGGACCGGCACCAGATTTTTGTGGAGCCCGAGGGGTGGAGCACGGTGGAATGCTACGTGAACGGCTTTTCGAGCAGCCTGCCCGAGGACGTGCAGTACCGCGCCCTGCGCGAAATCGCGGGCTTCGAAAAGGCCAAGATGTTCCGGCCCGGTTACGCCATTGAGTACGACTTTTTCCCGCCCACGCAGCTCACGAACACGCTGGAAACCAAGCCCGTGCGCAACCTGTGGCTGGCGGGCCAAATCAACGGCACCACCGGCTACGAGGAGGCCGCCTGCCAGGGCCTGATGGCCGGCATCAACGCCCATAATAAGGTGCACGGCAAGGCGCCGTTCGTGCTCAAAAGGAGCGAAGCCTACATTGGCGTGCTGATTGACGACCTGGTGAACAAGGGCACCGACGAGCCTTACCGCATGTTTACGAGCCGGGCCGAACACCGCATTTTGCTGCGGCAGGACAACGCCGATTTGCGCCTCACGCCGCTGGGCCACGAGTTGGGCCTGGCCTCGGATGCGCGGCTGGCGCGGGTGCGGCTGAAGGAAACCCAAACGGCCGAAGTGGCGGAGCTGCTCCAGAAGTTCGCCATCGAAACCGCCGAAATCAACCCGCTGCTCGCGGAGCTGGGTTCGGCCGAAATCCACGAAAAAACCCGCGCCGTAAACCTGCTGCGCCGGCCCAACGTGGCGCTGGCCGACCTGCGCCGCGCCCTGCCCGCGCTCGACGAAGCCCTGGCCGCTTACGACGCCGAGGCCTTGGAGCAGGCCATCATCAACATCAAGTACGAGACGTATTTGCAGAAGGAAAACCAGCAGGCCGCCCGCCAGCAGGAGCTCGAAAACTTCGTGATTCAGGGCCGGCTCGACTACCGGGCCATGCCCGCGCTCAGCCACGAGGCCCGTGAGAAGCTGCTCAAGATTCAGCCCGAAACCATTGGGCAGGCCTCGCGCATCAGCGGCATCTCGCCGGCCGACGTGTCGGTGCTGATGGTGTATTTGGGGCGGTAGCAACGCGAATTGAATTGATTAGAAGAACGTCATGCTTTGGCAAGCTCAGCATGGCGTTCTTCTGGTCAATCAAAACCCTTCCTTCTCATCACCGCCAAAATCTTGCGAACTTTGCCGGGCCATGCAACCCGTCAGACCGCGAATTTGCTGGCCGGTGCCTACGCATCTACCCTTTTTCCTACCCATCTACCCCCTTTTTGTGTCTTACGAACGAATAGAACGCTGCCCAGTGTGCGGCAAACCCGAATTTCGCAACAAGCTGGTGGTCGAAGACAAAACGGTGAGCCACGAAAGCTTCGCCATCGTGCAGTGCGCGGCCTGCGACTTTCAGTTCACCAACCCGCGGCCCGGCCCGGCCGCTATTGGCCGGTATTACGAGTCCGACGCCTACGTCTCGCACAACAGCGGGGCGTCCGGGCTCATCAACCGGGCCTACAAAGTGGCGCGCTTTTTCACGATGCGCCGCAAGGTGGCCTTGCTGAACAAGCTGGCGCCGCGCCGGGGCAAGCTGCTGGACTACGGCTGCGGCACGGGGCATTTTCTGGCGGCGGCCAAGGCGGCAGGCTGGCAGGTGGCGGGCCTGGAACCCAACGCCCGCGCCCGCGACGAAGCCAGCCAGCGCCTCGGCCAGCCCGTCGGGCAGGAAAGCCTGGCCTCGTTTCAGCCCGGCAGCTTCGACGCCATCACGCTCTGGCACGTGTTGGAGCACGTGCATTTGCTCAACGAAACCCTGGCCCAGCTCACGGCGTTGCTCAAGCCCGATGGGGTGCTGCTCGTGGCCGTGCCCAACGTCGAAAGCCTCGACGCCCAGCACTACCGCGAGCTGTGGGCAGCCTACGACGTGCCCCGGCACCTCTACCACTTCGCGCCCAAAACCATGACCCAGCTGCTCAAAAAGCACAAGCTGGCCATCCGCCAGACGCTGCCCATGCCGCTCGATGCTTATTACGTGAGCATGCTCAGCGAAAAGCAGAAGGCCGAGCGGGCCGGGGGTTTAATCACGGTGCTCAAGGCGGGCTACAAGTCCAATCAGTACGCCCAGCAGCACGAGGGGCAGTATTCGAGCCTGCTGTACGTGGCCGGGCGGCGCACCCCGGCGGCCTGATGCGGCGGGCCGGGCGGCAGTGGGGGTGGGGGCTGGCCGTGGCCGTGGCCGCGTGCCTGCTGCCGACCGCCCGCGCCCAAACCGTGCCCGTGGTGCCGGCCGCGCCCGTGACCGCGCCCCGGCCCGATTCTGTCAAATCTGCGCCGCCGACCTTTGTGGCGGATACTGCCCGGCACGTGGTGGTCGTTGGCACCGAGCCGACCGGTGCCGTGACGCGCCGGACGGGGGTGCGCATCGGGCTGGCCATTGCTGTGCTTACTCTCACCACGCTGTTGTTGTATAATGTCCGTTCGCGTTGAACTGCTGGCTTTGCTGGCGCTGGTTGCCTTGCTCGAAAGCTGCGCCGCCGTGGCCCCGCCCCTGGGCGGCCCGCGCGACCGCACGCCCCCGCGCCGCGTCAGCAGCTCGCCCGATAGCGCCGCCCGCAACGTGAAGCAGCAGTTTGTGCGCCTCAACTTTTCGGAGCCCGTCATCACCAAAGACCTGAGCAAAAACCTGCTCATTACCCCCCAGCTCGCCGCCGACAACCCCTACAAGCTGCGCGAAGACCGGAACGCAATTACCCTGCTTTTTGAGAAGCCGCTGGACGCGAACACCACCTACAGCTTCAATTTCCGGGAGGGCGTGGTCGACATTACCGAGGCCTTGCCGGCCAAAAATGCCTACCTCAACTTCAGCACCGGGGCCGTGCTCGACTCGGGCCGGGTGAGCGGCACGCTCACCGATGTGCTCACGGCCCGGCCCGTGGCCGAGGCCAGCATCGGCCTCTACCGCGAGGCCGACACGGCCGGCGTGCGCCGCGGCCGGCCCTACTACACCGTGCTCACCGACAAGGCCGGCAAGTTCAGCCTGAATTTCCTCAAAGCCGGGCCGTACAAAATCTACGCCGTGGCCGACAAGAACAACAACGGCCGCTACGACGACGGCGAGAAAATTGCCTACCTGCCCGCGCCCATCGCCGTTGCCGGCAGCACCGGCGCGCCCGTCGCGCTCGTGCTCACCCAGCCCGACCGGCGCCCGCCGCTGCTCACCACCCGGCAGCTCAGCCCCACGGCCGTGCGCATCAGCTTCAACGAGGGCCTGCGCACGGCCGCGCTGGCGCCGCTGGGCAGCGCCCAGGCGCCGGCCGCCGTGGCCGAAGCCGCGCAGCTGGCCGACCAGGGCCGCACCGTCATCGTCTTCAAAACCCCGGTGGTGGGCGATGGCCGCTACCTGCTCACCACGGCCGACAGCACGGGCAACATCGCCCACGACACCGTCCAGTTTAAGTTTCCGGTGCCGGCCGCCACGGCCAAAAAGGTGGCCAGCCCGCCGCTGTATTCGGTGGAGGGCGCCCCGCGCGCCGTGTACCCCGAGGGCCAGGTGAAGTTTCAGTTTGCCGTGCCGGTGCGCGTGGCCACCGACCGGCCGTTTGGCACGCTCATCGAAGACTCGACCCGGCGCCGCCCCCTGCGCCTGCCCGCCGACGGCACCCTCAGCCCCGACCGCACCCAACTGGCCATCCGTTTCAACAGCAAGGCCAAAACCCGGCTCGAAATCGTGCTCGACAGCACCGCCGTTACCGCCATCACGGGGCAGGATTTGCGCCTGGGGAAGCTGCGCCTCGGCATCAGCGAGCAAGACGTTTCCACCAGCTTGTCGGGCACTATTACGACTTCCGAAAAACACTTCGAGCTGCAATTGCTCGACGACAAGCTCCAGGTCGTGGCCAGCCTGGCCGCGCCCAAGGGCAGCTACCTGTTTTCCGACATGGCCCCCGGCGTCTACCACCTGCGGGTGCTGATTGACCGCGACGGCGACGGCCACTGGCGCGGCGGCGACCCCAACCTGCTGCTCGCCCCCGAGCCGGTGTACCTCGACCCCAAGCCCCAGCAAGTGCGCGCCGGGTTCGACATCGTGGAGCCGCTTACGTTTTAAGGGGCTAGCCAAGGCGGGGCGACTACCGGTGGCAAGTCCAAATCGACCTACAAAAACCTCATCGGGGTAGGGCTTCCGCCCCAAAACTCAGCTGGGGTTTTGCCCGGCGCTTCAGCGCCGGAGGCGGAGCGGTTTTACTAATTCGGGGGCTTTAGCCCTGATTATTGCAGCCGCTAGGTCAGGGCTAAAGCCCCCCACAAAAGACGCCGATTTTGGCTCCCGGCGCTCAAGCGCCGGGCAAAGCAGACGCGGCTAGTTTGATGCGGAAGCCCCGCCCCGGCGGGGCGGCACTTGCCCCAACGAGTGTCGCCCCGCCGCGGCTTTGTTCATGCTCTGTGCGGGGTTACTACCGATAGGCTGCCCCGCTGGGGCTACGTGCGAAAGGCCGGGGCCTGGTTTATATCAAACAAAATAAATACTTGAATCAACTATCTCAAAACCCGTTTTTCACCCGACTTTCTCCCCATTCGTGGATAACTTTTGCTTGATTGCAGTTACTGAGGGCTTTTTTGAGCACTAATCCACCGCTTTTCCACCGGCTTTTCCACATCCGTTTTGCGGTGGGGACATTTTCGGGGATAACCTGGGGGAAACACGGGGACGGGACGGGGATAAGTGGGGCACAAGTTTTTTTGGTGGCTCAGGGACCAACACAGGGCAAACCGGGCGGGGATAACCGTGGATAACTTCCCCACCCCAGAAGCCCTTCCCACACGGCCGTTTTTCGGGGGATAATGAAAATGTGGAAAGCCGGTGGAGATGTTGAAAAACCAATCAACCCACTGATAATAAGTATTTTGTTTTCCACAACACCGGTGGATAGGGCGTGGATAAGCCCGTGCTTACCCCCACGTTTTCCACGCTGGGGATAACCTCCGGCGCTTATCCACTTATCAACCGACCTAATGAGTGGAAACAAAGAAGGTTTTTTAGAAAAATATTTAACAAAAAATTAAGGTTGGGGAAAACTGAAAAGCGGCGCTTCCAAAATTCCGGGCCGCGCCGCGCCGCTTGTCCGGCCGCGGCCCGGTTTCCGTATAAGCGCGCCATGCCCTTCGACTACACCCTCGATTTCCAGTCCGTCGACTTCCGCCAGCGCCCCGAGCTGTACCGCGTGGGCCGGGGCGAGCAGGGCGTGCTGCTGGTGCAGCCCTACAAGGCCGAAATCCTGCCCCACTGGCGCTTCAAAGACGCGGCGGCGGCCACCGAGTCGTCGGCCACGATTTACGGCCTGTTTGAGGCTTATTTGAAGGCCCACGATTTTGTGGGCGCCGACATGGCCCGCAAGTTTATCCAGATGGGCTTCACCCGCGCCCGGCGCTACGCCAACCACCGCGGCGGCAAGAAATACGCCGGCCCCGTGCCCGCCGACAAAAAAGGCCAGAGCGGCGCCCACGGCCGCCCCGAGCTGCCCCGCACCGACCACCCCGACCCCGACAAAGTCGAAGCCGCCGCCATTTTCAAGCGCACCTGGGACGAGGCCCAAAACCACCCCGAGTACCTGCGCCAGAAAGCCGCCTTCATCGAAAAATACGGGAAATGAGTTTTTCAGTGATTAGTGATTAGTGATTAACGATTAGTGATGAGCGATGCGGGCATCCCGCCACAAGGACTGGCCACTAATCACTACGCGCTAATCGTTAATCACTATCCACTAATCGTTAAAAACCTACCTTTGCCACTATCCTTCACCCCAACCGCATGAGCACCACCCAACCCTCCAGCATCGAGGAAAACGAAATTATTTTGGGCACCGGCATGGGCCCGCTGCGCTTCGGCGCCACCATGGACGAAGTGCGCACCCTGGTCGGCGAGCCCGAAGAAATTGAGGAGTCCGACGACGAAGACGACTTCGAGCACCAGGCCTGGAACTACCACGAAGACGACTACCTGCTTTCGCTGTACTTCGACCGCGAAGACGACTTCCGCCTGAGCTGCATCGAAACCGATAACCCCAACATGCGCCTCTTCGGCGAGGCCATCTACGGCCTGAGCGTGGACCAGGTGCAGGCCCTCATGCAGCGCCACGCCCAGCCCGCGCCCGAGCTCGAAACCATGGAAGAAGGCGCCGTGCGCCTCTCCTACGAGAAGTCGATGATTGACCTTTACTTCGAAGAAGGCGAGCTGCAGTTCGTCAATTTCGGCGTGTTCATCAACGACGAGATGGAAGTGCAGTGGCCCAAATAAGCCGGGCTTATCCACATTTCCAGCATTTTTTAGTGTGGATAAGTGGATAAGTCAGTGAAAACAGCCGTTTTACGGGCTGATTCTCTGCCGTTGCCCCGGCCAGAATTTTGGCAACACGAAAAAGGCGGCCCTGCTACGGGCCGCCTTTTTCGGGCCTTAATAATGGCTAAACCGGCTTAGCCGAGCACGGCCCGGAACAGCAGGAACAAGCCCCCGGCCAGCACCATGGTCACGGGCAGCGTGAGCACCCAGGCCAGGGCTATGCTGCGCAC
>CAXTCS010000253.1:0-6577 GCA_964242365.1 uncultured Hymenobacter sp. | reverse complement strand
TGCCGCCTTTGGTCTGGCTCATTTTGTTCATGGTGCGCATCATTTTGCGCATGTCGTCGAACTGCTTCATCAGGGCGTTAACCTGCTGAATATCGGTGCCCGAGCCTTTGGCCAGGCGGCGCTTGCGCGAGCCGTTGAGCAGGTCGGGGTTGGCGCGCTCCTGCTTGGTCATGCTCTTGATGATGGCCTCGACGGGCTTGAAGGCGTCGTCGTCGATTTCCACGTCCTTCATGGCCTTGCTCATGCCCGGAATCATGCCCATCAAGTCCTTGATGTTGCCCATCTTCTTGATTTGCTCCAGCTGCGAGAGGAAGTCGTCGAAGTTGAACTGGTTCTTGCGGATTTTGGCGTTGATGCGCTTGGCCTCGTCCTCATCGAACTGCTGCTGAGCGCGTTCGACCAGCGAAATCACGTCGCCCATGCCCAGGATGCGCTGGGCCATGCGGTCGGGGTAAAACAGGTCGAGCGCGTCCATCTTCTCGCCGGTCGAGATGAACTTGATGGGTTTTTCGACCACGGCCCGGATGCTGAGGGCCGCGCCGCCGCGCGAGTCGCCGTCGAGCTTGGTGAGCACCACGCCGTCGAAATTCAGCCGCTGGTTGAAGGTTTTGGCGGTGTTCACGGCGTCCTGGCCGGTCATCGAGTCCACCACAAACAGCGTTTCGCTGGGGTTGATGGCTGCCTTCACGGCCTCAATCTCGCGCATCATCTGCTCATCCACGGCCAAGCGGCCGGCGGTGTCGATGATGACGACTTTCTTGTTGTTTTTCTTCGCGTACTCGATGGCGTTGCGCGAGATTTCAACCGGGTTTTTGTTCTCGACTTCCGAGTACACTTCGACGCCGATTTGCTCGCCCAGCACCTTGAGCTGGTCGATGGCGGCGGGGCGGTACACGTCGCAGGCCACCAGCAGCACGGTGCGGTTTTGCTTCTTGATGAAGCTGGCCAGCTTGCCGGCAAACGTGGTTTTGCCCGAGCCTTGCAGGCCCGAAAGCAGAATGACGGCCGGGTCGCCCTTGATGGTGATGTCCTGCTTTTCGCCGCCCATCAGCTCGGTCAGCTCGTCGTAGACGATTTTGACCATGAGCTGGCCCGGCGACACGGCCGTGAGCACGTCGCGCCCCATCGCGGCGTCCTTAATCCGGTCGGTTACGTCCTTGGCAACCTTGTAGTTAACGTCGGCATCGACCAACGCCCGGCGGATTTCCTTGATGGTTGCCGCAACGTTGATTTCCGAGATGCTGCCCTGGCCTTTGAGGGTTTTGATGGCCCGGTCGAGCTTGGTGGAGAGATTGTCGAACATGAATCGCTGATTTTTGCTGTTTAAATTGATTTCACTAATGGCAACTGACTCTCAACTACTTAAGAAGCGTTGCGGAGCTGTGCCTCGACGGCTTTGAGCCGGGCATCCAACTCGGCATTGGTGGGTTGCAGGGAACCTTCGACGTGGCTCAGGCGCAGCCCGGCCACCTGCGTGGCCTCGGTGAGCAGGCCGGTGTGCTCAAAAATATTGCCGAGGCGACGATTGGTTTCCTGGGCCTGGACTTTGACTTCGCGGATGTCGGTTTTCGCTTCCTTAACCTCCTCGGTGAGGTGGTCTACTCGTTTTGCAATATTGTCGATACGGGCACCTAGCTTGTCTTCAAGGCGCAAAAATCCGTTGACCATTACTTCGGTCAGTTGCGTGAAGCGGCGGTCATAAAATTCACGCTCTTCGGAGAAGCGGCGGGTGGTTTCAACGCGCAGTTCGGCGTTTTCTTTGATTTGCTGGCCCATCAGGGACAGCAGCTCGTTGATTTGGTCGTTGTTCATGGGGCGCCGGGCGGGTTCTGGCGGCCAAAGTTACGGCAGCGGCGGGCGTGTCGTTCGCGTAGCTTTGCGGCCTGGTTCTGCTATTGCCTGTCCGTGCCCAAAAATCGCCCGTTGCGCCTGCTCGTCCTCACCTATTACTGGCCGCCGTCGGGCGGGGCCGGCGTGCAGCGCTGCCTGAAGTTCGTGAAGCACCTGGGCCGCTTCGGCGTGGAGGCCACCGTGATTACGGTAGCCGCGTCTCAGGCCACCTACCCGGTGCTGGATGAAAGCCTGCTGGCCGAGGTGCCGGCCGGCGTGCGCGTCATCCGCACCAGCACGTCGGAGCCGTTTGAGAGCTACAAAAAGCTGACCGGGCGCGCGGTGCCCTACGGCGGCTTCGCCAACGAGGGCAAGCCGGGGCTGATGCAGAAAGCCCTGCGCTTCGTGCGCGGCAACCTGTTCATCCCCGACCCGCGCCGGGGCTGGAACCGCCACGCCCTGGCCGCCGTGGAGCAACTGCTGGCCGCCGGCGAGCGGTTCGATGCCGTGCTTACTTCTTCGCCGCCGCACTCCACCCAGCTCATCGGCCTGGCCCTGCAAAAACGCCACGGCCTGCGCTGGCTGGCCGACATGCGCGACCCCTGGACCGATATTTACTACTACAAAGACCTGCACCACACGCCGCTGGCCGCCTGGCTCGATGCGCGCTACGAGCGCCAGGTGCTGACCCACGCCGATGCCGTGCTGGTGACCTCGCCCGAAACCAAGCGACTGTTTCAGGCCAAGCTGCCGGCCCTGCCTTCGGCTAAATTCCACGTGTTGCCCAACGGCTTTGATGAGTCGGATTTCCAGGGACCCTCGCAGCCGCCCGCCGACTGCCTGCGCCTCACCCACACCGGCACCATCACGGAGCTGTACCGTATTGAGCAGCTGCTGAAAGCCGTGGCCGCCTGCGCCGCCCGCCACCCCGACGTGCCGCTGCGGCTGCGTTTCGTGGGCCAGGTTTCGGCCGAGCTGCGCGGCCAGATTGCGCGGGCGGGCCTGCTGCCGGCCACGGAGTTTATTGATTTCGTGCCGCACGACCGGTCGGTGGAATACCTGCTGAGCGCGTCGGCGCTGCTGATGGCCATTCCCGACGTGCCGCGCAATTTCGGCATCCTGCCCGGCAAGGTGTTCGAGTACCTGGCCGCCAACAAGCCCATTCTCTGCGTCGGCCCGGCCGGCTCCGACGCCGACAACTTGTTGCAGGAGTGCGGCGCGGGCCAGGCCCTGCCCTACCAAGACTTCGCCCTGATGCTGGAAACGCTGGACGCCTTGGTTGCCCAGTGGCGCATCAATCCTGATTTAGATTTGCCCTCGGTGAGCCACACGCGCTACTCGCGCCGGGCGCTGACGGGGGAACTGGCGCAGTTGGTGCGGGGCTAGCTTCACGAGACTCCCGACTCCCACGGGCGCGGCCACCGGTTCGCTCGAAGCGCAAAGCCCGCGGAGGGGGAACCTGGCGATTGAATGAAAAGGCGATTGAATGAAAAATTAAAAAGGAAGAATTAAAAATGACCGGCCTTGCCGACGTCTGGCTCATTTTTATAGGCCTTCCGCCGGCATCGTGGTTTTGAGCCCCAGCGGGGCGGCCCATCGGTAGCAACGGGCGGTAATCGAACGGGAAAGCTCCATCGGAGCGACCCTCCGCTTGGTCACGGCTGGGGTCGCTCCGATGGAGCTTTGGATTTCCAATCAATTGGTTACTACCGACGGGCCGCCCCGCTGGGGCTCAAAACCACGATGCCGGCGGAAGGCCTGTTTAATTCATTTTTAATTCTTCATTTTTAATTTCTGAAGCCCGCGCTGCTGTGGCTTTCGCATTTATTTGGAGAGGAAGTTGGGGATGAGGTCGGTGGCCAGGCGGTGGCTGAACGCCGCGCTGGCGGCGCGCTGAAGGTGGTTGCCATCGGTGGTAGCATAGGGCTGGGCGCTGTAATCGAGGTAAGGCACGGCCAGGGCGGTGGCGGTTTGGCGCATGAGCTGGTCGAAGCCGGGTTGATAGGTTTGCTCGAGGTGCCGCAGCGGCGGTCCAATGGGCAGGCGCACCAGCACCACGCGGCCGTGCTGTTTGAGGAAATCGATGGTTTGACGCAGGGCTTGCAACCGGCCGGCCGACAGGTGCTGGCTGGCGGCCAGGAGGCGGTAGTCTTGCAGCTTGCGGGCGGTGCGGGCGCGTACCTGGGCGCTGTCGGTGCCGATGTTGACTTCGAGCCAGCCGTCGGGGTGCAGGCGCTCGGTGGCGGTGGCGTAGTCGAGCAGGAGGCGGTAGAGCGGCTTGGTTTGGTAGCGGGCGAGGTAGGGCAGGTTGGGATTCTGGCTAACCTGGTGGAGCTGGCCAATGAAAGAATTGTCTTCGGGAAAAGTGCCTTCCGGGCCGGTGAGGGACAGGGACCACGGGTCGACGGCAACGATGAACAGGCCGTTTTTCGCTTCCGGCCGCAGCTTGCGCCGGATGCTGCGCAGATAAGCCGGACCGTAGGGCGAGTGCGTGAGCGTGAAGGCATAGTTCAGCAGCGGGCCATCGAACTGGCCGCCTGATTTGGCCGCGAGCACCGCCGGCTGGATGCCCTGCGCGGCCCGCGACGTGCCCACTATCAGCGAGCCCGCCGGGGGGGTGGTGAAGCGGCCGTAAAAGGCATCGACCTGGCCGCACAGCACCACCGGCCCCAGCGCGAGCAGCCCCAGCAGGGCCGCGCCGGCCAGCAGCAGCAGCCGCCCCAGCAACTTAGAAACAGCGGTTAGCACGGGGCGCTTCAAAACTGGAAGTAGATAAACGACGTGCTGTTGAAGATGCCCAGGTACAGAATCAGCAGCGCGAGGCTGATGTAGGCCGACCAGCGCACGGCGGCGGGCTGCGCGGCTACCCACGCCTGCGGGCTGCGGTAGCGGCCGAGGTATTCGACCAGCAGCATCGTGCCCACGCCGAGGGCGGCCACGGCCAACTCGGGGCGGTAATGCTGCGAAAAATCGAGCAGCAGCGTGGCCACTTGCCGGCTGGTGAGGTGCTGCCAACCGCTAAGCAAATGCCGGCTGATGAAGACGGCATCGGCCAGGTTGTTGGCCCGGAAGAATATCCAGGCATAGGCAACCAGGGAGAACGTGACCGCGACGCCCAGCCCGCGACGCAAGCGCGGGTGCGCGGCCAAGCCCGTGAGCCGCGCCAGGCGCGCGCGCGCCGGCCGGGCCCAAATACCGGCCACCAGGTAGAGGCCGTGCAAGCCGCCCCAAACCAGAAACGTCCAGTTGGCGCCGTGCCAGAGGCCGCTGATGAGGAAGACGGCCAGCAGGTTGCCGTAGGCGCGGGCGGGGCCCACGCGGCTGCCACCCAGCGGGATGAACACGTAATCCCGAAACCAGCTCGACAGTGAAATGTGCCAGCGCCGCCAGAACTCGGGCACCGAGGCCGACAGGTAAGGCTGCCGGAAATTCAGGTTGAACTCGAACCCCAGCACCCGCGCCGCGCCCCGCGCCAGGTCGGTATAGCCCGAGAAGTCGCCGTAAATCTGGAAGGTGAAGGCCAGCGTGGCCAGCACCAGCAGCGGCCCTTCGGGGTGCTGCCGGGGGTGGTTGAACACCGGATTGACGAGCAGGGCCAGCCGGTCGGCCACCACCACTTTCTTGAACAAGCCCCAGGCCATGAGGCGCAGCCCGCTCACGATGCGCGGGTAATCGAAGGCGTGCGGGCGCCGAAACTGGGGCAGCATGTGCCCGCCGCGCTCGATGGGGCCGGCCACGAGCTGCGGGAAAAACGCCACGAACAGCGCGAACCGGCCGAAATTTCGCTCCGCCACCAGCCGCCCCTGGTACACGTCGAGGATGTAGCCCACCGACTGAAACGTGTAGAACGACACGCCCACGGGCAGCAGCAGCCCCAGCGCCGGCCCGGCCGCGAACGGCAGGTGCAGGGCCCCGGCCGCCTGCCCGACGGCATCCCGAAAAAAGTTGAAGTACTTGAAAATGAACAGCGTGCCCAGGTTGCTGGCCAGGCTGAGGTAGAGCCAGGGCCGGCGGGCGCGCTTGGTGGGCAGCTGGCTCATGCGGTAGCCGCTGAGGTAATCGAGCAGCGTGGTGGCCAGCAGCAAAATGGCGTAGGCCGCCCGCCAGCTCATGTAGAAGTAGTAGCTGGCCAGCAGCAGCAACGGCCCGCGCCAGCGCGGCGGCAACCCGTAGTAGAGCCCGACTACGACCGGAAAAAAGGCCAAAAAATGGAGGGAATTGAACAGCATGCAAATCGCGGAAGAAGCTCCGGCGGCCAAAGGTCGGGCGCGGCTGGCGTTTGTGGGGAATGAGAGGCTCCAGAACGTCATGCTTCGGCAAGCTCAGCATGACGTTCTTTTCTGTGCTCGTGCCACCCTAGACCTGCCTGAACTACTTTTGCAGTCCTGTTTCGGCTTACTTCTTTTCATGGCTCTCGACCTCAACCACAAATCCATCCTCGTTACGGGCGGCACCGGCTCGTTCGGCAAGCAATTCGTGCGCACCGTCTTTCAGAAATTCCCGCAGGTGAAACGCCTCGTGGTGTTCTCGCGCGACGAGCTGAAGCAGTACGAGATGAGCCAGGAATTCAGCCCGGCCAAGTACCCGGCCATCCGCTATTTCATTGGCGATGTGCGCGATGGCGAGCGCCTGCACCGCGCCTGCGAAGGCATCGACATTGTGATTCACGCCGCCGCCCTCAAGCAGGTGCCCGCCGCCGAGTACAACCCGATGGAGTGCATCAAAACCAATATTTTCGGGGCCGAAA
>CAXTCS010000252.1:0-6590 GCA_964242365.1 uncultured Hymenobacter sp. | reverse complement strand
GCAGCGTGGTTTTGCCGCAGCCGCTGGGCCCGAGCAGCACCAGCGTTTCGCCGGCCGCCAGCGCAAACGACACCTCCCGCACCACGGCATGCCCCCCAAAGCGCTTGCTGAGCTGCGAAACACGGATAACGGGCGGCGGGGCGTCGGGCATGGCAGTAGGAGCGGGGCAAGATAAACCCAGCAGCCGCTTCGGCGTTACACATACCCCGGCAATTCCGCCGCGGTTTCAGTGCCCGCCATGCGCCTACTGCTACGTTACGTTGCCCTGCTTGCCGGCCTCACGGGCCGCGCCAGCGCCCAAAACGCCCCCGCCGCCCCGCCCCCCGACCGCGTCCCGCCCCGCGTTTTCGTGCTCGAAAACTTTCAGACCGAAGGCGGCGCCACCCTGCCGCAGGCCCGCGTGGTGTACGGCACCTACGGCCGCCTCAACGCCGCCCGCGACAACGCCATCCTGCTGCCCTCGCACTACATGGCCGACCGCCACGGCTACGAGTGGCTCATCGGCCCCGGCAAAGCCCTCGACACCGCGCGGGTATTTCTGGTCGCCACCGAGCTGTTCGGCAACGGCCATTCCTCGTCGCCCAGCAACACCCCCGAGCCCTTCCACGGGCCCCGTTTTCCAGTCCTCACCATCCGCGACAACGTGGCCGCCGTGCACCAGCTGCTCGCCCAGGAGCTGAAAATAACGCACCTGCGGGCCATCATCGGCTTTTCGATGGGCGCCCAGCAGGCGTTTCAGTGGGCCGTGAGCTACCCCGCCTTCGCCGACCGCATCGTGGCCACCTCCGGCACGGCCAAAACCTACCCGCACGGCATCGTGCGCCTCGAAGGCCAGATTGCCGCCCTCACCGCCGACGCCGCTTTCCAAAACGGCGACTACCCCGCCCCGCCCACCAAGGGTATTGAAGCCTTTGCCACCGTCTGGACGGCCTGGCTCTACTCGCAGGAATGGTGGCGCCGCGAGCTGTGGCGCGCCGACGCCAAGCCCGGCACCACCTTCGCGCAAGTGCTGCACGAGTACCGCACCAACTTCATCCCCGGCGCCGACGCCAACGACCTGATTTTGCAGATGCGCACCTGGGAATCCCACAACGTGGGCGCCACGCCCGGCTTCGGCGGCGACGTCGAAAAAGCCCTCAAGACCATAAAAACCCCCATTTTGTACATGCCTTCGGAAACCGATTTATACTTCCCGCTCACCGACGCGCGCTACGAAGCCGCCTTCATTCCGGGCGTGCTATTGAAGCCCATTCCCTCGCTCTGGGGCCACACCGCCGGCGCCGCCCCCAACCCCGCCGACGCCAAATTCCTGAACGACAACATCAGCCACTTCCTGGCCGCGGGCAAGCGCCGGTAGCTTCGCCTGCGCACCGTCGGGCCCCGGCCGGCTCACCAGTCGTCCGGCTCCCCTCGCCGCCGGAGAAGGTTCGCCCCGGAGGGGTCCCGTGAGGTTCGCCCCGCCAAACCCTACCTTGCCTCCGATATTCTCACCTCAAAACGCCCATTTGTCATGCCACGCAAGTACCTGCTGCCCCTCTTGTTGCTGCTGTTGCTGCGCCTGCCCGCCCCGGCCCAGGTCTACTCCACCGCCAACCCGCTGGCCCACACGTTCAGCATCGTGGCGCGCGACCCGGCCACCGGCGAAATGGCCGTGGCCGTGCAAAGCCACTGGTTTTCGGTGGGCACGTCCGTGAGCTGGGGCGAGGCCGGCGTGGGCGTGGTCGCCACCCAGTCGTTCACCAACAAGTCCTTCGGCCTGCGCGGCCTGGCCCTGCTCAAAAGCGGAAAGACGGCCCAGCAAGCCCTCGACGAGCTGCTGGCCAACGACGACGGCCGCGACGTGCGCCAGGTCGCCATCCTCGACAACCGGGGCCGCGTGGCCACCCACACCGGCAAGAAATGCGTCGACATGGCCGGCCACCAGCAGGGCAACCAGTTTTCGGTGCAAGCCAATATGATGCTGACCGCCAACGTGTGGCCCGCGATGGCCCGGGCGTTCGAGCAAAACGCCACCCTGCCCCTGGCCGAGCGCGTGCTGGCCGTGCTCGATGCCGCCCAGGCGGCGGGCGGCGACATCCGGGGCCGCCAGTCGGCGGCCTTGCTGGTGGTGCGCGGCCAGGCCACCGAAGGCCCCTGGGCCGACCGCCTCGTCGACCTGCGCGTCGACGACAGCGCCGCCCCGCTGCCCGAGCTGCGCCGCCTCCTCAGCCTGCACCGCGCCTACGACCACATGAACGCCGGCGACCTGGCCGTCGAAAAAAACGACATGCCCAAAGCCATCCAGGAATACCAGGCCGCCGAAAAAATGTTTCCCCAGAACCTGGAAATGAAGTATTGGCACGCCATCACCCTCGCCAACAAGCAGCAGGTGCCCGCCGCGCTGGCCCTGCTCCGCCCCATTTTCAAGCAGGAGCCCAACTGGCGCACCCTCACCGAGCGCCTGCCCAAAGTCGGCCTGCTCACCGTGTCGCCCGCCGAGCTAAAACAGATGCTGGCCCTGTAGAGACGCAACATTTTGCGTCTCGTCGTTGAACGGCCCGACCCGCGCCGTTCAAACGTCATCGTTCAACGGCAAGCCGCAAATATGCGTCTCTACACCCACCCTATGAAATACGCCATCCCTCTCGTCTCGTCCCTGCTGTTGAGCGGCTTCGCCCAGGCCCAAGCCCCGCTCACCGTCCCGCCGCCCGTGGCCGCCGCCCTGGCCCAGGTGCAGCCCGAGGCCATCAAAGCCCACATTGCCTACCTGGCCGACGACCGCCTCAAAGGCCGCCAGCCCGGCACCGAAGGCTACCAAATGGCCGTCGATTACGTCACCAAGCAGCTCAAAGCCCTCGGCGTGCAGCCGGCCGGCGACGGCGGCGCCTACGTGCAGAAAGTGCACCTGCGGCGGGCCTTTCTGAAGCCCGACGCCACCTTCCTGGCCCGCGACGTGCAAGGCCCGGCCCTCATGCTCGACGCCGGCCAGGACTACGTGCTCTACCCCAACCCCGAGCTGCCCGCCACCCGCGTCACCGACGCGCCGCTGGCCTTCGCCGGCTTCGGCATCAGCGCCCCCGAGCTGGGCTACGACGACTACGCCGGCCTCGACGTGCAGGGCAAAGTCGTGGTCATCGTGCGCGGCGCCCCGCGCACGTTTGCCGCCACCGTGGCCTCGGCCAGCCAGGATTTGGCCGGCCTGCTGCAAGCCGCCGCCCGCCACGGCGCCGTGGGGCTGATAGTGGGCGCCACCCACGCCGCCCCGCTGCCCGACCTCAAGCGCGGCACCTACAGCGTGCTGGCCGCCGATGGCCGGGTGGCCGCCTCGCGCTCCTTCGCCGTGGGCAGCCAGCAGCAGCTCTACGCCGTGGTGAATGCCGCCACACTCAACCGGTTCCTGCAAACGGCGGCCCTCGACACAGGCCGGGTTTTCGGGTCCATCCGGAGCGGCAAGCCGGCGTCGGCCGCGCTGCGCACCACCGTCAGCGCCAGCACGCAGTCCACTTTTCAGGATATTGAGAGCTACAACGTGGTGGGCAAAATCCCCGGTTCCGATGCCCGGCTGCGCGACGAGTACGTGGTGCATTCCGCCCACCTCGACCACCTCGGCATCGGCGTGCCGGTGAAGGGCGATTCCATCTACAACGGCGCGCACGACAACGCCTCCGGCGTGGCCTGCGTGCTCGAAATTGCTAAAATCTATTCCCGGCTCACGCAGAAGCCCAAGCGCTCGATGCTCTTCGTCTTCGTGACCGGCGAAGAGCTGGGCCAGCTGGGCTCGTCGGCTTTTGCTGCCCACCCCACCGTGCCCAAAACCAGCCTCGTGGCCGACATCAACATGGACATGCCCACCCTCATTGCCCCGCTGCTGTCGGTGGTGGCCCTGGGCGGGCAGCACTCCACGCTCATCGAGCCGGTGGCCCGCGCCTGCGCCTACCTCAACATCGCCCTCGAGCCCGACCCCGAGCCCGAGCAAAACCGCTTCATCCGCAGCGACCAGTACAGCTTCGTCACGGCCGGCATCCCCGCCCTGCACCTCAAATACGGCAACAAAACCGCCGACGGCCGCAACAACCTCAGCCAGCAGGTGCAGGCCTGGCGCGCCGTCACCTACCACAAGCCGCAAGACGACATCAACGGCCTCTTCGACTTCGACGCCGCCAAAAAGTACGTGCAGCTCTGCTTCCTGGTCGGCTACCAGGTGGCCCAAGCCCCCGCCCGCCCCACCTGGAACCAGGGCGACTTTTTCGGCCAGCGCTACGGCTCCCGGTAGCCGGGCACAACCTTACGCCCGACTCCCCGAAACTTTCCCGCCTCCCTAATGCTTTAGGCCTTCGTGCTTGTGCCCCGCACGCGGCCCCGCCGCTTTTTAACATTTCTTACGACAATGGCAGTTTATCCCGAATACATGGTGGCCCCCATCCGCCAAGACCTTACCGAAGTTGGTTTCGAGCAGCTGATGACCGCCGAAGCGGTCGATTCCGCCCTCGCCTCGCACGAAGGCACCGTGCTGGTGGCCGTGAACTCGGTGTGCGGCTGCGCCGCCGCCAAAGCCCGCCCCGCCCTGAAAATGGCCCTCGCCAGCGCCGACAAAAAGCCCGGCAAGCTCGTCACCGTGTTCGCCGGCATGGAAACCGACGCCGTGGCCAAAATGCGCGAGCACCTGCTCCCGTACCCTCCGTCCTCGCCCTGCATCGCCCTGTTCAAAGACGGCGAGCTGGTGCACATGATTGAGCGCTACCACATCGAAGGCTCCGACGCCATGCGCATCGTCAACAACCTGCAAGGCGCGTTCGAGGAGTACTGCTAAATCACTGATTTTTCGGATTTAAGCGGATTTCACGGATTTTGTGGACGGCCCTTTAATCGTCTAGCTTTGCGTGAGCAACGAAAAAGGCCCGGCAATCGCCGGGCCTTTTTTACGGATTTGGGCGTGGCGCTTACTTCGTGAGCAAGCGAGCGGGGTTGTGCACGAAGCGTTTGAATTTCAGGCTGGCTTCACCAAAATTGATAAGCAATGCGACTTCGAGCCGGTAGGCTTTTAAGTAATTAATGACTTGGGCGTGGTGCAAGGGCAATAACTCGTGCGTGGCTTTCAATTCCACGAGTACTTGGTTTTCCACGAGAAAATCTACTCGGCGCGAACCAATAGCAGTTGCCTTGTAAAAAACGGGCAGGTGCACCTCGCCTTGAAACCCAATCGTCGCCGCTACCAACTCCACTGCCAAACTTCGCTGGTAAATAATTTCCGGAAAACCACTGCCCAACTCGCGGTGTACATTCATCGCACACCCAATAATTGTTTCTGTAAGCTTATTAAACCGGGTATCAAGCATAAGTAGCTGAGTCAGAAAGTGTGCTCACACAAGCATCCATCCACAAAATCCGTGAAATCCGTTAAAATCCGCGTAATCCGTGATTTTAGTTGGCCACCTCGCTTAAGAACTTCACGCGCACCAAACGCAATTCCTCCTCCGTAAAGTCGTCGCCCAACTCCTTTAGCGCCACCGCAATGTTGTCGGTGCTGGCCGACATGAAATAGTCGTAAATCTCGTCCCGCACGTCCTCCTCCACCATTTCTTCCAGGTAATAGTCGATGTTGAGCCGCGTGCCCGAGTAGCAGATGTGCTCGATTTCCTCCATCAGCTCGCCCATCGAAATGCCTTTCGACGAGGCGATGTCCTCCAGCATCATCTTCTTGTCGATTTGCTGAATGACGTAAATCTTGATTTTGGAGCGGTTCACGGCCGACTTCACCACCACGTCCTCGGCGGTTTCGATGTCGTTGTCTTCCACGTACTTCTTGATGGCGGCCACGAACGGCGCGCCAAACTTCTGGGCCTTGCCCTGGCCCACGCCCGACACGTGCGTGAGGTCATGCAGCGACGTGGGGTAGGTGGTGGCCATTTCTTTCAGGCTCGGGTCCTGAAACAGCACGTAAGGCGGCAGGTTCTTCTGCTTGGCCACCTGCTTGCGCAGCTCCTTGAGCTGGACAAACAAGGCTTCGTCGTGGCCGGCGGCCTGCTGCTCCTCCACTTTTTCCTCGTCGGCCTTCTGCTCGGCGTCGAAGTTGTGGTCGATGGTAAGCGTGATGGAATGCGGGTTCTCAATGAAATCGATGCCCTTGTCGGTGATGCGCACCAGGCCGAGGCTGTCGATGTCCTTCTCCAAAAAGCCATTTAGCAGGCACTGGCGCAGCACCGAGTGCCAAAACTGCGCGTCGCCCAGCTCCTTGCCCTGGCCGTACACCGGCAGCGCGTTGTGCGCGTAGCTCTCGATGTGCGGGTTGCTCAGCCCCAGCAGCACCTGCCCGACGTGGTTGAGGTTGAAGCGGGCTTCCGTCTGCACCGTGGCGCGCAGGGCCAGGCCCACCGCCGCTTCGCCCTCAAACCGCTCTTTGGGGTGGCGGCAGTTGTCGCAAAAGCCGCAGTCCTTGTCCAGCTGCTCGCCGAAATAGTGCAGCAGCTGCCGCCGCCGGCACACCGACGACTCGGCGTAGTTCGTCATTTCGGCCAGCAGCTGGTGGGCGTTGTCGCGCTCGGTCACCGGCTTGTCCTTGCTGAATTTTTCGAGCTTGAGGATGTCGTCGTAGCTGTAGAACATCAGGCAGT
>CAXTCS010000251.1:0-6595 GCA_964242365.1 uncultured Hymenobacter sp. | reverse complement strand
CAGGGCATGACCGGCGAGGCCGCCAGCCGCGCCGACCTCGGCCTGCCCGGCCAGCAGCTGGCCCTGCTCAAAGCCCTGAAACAGACCGGAAAACCCCTCGTGCTGGTGCTCATGAACGGCCGCCCGCTGGCCCTGCCCTGGGAAAACCAGAACGCCGACGCCATCCTCGAAACGTGGTTTGCCGGCACCCAGGCCGGCAACGCCATCGCCGACGTGCTGTTTGGCGATTACAACCCCAGCGGCAAAATCACGGCTACTTTCCCGCAAGTGGTGGGCCAGGAGCCGCTGTACTACAACCACAAAAGCACCGGCCGGCCCTACGGCGGCGTCAAGCTCGACAAGTACAAGTCGCGCTACCTCGACGTGAGCAACGACCCGCTCTACCCCTTTGGCTACGGCCTGAGCTACACCACGTTCAGCTACGGCAAGCCGCAGCTTAGCACCACCACCCTCGGCCCCGCCGCTACGCTCGAAGTGCGCGTAACCGTGCAAAACACCGGCCCTACCGACGGCGAGGAAGTGGCCCAATTGTATCTGCGCGACGTGGTGGGCTCGATTTCGCGGCCCGTAGAGGAGCTCAAAGGCTTTCAGAAGGTGATGCTGAAAAAGGGCGAGAGCCGCACCCTCACCTTCCGCCTCAGCCCCACCGACCTCAAGTTCTACAACAACGACCTCACCTTCACCGCCGAGCCCGGCGACTTCCAGGTATTCGTCGGCGGCAACTCCCGCGATGTGCAGGAGGCCGCGTTCAAACTAGTGGCCAAATAGAAGCGGGGAACCCACAAAAAAGCGTCGGCCAGTCGGCCGACACTTTCCCGAAGAGTTTTAGCAAAGACAAGTTGCCGCCCCACGGGCTTTTTCTCTTTTGCGATGGGTTGATAGCAGCACTGGGTGGGCATGTAGGAAGGGGTCCAATTCCGTCAAGGCATTTAAAGCGGGGTTATTATCTTCGGGAATCCCAATCCTCACTCGTCCATGAAACACCTCTTCTCCTGCCTGGCGCTGCTCGGCCTGCTAACCCCCGCCCGGGCCCAGCAACTGCCCAATCCCGGCCTCGAAACCTGGGTCACCCGAACCGGCAACCAGGCGCCGCAGGGCTACGTGACCAGCGACGATTATGCCCAGCGCCTGGTCGGGGTCGGCCTGGGCACGGTCACGCAATCCACCACCGCCCACGGCGGGCAGTACGCGGCCCGCGTGGCGGGCGTGAATGTGCTGGGGCGGAACGTGCCGGGGCTGCTCGTGCTCGGCGACGTCGCCCGGCTGACCCCGGCAGCGGCGGCCAGTTTCTCCTTCCGTGGCGGCCTGCCCTACACGGGGCGGCCGGCCCGCCTGCAGTTTTGGTACCGGTTCAGCGGGGCCGCCCAAGACTCGGCCACCCTGTACCTGGAACTGCGGCAAGGCCCCAGGGCCACGGCCCGCACCGTGGCCCTGGGCAGTGCCTTCTTGGTGGCCCCGGCCAATGCCACCACCGTCTACACCCTGGGCAGCTTGCCGCTCACGTACGGGGCCGGCGCCTTTGCCCCCGACACCGTGCGCTTTGGCGTCGCCGTCGGCACCACGCGCTCGGCCGGCACGGCGGTGTTGTATTTGGATGACTTGAGCCTGAGCGGCGGCGCATTGGCCACGGCGCCCAGCCAAGCTGCCCCGGCCGTGCTCGTGTATCCGAACCCGAGCACGGGCGGCCGCTTCGTGGTCCGGACGCCCGACCCGGCCCTAGCCGCCGCACCGCTCACGGTGCGCGATGGGCTGGGGCGCGTCGTGCTGGCCCTGCCCGCCCGCCCGCTCACCGGAGGGGTCATCACCGAGCGCGAGCTGGACCTGAGCCGCCAGCCCCGCGGCCTCTACCTGCTTAGTTTCGAGACAGCGGGCGGCAGGTCGCGGCGGCTCGTCGTCAACTAGTGGGTCCGCGCCCGAGGTCTTGGCCGAATTGGCTTGTGCGTACGCCTTCGAGCTGGGCGCGACGCGCGACGAAAAAACCAGGCACTGGACCGGGCACGGGTGCATTCCCAGAAACACATCATCGCTCAACCCACCGAGGAGTTCTACCTGACCAGACCACCGTGGTATGCCACCTGCAAGCACATAAACAAAAACCCCATGTGAATACTTGATTTACATGGGGTTTTTTTCGTTGTAGCGCTCCCTCCTGGGTGCGTAACAACTGCCTATAAATGCCATAGGAGCATTTTTTCGCCTTTTCGTCCCGGTTTATGTCCCGGTCTCAGCCGCTCTCCAATTATTCTACCCTTCCCCGAATAATATCTACAACTTTCCACAGCCCGCGAATATCCTCCCCTGCCACGGTCAGCATACCGGCCTGTGGGTTGTCAGAGTGCAGCACGAGCTGCCGCTTGGTCAGAAGGTCATTATCCTTAATCCGTTTTATCGTGAGCTGGTTGCCAAACGTGGCCACGTATACCCCGCTCACCGTGTATTTGATATCCGCCAGCGGAACCGGCGTCACGGCCACCAGCATTCCGGCGCGAAGCTGCGGCTCCATCGAGTCGCCGTTAATCTCAAACACCAGCGTACCCGGTTTTCGCAGCTCGGGGCTGGGGTTGTAAATCCGCATGGTTTCGTACTGGCCGTAGTCGCCTTCCGTCGCCACCAGCTCCACGAAGCCGGCCCGCACCGGCACCGGAATGAACGGGCAGTCGATGTGTTCTTCGTCCGCAAACTTGCCGAACACGACAACCTCACCGCCCTGGGTGCTAGTGTCGTCCATCGGCCCGCCGCCGAACCAGAGCCAGTTGCGGCTGATTCCCAACTCCGAAACAATGGTTTCCAGCACCTCCGTGCTGGGCTGGTGCCGGCCGCCTTCGAGCTGCGCTACGGTGGGCCGCGAAATTTCCAGCAGGTCAGCCATTTGCTGCTGCGTCAGGCCGCGGGCCTGCCTAACAACTTTCAGCCGCTCCGCCATGCTCAGTTCCGGCAACGGACTAACTGAGCTTATTTTTTTGCGTTCCAGTGTAGTCATTTTGTAACATTTGGTAACTTTTACCTACATTTTAGCGGCATCAACTAATCAAAGGTAACATATCAAAACGAAAATGCAACCAATTGAAACCACAGCTACGCCGGCAGACCTGAGATTGTTGCTGCCGCACGGCGCAATTTCCAGCATCGCCCGCTCCCTCAAAATGTCCCACGCGGCCGTGTCCAAGGCCTTGCAAAAGGCCAAGCCCGCCCACCCCGCCGTTGCCGAGGCCGTGCGCCTCATCAAGGAAGCCGGCAGCCAGGCCGTGCTGCACGACCTCAACCTTCTCAACCAATAACCCACTCCATTCAATCCTTCTCTGACCATGATGCTCCTCATCGAAGCCAACAAGCAATACCCCCACCGCCCGCTGCCACCGGCCCCTTACCTGCTTGAAGAGCCCCGCGCTGCTACGGCAGCGCTCGAAGCCGCCATCCGCGCCTGCCCCGAGCACCACTTCACCGCCGACTACCCCCGCCCAACGCCCGCCCAGCGCTACGAAATGGGCACTACGCTCGAAAGCCCCTACCTGACCTATCGCGAATTCGTGTGGCTGGAGCTGTGGCGCTATCAGTTCGACACCGCCACCACCGCCCAGGCCCTCACGCAGCTGCAGCTCATCATTGCTCACCGCAAGGCGTCCGGCGTGGCCCCCATGCCCTACAAGGGCGGCTGCTTCTTCCCCGAGCGCTACATGCCCCCGCAACAATGACCGAGCTAACCACTACCACCCCCGACGGCTTGCACATCACCGTGCGGATGCCCGATAACCACGCCTGGGTGCGCGAGTCGCTGGAGAAGGCCTGCGCCGCCGAGGCCCGCCGCCAGCTGGCCGACACGCCCACGCCCGACCCGGCCTACGCCGTGCCCCGCGCCGCCGACCTGCTCGACCTGCACCCCGAAACCTTGCGCGACTACATGCGCCTGCCCGACCACCACCCGCGCCGCCTGCACTATATGCCCGGCGAGTCCAGCCGCGGCGACCGGGTGCTATTATCCCAGATTAACGACTGGCAGCGCCGCAACCGCACCGACGCGGCACTGATTGCCCCGGCCGGCCCCCGCACCCGGGGCCGCCGCCCGCCGGCCCAGTAGTGCCCGTGCCTCGCGCCAGCGGCCGTCGCTCTCCCTTCCATTCGTCTTAATCCGCTACCCGAGACGGCAGCCTCACCCGCCGCCGGTACAGGCGGCTCAATTCCCCGTTCCCCAATGTCCCAGCTACTCCCAATTGTCGGCCCGGATAGTCCGGAGGCCATTACCTCCATCATCACCATTCAGAAAGTCAAGGTCAAAGACCAGCACCTGACCTGCGAATTCACCGAGCAGCGCACCCAGGAGGCACCACCCCGCGCCTTTGCCCTGACCTGCACCGAGCAGGTTCATCCCGACCTCACGCATACACTCAGCCGCCTGGTGCCGCACCTCTGCCTTTTAGCCGAGCAGTTGACCGAAACGCCTGACTTCTGGCCCGACGAATCCGAGGAGTTGCCCGCGCTGTTCGAGCCCTTCACCGTCACCGGCTTCTCGATGGGCCGCAGCCAGGGCGGCGTTACGCTCATCGGCCAGCGCGAGCTAACCGGCGGTCGGGTCCTGAACCTTACCACCCCTTACCAGTCGTTCGACGACGAGCAGGCCAGCTACCCCTACACCGGCCTGCTGGAAACCACCCTGGCCACCGCTCTAACCGAAGTCGAAGCCGCCCTACGCGGCAAATGCACCGACTACCGCCAGCTTGATTTATTCGAGCAGCCCGCCACTACCAACGTCCTTCTGGTGCCCACGCCGCCGCTGGCATGAAACTCCCCGCTATCCAATTCTATCCCGGCGACTGGCACAAGGACCAGGGCGTCCAAGCCCTCGACCTCGCGCAGCGCGGGGCTTGGTTCGAACTGCTGCTGATGATGCACGACAGCGACGAGCGCGGCGTGCTCCTCGTCAACGGCCAGCCTATGCCCGACGCCGTCATTGCCCGCCGCCTCGGTTTGGATAACCAAACGGCCAACCAAATTCTAACCACCCTCCTAACCTACGGCGTCGCCAGCCGCCGCGAGTCCGACGGCGCGCTGTTTTGCCGCCGCATGGTCAAAGATGAGAACCTGCGCCGGGTACGCACAGAAGCGGGTAAAAAGGGCGGTAACCCCCGTTTGCTTAACCAAAAGCCTAAGCAAAAAGCAACCACCCGGGTTAAGCAAATTCCAACCCCTTCATTTTCATCTTCAATTACAACTTCGGTAATAGAGAGAGAGGCGGCTGATGCCGCCCCGCCCACGCCCGCCGCCGAAAAGAAAGTTGAAAAGCCGACCAGCAAGCGCCCAAAGGGTAGCGTGCCGCCCACGCTGGCCGAGGTGCAAGACTACGCCGCCGCGCAGTACCCCGCCAGCGCCGACGCCCAGACCGAAGCCGCCACCTTCCACGACCACTACGAAAGCAACGGCTGGCGCGTCAGCGGCAAAACCCTGATGGTTGACTGGCGCGCCTCCTTCCGCAACTGGATGCGCCGCTGCCCGCAGTTCCAGGCCACGGCCGCCGCCCGAACCGGAACCGGCCCGCCCGCCCCGGCCCGCGCCCGCACTGCCCCTAAATCCACCGACCCCGCCCGCTGGAGCTAACCCAAACCCACCATGTCCGAAGACAGCCCCAAACCATACTCTACCCGCCGCCCCGGCATTTCCGCCCCCACCACCGGCCAGCTGCCCCCGCAGGCCCTTGACCTCGAAGCCGCCGTGCTCGGCGCGGCCCTCCTCGAAGCCGAGGCCCAACGCGCCCTGCTCGTCACCCTGCCCACGGAGGAAGTATTCTACTCCACCGCCCATCAGCAGGTCTACCTGGCCATCCGCGACCTAGTAGCCCGCGGCGACCACGCCGACCAGCTTACCGTCGTGCAGCAGTTGCGTCACCGGGGCACCCTGCAGCGCATCGGCGGCCCCCATTTCGTAGCCCAGCTGACCATGCGCATCAACTCGGCCGCGCACTTCGATACCCACTGCCGCATTCTGCAGGAGCAGCACGCCCGCCGCGTCGTCATCCGCGCCGGCACCGAGTTGGCCGCCCACGGCTACGACGACGCCCGCGACCCGCTGGAGCTGCTGGCCACCGCCCAGACCCACCTCACCAGCCTGCACCGCACCCTCGAAACCAAGCCCGGCCAGACCGCCGCCGCTGCCTTCGACCCCACGTTTGACCGCCTCGCGCAGTCCGTCGGCCAGCACGGCCTGACCGGCATTCCCACCGGCCTCACCCAGCTCGACGGCCTCACCGGCGGCTGGCAGCCCGCCGACCTCATCATCCTGGCCGCCCGCCCCGCGATGGGCAAAACCGCCGCCCTTCTCCACTTCGCCCGCACAGCTGCCCTCGACCACAGCCACCACACCGCCATTTTCAGCCTCGAAATGCCCACCCTGCAGCTCATGCAGCGCATGATTGCCAGCGAGGTTCCCGGCTACAGCAACTCCGACCTGCGCCGCGGCAACCTCCCCGGCGGTCTGGAACAGGTAGCCCATATCCGCCAGCAGGCCCAGCGCCTGCGTACCCACGGCCACCAGCTGCACATTGACGACACACCCGGCCTGAGCATCCAGCAGCTGCGCGCCAAGTGCGCCCGCCTCCACGCCCAGC
>CAXTCS010000250.1:0-6688 GCA_964242365.1 uncultured Hymenobacter sp. | reverse complement strand
GTGCCGCCCATCAGCTCCAGGTACCGGGCAATGATGTAGAGCCCCAGCCCGGTGCCGGGCACGTTGGTCACGGTGCGGGCCCGGAAAAACCGCTCGAACAGGTGGGCCTGGTCTTCTTCAGAAATTCCTACCCCCTGGTCCTGCACGCTGAGGGTGAGCCGGTTATCACCGCAGTCAAAACGCACGGTAACCGCCGCGTGCTCGCCGGAATACTTGAGGGCATTGGAGAGCAGGTTGACCAGGATTTTGCGCAGCAGCGAGGCGTCCAGGCGCAGCGGGTGCGGGCACTGCCCCCGCAGCGCAATGCGCTGCCCGGCCTTGCGCAGCCCCTGGGTCTCGGCCACCAGGTCGGCCAGCAGCTCGCTGAGGTCGCAGCGGACGGGGTGCGCGGCGACCCGGCCTTCTTCGAGGCGGCCCACTGACAAAAATTCTTCGAGGATGTCGTTGAGGTGCTGCACCGCGGCCTGGATGCGCGCCAGGTGCGCGCGGCGCTGCTCCTGCTGGCCGCCTTCGGTGTACTTTTCCACCAGCGCGGCGGAGGTGAGCACCACGGCGAGCGGCGTGCGGAACTCGTGGGAGGCCATCGTGACGAAGCGCAGCTTCATCTCGCCCACCTCGTGCTCGGCGGCCAGCGCCTGCGTCAGCTCCTGGCTGCGCCGCTCCAGCTGCTCCAGGGTAACGAACAGGGCGTGGGTGCGTTCCTGCACGCGCCGCTCCAGCTCAGCGTTGCCCAGGCGCAGCTGCTCGTTGGCGGCGGCCAGCTCCTGGTTCAGCCGATTCACCTTTTTCTGGTTGCGCTGTTGCAGGTACTGGCGGGCGGCAACCTGCTCGCTCACGTCGGTGGCCACGGCGGCAATGCCCGTAATGCGCCCCTGCTCGTTGCGCAGCGGGTGGTACACGAACGTGACCTGGATGTCCTTGGGCTGGCCCTGGTGCAGCACCTGCAACGGCACTTCGGGGGCCACGCGGGGCGCGCCGGTTTGCAGCACCTCGTCCAGTATTTCCCGCAAGCCGCGGTTGCGGGCGTCGGGCAGCACCTCGAACAGCGGTTGATTGAGGACCTCCACCCCCGTCCGCCCCCACAGGGCTTGCAGGCCCGGGTTGCACACCTCCACCCGGTAGTCGGGCCCGCTGAACACGCCCACGGCCACCGGGGCCTGCTCAAACACGGCCTGCAACTGGCGCTGGGCGGCCAGCAGCCGGCGGGTGCGCAGCAACTCGCTGACCTCGGTGGCCACCACGGCCACGCCCGTCACCCGGCCGTCGGCTTCGCGCAGGGGCTGGTACACGAAATTCCAGTACACGGTGTCGGGGTGCCCCCCGCGATTTATTCGTACCGGCAGCTCGTCGGCCACGTGGGCCACCCCGGTGGTCAGCACGCCGTCGAGCAGTTCCTCGAAGCCCTGGCCGGCCGCCTCGGGCAGCAATTCGAACACGGGCATGCCCAGGACTTGGGCCGGGGCCAGGCCCCACAGCGTGCACATGGCCGGGTTGGCCAGCTCCACCACGTGGCGCGGCCCCCGCAGCACGGCCACCGCCACGGGGGCCTGCTCGAAGAGCTGCTGGGCCTGCCGCTGCTGGTTTTCGCGCTGCCGCCGGGCCAGCACCTGCTCGGTTACGTCGAAGGCAAAAATCGAAACGCCAACTACCTGCTCCGCTTCGCGGTACGCCTGGTGCGTGACCGTAAAGAAGCGTTCCAGCGGCGGCTGCCCGGCGGGTTGCGGCACCGTCAGCGGCTGTTCGTACTTGAAGGTGGTGGTACCTGTCCGGTACACCTCGTCGAGTTCGGCCACAAAGCCCAGCGGAATGGTTTCGGGGTGCGCGTCGGCCACCGATTGCCCGAGCAGGTGCCGGTCGGGGAACAGGGCTTGGTAGGCGGGGTTGCCGTACTCGTAGCGGTGCGCCGGCCCGCGCAGGATGCAGATGGCGGCCGGGGTGTGCTGGAGAATCTCGTAGAATTTCGCGCGCTCCTGGCTGAATTGTTGGGCCTTGGCCAGCAGCTCGGCCTGCAAGGCATCGGCGCGCTGCTGGGCCTGCACCTGCTCCGTCACCTCGAAACTGCACACGATGAGGCCATCGATGTGGCCCGGCGCCGCGTAGCGGGCCTGGATGAGGGAGGAGAAGTAGCGCTCTTCGATGCCCCCGTCGGCCGCGCGAACGAAGGGGACTACCTGGTTGCGTTCGTCGAAGGAAACGCCCGTGGTGTACACCCGGTGCAGCCGCTCGCGCACAACCGGGGGCAACTCCGGCAGCGCCTCAAAGAGTGGTTGCCCCAGCTGCAGTTCCCGGCCGGGCAGGCGCAGCCGGTAGGCTGGGTTCATCATCTCATACACGAGGTCGGGGCCCCGCAATACGCAAATGCCGGCGGGCACCTGCTCAAAAAACCGTTCCAGGCGCTGCCGCTCACGTTCGGCTTCGGCGCGGGCGGCCCGCTCCTGGGCCTGGCTCCGGCGCAGCGCCTCCTCCACGGCGCTGCGGGGCTGGTCGGCCGTGTCGGTAAAGCTGGCC
This sequence comes from uncultured Hymenobacter sp., assembly GCA_964242365.1. Lineage (GTDB taxonomy): Bacteria > Bacteroidota > Bacteroidia > Cytophagales > Hymenobacteraceae > Hymenobacter. Next base: position 4,180 of record CAXTCS010000250.1, on the reverse strand, counting down.
ACCAGGCGGGTACCCTGCCGCAGGGCAGCGAGGTAGAAGTAGCTGTCAATGCCATCGGCCTGGTAGGGGCTCTCGTAGCGCTCTGCCTGGCCGGAGTGGAACACCCGGCAGCAGAAGGCAAACACCCCGCTCGCCTCCACGTGCGGGAAGCGCGTGCGCATACTCAACGCCTCTTTCTCCGAGATTCCCAGGATGCGCTGGGCGGCGGGGCTGGCGTAGTCCACCACAAAGTCCAGTATTTCCGTCTCATCGGGCCCGAACACGGGTCGCAGCACGCACACGGCCGCCAGCGACACCTCCAGCAGGGCCGGGAGCAGCTCAGGTGGGAAGCTCGTATCGGATGGCATCGGAACGAAAGGAGGAGACATAAAAGGCGGGCGAGAAGAAACCGTCCGCTCAAGACGGCCATAAGCCAGCGCTTCCTACGCAAGCAACCAACTAGATACGCCCCCGTTTTGTATCCGTTTCAGTACCTGATAAAAATCAGGTTTTGCTTGGTGGTCGGCAGGCGTTCGGGTAAGCGAAGCGGAGCCCGACGATTGGGAAGTTACCCGGAGCAGCGCCAGCAGGGGGCAGCTGACTACTAGGTAAGCAGCGCTGAAAAAATTAGATAATACCTTGATTTTCAACAGATTTTAAGCACGGGCAGCGCGGCAGCTTTGTGCCCCTAAAAAGCGCTGTCGGCTCCGCGGCGGTCTTCCCCCTATTCCATCGTTATGAAGTACTGCTACTACCGCCAACGCCGGTGGCTGCCAGCGTTATTGTTGGGGGCTGTTGGCCCGTAGGCAGTCGGGCCGGCACAGGCCCAAAAGGTGGGCCTCGTGCTGAGTGGGGGCGGAGCCAAGGGCCTGGCGCCCACCGGTGTACTCAAGCAGCTGGAGCAGAACCAGATTTCGGTTGCCTACATCGTAGGCACGAGCATGGGGGCGGTGGCGGGCGGCTAAGCAGCGGCTTGCAGCAACTGCATTTTGTCGCCTGCGCCTCTCCTATGCTCGCCCGACGCACCACCGGTCCGTAGCAGGCTCTGCCGCTGGCCTAATCGAGGTAGTTAGGAAAGGGCGGCAGGGCGGCAAAATCTTCCGGCGAATGCTCGACGATGACGCGGGCGTGCAAAGTCGCTTTCAGCCCGGCGAAGCGGTTGAAGGAGGCGAGCGTGTTGGCGCGGTCCACGTTGGCGACCGGCACCAGCCCTTTCGCGTAGTTCTCGCGGGTGTGGTACAAGTCGCCCGTAATGAGTAGCGCGCCGGCCTTAGCGAGCCGCACGAGCAGCACGCGGTGGCCGGGCGTGTGGCCGGGGGCCTGGAGGAGGCGCACGCTGCCGTCGCCGAACACGTCCCGGTCCTTGTCGTCGGCGTCTACCTGGGCCTGTGCCAGCAGGTTGACATAGTTGGCATCCACGCTGATGGGCGCGGGGGTAGCGCGCGCCCAGGCCAGCTCGGCGGCGGCCACGAGGAAGGTGGCCTTCGGAAAGAGGCCCACGTTGCCCGCATGGTCGGCGTGCAGGTGCGAGAGCGCCACGTAGCGGATGTCGGCCGGCTTCAGGCCCAGCTGGGCGAGCTGCGCCGCCAGGGTGCGCCGCACCGTGAAGCGCAGCCCAAACTTCATTTCCCCGTTGGGCAAGGTGGCCAGGCGGTCGCCCAGGCCGGTGTCCCACAGCAGCCAGTCGGGGCCGTGGTGAATCAAATAGCAGGGCACGGCCAGCCGGCCCGATTCGCCGGCGTGCTCGCCGGTGTCGGAAAGCACGCCCAGGTCCGGGAAATCGAGCTGGCCGCCGTCGAGGGTGTAGAGCTGAACGGTTGGTGCCGGCGGCACGGGCGCGGGCTTGAACGCCGCCACGGCGGCCAGCAAGGCCAGGGGCAGCAAGAAACGCTTGGTCGTCATCAGGGGGCTGGGGTTAAATAATGGGGGCAAAACCACCCTAAAACGTGAGGCCGATTTTGCCGAAATGGCTGCCGGCCTCCAGGTAGCGCAGGGCGTCCTGCACGCGGTCGACGGGAAAAACCTGGTCGATGACGGGGTGCAGGTCGCTGGCTTCGAGGGCCCGGTTCAGGGCTTCAAAATCGGCCACGCTGCCCACCTGCATCCCCAGAATGCGGGCCTGCCGCTCTAGCAGCGCCGGGATGTCGATGAGGGCCCCGGTGCCCTGCAAAAAGCCCATGACGGCCACGCGCCCCCGCATTTGCAGGGCCTGAAGCGAGCGGTTGAGGTTGTCGCCGCCCACGGTTTCGATGGCCGCCGCCACGCCTCGGCCGCCGGTGAGGGCCAACACCTGCGCTACCCAGTCGGGCTGCGTGCGGTAATTCAGCGCGTGGTCGGCCCCCAGCGCGGCGGCGCGGGCCAGCTTGGCGTCGTCGCCGGACGTGATGATGACCCGCGCCCCGCGCGCCTTGGCCAGCTGCAGGGCGAAGAGCGAGACGCCGCCGGTGCCGTGCAGCAGCACCGTTTCGCCGGGCAGCAGCCGGCAGTACTTGAGGGCGTTCCAGGCCGTGAGGCCGGCCACGGGCAGGGTGGCGGCTTCGAGCAGGGTGAGGTGGGCGGGCGGCCGCACCAGGGCGTCGGCCGGCACGGCCACCCGCTCGGCCAGGTAGCCGGGCTGGCCCAGGCCGGGCCGGGTGGCGTCGGCAACCTCGGCGGGGGTGGGCGGGCCCTGCCGCCAGCGCGGCACAAAGGCCGATACCACGGCATCGCCCACGGCCCAGGTGGTCACGGCCGCGCCCACCGCCACCACGGTGCCGGCCGCGTCGGACACGGGCACGTGCGGCAAGGGCCGGTCGGGGTAGATGAGGCCCTTGATGACGAGCAAGTCCAGGTAGTTGAGCGACAGGGCCTTGACCTGCACCACTACTTCGTGCGGGGCGGGCACGGGCGGCGGCACGTCGTGGGGCAGCAGGTGCTCGATGCCAAAGCGGTCGAATTGGAAGACTTTCATAAAAACCTGGGGCTATAGCAGCCAGTTAGAGAAGGGCCGAGCACGCGCCCGCCCAGGGGGCGGGCCACCGGGCGGGGCCGGCAAAGGTGGGCCGCTTCGGAGAGGCGTCGCAAGTAGACACTTTTTGGTGCGCTGGGCACCAAAAAGTTAACGTGCTCGTAATCAACAGATTTATTTTCAGTGTATGCTTGCTACATCCCCTCCGCCCGCGCCGCAGTGCGCTATGGACTATGCCTTTCAGCGCATTGGGGGCAAGCACAAGGGCCGCCTGCTCTGGAACCTGCAGCACGGCCCCGTGCGCTACGGGCAGCTGCGGCGCTTGCTCGGGGGCGTGTCGACCAAGATGCTGACCCAGGCCCTGCGCGAGCTGGAAGCCGATGGCCTTCTGGCCCGCCACGAGTTTGCGGAAGTTCCCCCGCGGGTCACGTATTCGCTGCTGCCGAGCGGGCGGCAGCTGCTGCCGTTCATTGACCTGCTGCGCGCCTGGGCCGAGCCGCAGATGCAGGCGGCCGGCATCCCGCTCTTGCATAACGCGGTGCCCGCGGAATAATTAAAAATAACCCGCCGACGGACGGGAGCCGGTGATGGCAGGGGCTAGCAGCGAGGTGTCTTCCCTAAAAATTGGGGTCTGTTGCCCAAAGGGAGAAACCTCCGGCTCGGCTGGCGCGGCGGGTTGGCATCAGCCCGTGGCAGGCACCGCGGAGCCAGGACCGTTTCTGTTGCCCAACCCGCTCGTCATCATCGGAACGGAGGGAGGGCCATGGGCCAAGAATAGCCAAAGCGGCGTGCTCCCGTGGCAGGCCCAGGTGCGGCTGAAAGTAGGCCTTTAATCCCCGGCCCCTGCTCCACTAGTTTGGACTACCGAACGTAGCCCCAGCGGGGCGGCACTCGTTCATCGAATACCTCCTTCCGCTGGGGCTACGTTCGGTAGTCCGCAACACAAGGCAGATTAAATAGCGGTCGGCGGCCGCCTTAGCTCGCGGGGGGAATAACCGGAAGCAGCAAATGGGAGTCGTATTGGCCGCCGGCGTAGAGCGTGGCGTCGGCGTCCCAGGTGCGGTCGTCGGCCCACTGCGTGGTGATGCCGCAGCCGCTCTGGTTCTGGCTGCCGACTTCCAGCAGCAGCGAGTGGCCCGCCGGCACCAGCATGGCCGAGTCCCACAACTCGATTTCGAGGGGGTAGGGCTGGCCCGGCACCAGCTTCTGCACTTCGTCGTAGGCGTCGTACGGTTTGGTGGGGGTGGACTGGGC
>CAXTCS010000249.1:0-6740 GCA_964242365.1 uncultured Hymenobacter sp. | reverse complement strand
AGACCAACTACCAGGCCCACATGGCCGGCACCGACCGCAGCGAAACCGCCAGCGAAGTGAAAGGCGAGCTGGCCGCCGGGGGCACCCTCGGCAGCGACCTGCCCGACCTGCACCTGCCCGGCGTGGACGACAACCGCACCGCCCGCCCCGGCAACGACGTGGAAGCCACCAGCGCCACCACGCCGGCCTAACCAGCCCGAAACCCATCGAGCAAAAAAGCCAGCCCGCCACGGCTGGCTTTTTTTGTGGCCGCCGCGCTATTTTTCGGGCGGCTACCTTTGGCGGCCTGTACCCGTATTCCTTTCAATCATGGCTGAAACGTCCCGCGATGCCATTCTGGCGCGCATCCGCCAGGGCCTGGCCGCGCCCGCGCCGCTGCCGCCCCGGCCCGACTTTGCCGCCCCCGTACACCCGCCGCTGAGCAGCGCCGACGCGGTGGTGGCCTTTGCCGAAAGCTTCCAGCGCGTGGGCGGCGAGTTTTATTACTGCGAGTCGCTGGCGCACCTGGCCGCGCAGCTGGCCGGGTTTCGGCAGCGGCAGCAGGTGGGCGCGCCCTACGTGTGGGAGCCCGAAATGCAGGCCCTGCTGCGGGGAGGCGGCGTGGCGTTCCGGGCCGATGAAGCGGATTTTATCGCGCAAGCCGATGTGGGCCTGACGTCCTGCGAGGCGCTGGTGGCGCGCACGGGCAGCGTGCTGGTGTCGGCGGCCACGGCCAGCGGGCGCCGGCTTAGCATCTACCCCGACCAGCACCTGGTGCTGGCGCGCCCCAGCCAGGTCGTGGCCGAAATCGGCGACGCCCTGCGCGTGGTGCAGGCCCGCTACGGCACGAAAATGCCCTCGATGGTGTCGCTCACCACCGGCCCCAGCCGCACCGCCGACATTGAAAAAACCCTCGTGCTCGGCGCGCACGGCCCCCGCCGCCTCGCCCTTTTCATGCTGGAAGAAGACGACGCTGCGCTTAATGAAGAATGAGGAATTGTCATTGCGAGGCCGCAGGCCGTGGCAATCCGTCCTGGCAATGCGACTTACCTCCTAATGTGACAAGCCCTGCCCCTGCCCAAAAAGGAGGCTTTTTCCGGTCCTGACAAGGGCGTGTCACAATTCAGGGCGAGTCGCTTCTACAGGACGGATTGCTTCGCTCTGCTCGCAATGACACGCTCCTCAATGTTCATTGCTCATTGATAAAATTATATGAAGTCAACGTTTACGCTGCCTGACCTGGTGCTGCCCCCTGGCCGCCGGGTATATTTTGCTTCCGATTTCCACTTGGGGGCGCCGGATGCGGCCACGTCGCTGGTGCGGGAAAAACGCATTGTGCGCTGGCTCGATGAGGTGGCGCGCGACGCGGCGGCCGTTTACTTGCTCGGCGATATTTTCGACTTCTGGTTTGAGTACAAGCACGCCATTCCGCGCGGGTTTAGCCGGCTGCAAGGCAAGCTGGCCGAGCTGACCGACGCCGGCCTGCCCATCACCATCTTCACCGGCAACCACGACATGTGGATGTTCGGCTACTTCACCCAGGAAATGGGGATTCCGGTGCTGCGCCAGGAGGTGTCGCAGCGCATCGGCAGCCAATTGTTTCACATCGGGCACGGCGATGGGCTGGGGCCGAAAGACTACAGCTACAAGGCCCTGAAGCAGGTGTTCACCTCGTCGGTCGCGCAGTGGCTCTTTGCCCGGCTGCACCCCAATTTCGGCATCGGCATGGCCAACAAGTGGAGCCGCCGCAGCCGCCTGCAAAACGGCAAGGACGACGCCCAGTTCTTCGGCGACGAAGAATGGCTGCTGCAATACTGCCGCGAGCTCGAAGCGCGTTCGCACCACGACTACTACGTGTTTGGCCACCGCCACCTGCCGCTCGACGTGGCCGTGGGCCCCGGCAGCCGCTACGTGAACCTGGGCGAATGGGTCAATTATTGCTCCTACGGCGTGTATGATGGCACCGAGCTGGCCTTGCGGCATTTTGAGCAGTAGGCAGAACGTTCTCCGCTTCCCTATTTAAGAACGTCATGCAGAGCGCAGCGAAGCATCTTGCCCGCAATAGTGACCAACGCCATTGCAACGAAGCGGGCAAGATGCTTCGCTGCGCTCTGCATGACCGTTTTTTTGGGCTGTTCACCGTACTGCTTTCCTGCTTGCTTGGCGCGGCCCACGCCCAAACCACCGTGCCCTCCGCCGCTTCATCGGCGCCGGCGGCCCGCGAAACCGTGTCGCCGGTGCAGCCGGCCGCCGTGCCGCCGCTCGATGCCACGGCCGCCCCCACCGTGGCGCCCTGGAAATTCATTCGCCTCATCAAATTGCCCAATCCGGGGGCGGCGTCGCTCGACCGGCGCGGGGCGCTCTACGTGGCCGATGCCGACAACAACCTCCGCCAGTACGGCCCCGAGGGCCTGCTCCTCAACACCTACGCGCCCACCCAGCCCGGCCACGTGGCCCAGGTCGAGGCCTGGAACGTGACCACCACGCTGGTCTTCAACGACGACCGCCAGCAGCTCGTGCTGCTCGACCGCTTCCTGGCGCTCATCACCGAAGTGCGCCTCGCCGACTACCTCGACGGCACCGTGCGCCTGGCCACCCTGGCCCCCGACAACTTCATCTGGCTGCTCGACGAAAGCAACCTCGTGCTGCGCGAGTTCGACCCCAACACCCTGCGCCTGGTGCAAAACACGCCGCTCGACCTGATTATCGGCCGCTCGCGACCCGATTTCCGCTTCCTGCGCCAGTACCAGAACAACACCTACCTCGTCGACCGCAGCACCGGCGTGTACGTGTTCGACAACCTGGGCAACTACCGCCAGAAGCTGCCCTTCGTGGGCCTGAGTACGGTGGGGTTTCGGGGCGATGAGCTGTATTACCTCGACGCCGGGGCCGTGCATTTTTTTCACCTCTACCGCCTCACCGAGCGCCGCGTGGCCCTGCCCACCGGCCTCGACCCCGGCGCCGTGCGCCAGGTGCTGGTAGGGGAGGGCTACGCGTATATTTTTACGGCGGCGGGAGTCGCAGTTTATCAGCTGTAAAACGGGGGTATACGGTTGAGGCTACCGGCGGGCGGGGCTGAGCCGTCGCAACCCGCGCGAAAAGCCGGGCGTTAGGCAGGGAGTTCTTTCTTTCCCCATTTCTAACCCCTTTTTCATGAAAGCTCTCCGCATTCACGGCCCGCGCGACGTTCGGGTAGACACCGTCGACGACCCCGAAATTCAGGACGCGCGCGACGCCATCATCCGCGTCACCAGCACGGCCATTTGCGGGTCCGATTTGCACATCTACAACGGCAGCATTCCGCAGCCCCGGCCCATGACGCTCGGCCACGAGTTCATGGGCATCGTCGAGGAAGTGGGCCGCGGCGTGGGCAACCTCAAGCGCGGCGACCGCGTGGTGGTGCCCTTCCCCATTGCCTGCGGCCACTGCCTGTTTTGCAACCACGACCTGCCCGGCCACTGCGAAAACTCCAACCCCGAGCACTACGGCCCCGAAGGCGGCCTGATGACCGAAAAAGGCGGCGCCCTCTTCGGCTACACCGACCTCTACGGCGGCTACGACGGCGGCCAGGCCGAGTACGTGCGCGTGCCCTACGCCGACTACGGCCCCCGCAAAGTGCCCGACAACCTCACCGACGAACAGGTGCTCTTCCTCACCGACATCTTCCCCACCGGCTACTCGGGCATCGACTGGGCGGGGGTGAAGGGGGGCGAAATAGTGGCCATTTTCGGGGCCGGCCCGGTGGGCATCATGGCCGCCAAATCGGCCTGGCTGCGCGGGGCCAGCCGCGTCGTCATCGTCGACACCCAGCAGTACCGCCTCGACAAAGCCCGGCAAACCAGCAACGCCGAAACCATTCTCTGGGAAAGCCACCAGCAGGTGGTCGACGAAATCCGGAGCCTGAGCCACGGCCACGGCGCCGACGTGTGCGTCGAAGCCGTGGGCTTCGAGCCCGACCGCAACCTGCTCGACCGCGCCAAGGCCGTGGCGAACGTCGAAAAGGGCTCCGACAAAGTGCTGCTGGCCTGCATGAGCGCCGTGCGCCGCGGCGGCTTCGTGTCGGTGCTGGGCGTCTACTCCTCGCCGTTCGACAACTTCCCCATCCACCAGTTTTTCGACAAAGGCATCATCATGCAGGGCGGCCAGGCCCCGGCCCACAAGCACATCGACAAGCTGCTGCAACACGTGGCCAACGGCGACGTGCGCCTCGACGACATCATCTCGCACCGCCTGCCCCTCTCGCAGGCCCCCCACGGCTACGACATCTTCCGCCACAAGAAAGACAACTGCGTGAAGGTCGTGCTCAAGCCCGGCGAGTAAGCGCTGGGTGCCGTCCGCCCCCTCACTACCACCAACCCCGAGCCCCAGCATGGCAAACCCGAGCCCAGGTTTGCCATGCTGGGGCTCAAGTTTGGCAAACCTGAACTCAGGTTTATCCTTCCCAGGCTCAAGTTTGGCAAACCTGAGCTCAGGTTTGCCATTCCCGAGTTCAGGTTTGCCAAACCTGGACTCAGGTTTACCATTCCCGAGCCCAGGTTTGCCATTCCCGAGTTCAGGTTTGCCAAACCTGAGCTCGGATTTAGTGCGCTGCTGTTTGAATTTGTCAAACCTGAGCCCAGGTCTGGCGCCCTGTTGCTCGAAGTTGCCAAACCTGAGTTCAGGTTTTGCGTTCCGGGGTTCGGTTTTGGTAGTCTGCCGCGCCGGCCAGGCTTTCGCCCCAAAACGCAGGTGTGGTTTTGCCCGGCGCTTCAGCGCCGGGACTGGGGCAGCAGCGAGCTAGCCGGGGGCTTTAGCCCCGGTCGTTGCGGCCGCCAGCCAGGGCTGAAGCCCCCACCAAAGACGCCGGATTTCGGCTCCCGGCGCTGAAGCACCGGGCAAAGAAGCCGCTGTCGGGTTGAGGCGCCCACCCGGCCGTGCTGGCGAGGCAAGCGTGAGCTGGGCCGTAGAATGCGGAAAAAGCGCCTACATTTAGCCGCTTGAGTTTCACACTCCCTTGAGCCTCCTTCTACCATGGCCCGCAAACCGCGCGTTATTATCCCCGAAAACCCCGGCGAGCTGATGAAGCTCACCGGCCTCGTCTACGCCGAGCACCAGAAACTTGGCGCCAAGTCGCCTTTGGTCATCCTCGATTCGCCCACCTGGGCCGAGCTGGGCCCCGAGGTAGATACCGCCCTCGCCACCCAAGCCCGCATCGAAGCCTTGGAAAAGGAGCTGAAAATGCTCTACGGCCAGCGCGACCCGCACCTGGCCGCCTTCACCGACCTCGACCGCCGCTCGCGCGACCTGCTCCTGGCCCTCTACGCCGCCAACCCCGCCAGGCTCGGCGACTTCGGCTTCGACGTCATCGCCGCCACCGCCCCCGAGCCGGCCCCCAAAGCCGCCGCCAAGGCCTAACCCCCCGTTGCCCGGCCACAAAAACGCCCCGGCCTGACAGGCCGGGGCGTTTTTGTTGGGTCTGATTGTCGGGCGCGTCCGTCGCGCAGCTACTCCGCCCGCCGCAGCGGGCGCAGGTCCAGCGCGAAGCCTGGCAGCACCGCCCCGCCATCGAGCGCCTGGTCGAAATGCGGCACGGTTTCCACCGGCTGGCCGGGCCGGTACACGTAGGCGGTTTCGGTTTCGATGTCGAGCAAAAAGCCCAGCTGCACGCCGTTGCGCAGGTAGTCCTCCATTTTGGCTTGCAGGTAGCGCAGGCCGTCGGACGGCGACTTCACCTCGACCACGAACGCGGGGCACACCGGCGGAAACCGGCGGCGCTGCCCGGCCGTGAGGGCCGCCCACGCCGCCTGGGGCAGCCACGCCGCGTCGGGCGAGCGCACCGAGCCGTCGGGCAGCAGGAAGCCGGCCGACGAATCGAACGACTGACCCAGTTGCGCCTGCCGGTTCCAGAGCCAGAGCTGTCCGGAAACTTCGTTGTTGTTTCTGCTCGAATCGGAACCGACGGGGGGCATAACTAGTATTTCGTGTTGGGCATTGCGCTCGTAGTGCCAGTCGGAATTGTCCTGGCAGAGGGCAAAGAATTCGTCGTCGGTGAGCCGGGTAAATACCTTGCCACGGAGCAGGCGCAGTTCGGGGGGCATGTCGGCGAGGCGCATGGGCAGTTGGGGTTGGGGGTTGTTCAAATATACTAAAACCTTCGCAGGGACAGTTTTTCGGCCCAAACCTTTCGCCCTGCCAAACGGGTTATCTTTGCTAGATTCCGACTTTCCGGCGGCCCGGACAAAGCGCCGCTTCACTTATATATCTATCAGCCAAATGGCTTGTTCAAGTTGTTCAACGGGTGGGGGCTGCGGCACCACCAAAGTAGGGGGCTGCGGCTCGAAAGGGGGCTGTAGCTCCGGCGGCTGCAACCGCATGAACGTGTTCGACTGGCTCCAGGACGTGGAAGTGCCCGACTCGTTTGCCGGGTTCGACATGGTGGAAGTCCGTTTCAAGGGCGGCCGCAAAGAGTTCATGCGCAACGACCAGCGCCTGCCGCTTGTCACGGGCGACGCCGTGGTGGTCGACGCCGCCGGCAGCGGCTGGCACCTGGGCCACGTCTCGCTCAAGGGCGAGCTGGTGCGCCTGCAAATGCGCAAGAAGAAAGTCGCCACCGACTCGAAGGAAATCCGCAACATTCTGCGCATCGCCACCCCCGACGACGAGGAGCGCTGGCAGGCCGTGCGCGACCTCGAAACCGGCACCATGTTCCGGGCCCGCGCCGTGGTGAGCGAGCTGCGCCTGCGCATGAAGCTGAGCGACGTGGAGTACCAGGCCGACCGCAC
>CAXTCS010000248.1:0-6760 GCA_964242365.1 uncultured Hymenobacter sp. | reverse complement strand
CTGGCCGCCGGCATCGGCGAAGAAACCCAGCGCCTGCTGAGCATGGTGGGCCAGCTCATCGACGTGTCGCGCCTCGACGCGGGCGCGGGCATCAAGCTCGACGTGCGGTGCATGCGGCTGGCCGACGTCGTGGGCTACGCCATCCAAACCGTGCGCCCGCAGCTCGACGACAAGCAGCTCCGGCTCGACACCCAGGTGCCCGACTCGCTGCCCGACGTGTACGGCGACGTCGAAAAAACCACCTGGGTGCTCATCAACCTGCTCTCGAATGCCATCCGCTACTCGCCCAGCGGCGCGCCGCTGGTCATCCGGGCGGTGCAGTGGGGCGAAATGGTGCGCGTGTGCGTGGAAGACCGCGGCCCCGGCATCGCGCCGGCGCACCACAAGCGCATTTTCGAGCGGTTTGCGGGCGTGCCGGGCCAAGCCACCCAATCGGGCAGCTCGGGCCTGGGACTGAGCATTTCGCGCGAGTTTATCGGCGCGCAGGGCGGCCTGCTGTGGGTCGAGAGCCAGCCGGGAGCCGGCAGCCGTTTCCTGTTCACGCTGCCCCTGGCAGGGTAATGTAGAGACGCAAATATGCGTCTCTACATTACGCCGGTAGTTTTCCAGCTATTCGCCGGCGATGCCCGTAAACCTGGACAGTACCGGCGTTGCCATGCGCCGGCCTTCCGCCAACACTTAACTTTTCCTTCAGATGTCGTTACCCACCGCCAAATTCACCGTCGAGCGTTTGTCTTTTGCTACGTTATCCGAGCTGCCGGATTCCTGGCAGAATTCCGATTACAAAGAGCTGCTTAAAAAGATGAATTATGACAATCCGGATGAAATAAAAGAGGCCGAATTAAAAGATATGTGCCTCATGTCGTTCACCGATTTGGAGCCCCGCGAAGCGGCCGAAATCGTGCTGGGCTATTTATTTCCCGAGCAGCTAAACGCGGGCCAGATTGAAAACCTGGCGCACCAGATGCTCACGGAAAAACTGTGGGAAGAAAACCCCGAATTGCCGCTCCACAAAGGCTTTTACCAAGGCACGCAGCTCCTGCACGATGCCTACAACGGCACCTTCCCGCGCACGCAGGCGGTGCAGTTTCAGGTGAAATGCACGGCTGAAAACGCGGAAGACGCGGCCGTTTTTGCCGATGCGCCCGAAGCGCCGCTGCTGCGGCTACTGGCCCAGGGCCTGCCCGATAGCGCTTTAATAAACCGGTTATTTTCGACGCAATTAGCCGGGCTTAATTTCGAAGAAGCAAAATCAATTATCTGGCAATTAAAAGCCGGGGTGAAAGAAGGGAATTCGGTTGTTTTTGATGTCGTGAGTTCGGCCAACTGGCTCGAGGACTTCAAATACGCCGATGTGTACGAGGCCACCACGCACGCCGACGAGGTAGCCGTCGAAGAGGAATAAAGTCGGAGGCACCGCCTACTCCCGGCCAAACTTTTCACGTATTTGCGGCTGTTCGGGCTCAACCCTGACGTGGCGGCATTTTGCTGCTGACCCGGCAATCGCGGCCCTCCCTTATGAAATCCTTCCCCCTGCGACGAGTATTGGCATCGGTGGTGCTGCTGGGCGTGCTGGGGTTGGGGGTGGCGGCGTGGCTGCTGGGCAGCGATTACGGCCGGCGCCTGGTGGCGCAGCAAGTGCGGCAGGCGCTCACGCACAATTCCGAGCTGGTGCTGGAGCCTTTCGAAGTTACCCTCTCGCCGTGGCGGGATTTTCCGCACCTCACCGCTTCCCTCCAACACCTCGGCCTGACCGACACCGCCTACCAGCAGCACGTGCCGGTGCTGCGCATCGGCCGCGCCGACCTGCGCCTGGAGCTGCTGAGCCTGCTGCGCGGCCGGGTGCAGGCCACGCGCCTCGTGGTCACCGACGTCGATTTTCGCGAGCGGGTCGATGCGCGGGGCCGCACCTGGGGGCTGCGCGGCAAGCGCCGCAAGGGCACCGGCGCGGTGCCCGCCCTCAATTTGGAGCTCGACGAGCTGCTCGTCAACAACTTCCGCATGAGCTCGCACAACGCCTTTTCGGGCAGCGCGTTTGGGGCGGCGGTGCGGCAAGCCCGGCTCACGGCCCGGCTGCGGGGCGGCGTGCTGCGCGTGGCCGGCACCCTCGACGGCCAGCTGGGCTACCTCCGCACCAAGGCCGGCACCTTGTTTGAGCGGGCCCCGGTGCGGGCCTGGGTGCATTACCGCTACAAGTTTAAGGAACGCCAGGGGCTGCTTTGGAACACCCGCGCCACCCTCAACGGCGACACCATCCGGGTGAGCGGCACCCACACCGTGGACCCGCAACAGCCGGTGGGCACCCTGCTGAAACTCCAATTTGTGGGCGACCAGCCCCTGATGCAGGTGCTGCGCGCCGCCCTGCCCCCGCGCCTCGAATCTTACCTGGCCGGCGCCACCAGCCCCAGCGAGGCCCGCATTCAATACACCATCACGGGGCTGAGCGGCCCCACCGTCAGCCCCCGCAACGTGCTCACCTTTGGGCTGCGCGGGGCCAGCCTGGCCTGGCCCGACCCGGCCCGCCGCATCAGGCACTGGGACTTGCAGGGCACCTTCGACAACGGCCCGGCCCACAACCCCAAATCGACGGTACTCACGCTGCGGCGCTGCCGCATTTACTCCTCGGCCGGCCGGCTCGACGTGGCCCTCACCCTGCGCGATTTCACCCGGCCCTTCGTAAATGGGCGTTTTCGGGGTCGTACCGAGCTGCCCGAGCTGGCCGCCGTGGTGTCGCCCGGCCGCTGGCGGGCCCGCCACGGCATCGCCGACCTCGACGTGCAGCTGCGGGGCCTGCTGCCCGCGCCGGCCAGCCGCGCCGACCCCGCGCCCCCGCAAAAAAACCTGTCCCTGCGCGGCAATCTGACCCTGCGCAACGCCTCCTTCGTGCTGCCTTTGCGCGGGGCCGACATCTCAGGCCTCGACGTGCAAGTGGGGCTGCGCGACAGCCTTTGTCGTCTCTCCAACGCCTCGGGGGTGCTGAATGGCATGCGTTTTCGGGCCTCGGCCACCACCACGTATTTGTTTGATTACCTGACCAGCCAGCACGCCACGGCCAGCATCGCCGGCAATTTTGCGGTCGATGAGCTGCGCATCGACCGCCTGCGCTACCTCATGCGGCCGGTGCCGCGCTCGGCCGGGCCGGGCTTTTTGGCGGCCCGCCGGCCCCGGCCCGCCAGAGTGCCCCGCGACAAGGCCCAGCTCGCCGCCACGCTGGGCAGCGAGCTGATTCCGCCGGGCCTGTTGCTGAACGTGAACCTGCGCTGCCAGCGCCTGCTGCTGGCCACCGACACCCTCAGCAACCTGGCCGTGAACGTGCGCCACGACGGCCACCAGGTGCAGCTGCTCAACCTGGCCGGCCGGGTGTGGGGCGGCGACGTGCACGGCAGCGCGGCGTGGCCCACCACTTCCGACAACCCCGTGGCGCTCGTGCAGTACCGGCTCGATGTGCGCTTTGCCACCCTCAACTACCGGCAATTTATGGCCCGCCTGGCCCGCCCGGCGGTGCGCCCCGTCAGGGGCAAAGGCGCCGCTGTGCCGGCCCTGCGCGATTTGCTGCTGGCCGCCAACGGGCAGGTCAACATCAACATCGACCACGTGCAACTGCCCGAAAACGAAAAACTGGACAAAGTGAGCCTGCGGCTCGAAAAAACCAGCACCCTGCTGCGCATGCCCTTCCTGCGCTTCACCACGCCCGAGGGCGGCCAGGGCGAAGCGTCGGCCACGGCCCAGGTAGACAGCCTGCGCCTCGCCGCCGCCGACGCCGACGTGACGCTGCGCTACGCCACCCTCGACGTGCAGCGCCTGCTGGCCCTGATTGCCAGCCTCACCACCGCCACCGACTCGGTGCCCACGGCCCAAACCCTGGCCCGCACCCAGCGCCGCGCCACCCGCCGCGCCCTGCGCCTGCGCTCGCCGGCCGACCGCTCGATGCTGACCAACGGCGTGCTGAGCGCCGTGCTGCGGGTGGAGGCCGACCAGGTGCACTACGGCGCCATCGGCGGCCGGCGGTTCCGGCTGATATCGCACCTGCTCGACGGCGAGGCCCGGCTCGATAGCTGCTCGGTCGATGCCCTCCAGGGCCACATCAGCCTGCGCGGCCGCATGCTGAGCACCGCCAACCGCGGCCACCACCCCACCCGCGCCCAGCTCCGGCTCAACGACGTGGAGCTGGCGGCGCTGTTCACCGCCACCTCGGCCATGGGCCTCAACGTGCTGAGCGGCGACAACATCCGGGGCACCCTGCGCGGGGTGATGGACGTGCGCACCGACCTCGACTCGACTTTCCTGCCCCGCCTTCAGGAAACGGCCGGCTACCTGAAAACCGATTTCCGCCACCTCGAGCTGCTCAACATCGAAGCCCTGGCCGAGGCCCTCAGGTTTATGAAGGCCGAGCGCACCGGCCACTTGTATTTCGAGCCCTTCAGCAGCGAGTTTATGCTGGACCACGGCCAGCTGCTCATCCCCGGCCTGCGCCTGAACAGCAACCTGAGCAACCTGGAAGTGAGCGGCACCTACGGCCTCGACGGCCGCACCAACCTCTTCATCGGCCTCAAGCCCTTGCAGGCCCTCTTCGGCAACAACACCAAGCGCGTCGGGCGCATCCAACACGACGAGCCGGTGAGCACCGGCAAAGGCAACCGCAAGCTCACCTACGTGAACCTGAGCCGCCCCGCGCCCGGCCAGAAGTACAAAGTGCGCCTGTTTCAGAAAGACGAGCAGCGCCAGCAGCAGGCCAGCCTGCGCCAGCAATGCCGCGCCCTGCTCATCACCCAACGCCTGGACACCACCGTGCATCTGCTCCGCTGAATGAGAGCCGTGAAGCCAGTGGCAAAGCGCGACAGTCACAAAAGAACGGTCATGCAGAGCGCAGCGAAGCATCTTTACCGCTTCGTTTGAACCGTTCGACGAAGCGGTAAAGATGCTTCGCTGCGCTCTGCATGACGTTCTTTTACGTTCTTGCTCAGCTGCCGTTATTTGCCACCAGTCCCGCCACTCTCATCCCGTTCCACATGACTCGATTTTGCCGCATCGCTGCCGTTTTGGCCACCACGTTCCTCACCGCGCCAACGGCCTTTTCCCAGTCCCGCGCTCAGGACTCCGTCTTCGTCCGGCAGAACTACACCAAGCTCGACCGCCAGGTTGCGATGCGCGACGGCGTGAAGCTCTACACCGTGGTTTACGTGCCCAAAGATGCCGCGCCCGCCGCGCCCTACCCCATTCTGATGACGCGCACGCCCTACTCGGCCGGCCCGTACGGCGAGCAGAAATACCGCACGCGCGGGCCGGGCCCCAGCCGGGAGCTGTCGCGGGAAAAGTACATTTTCGTGTACCAGGACGTGCGCGGACGCTACCTGAGCGAGGGCAAATTTGAGGAAATGACGCCGGCCCTGCCCACGGGCGCAACGGCCACCGCCGGCCATCCCGCCCCCCACGACGAAAGCACCGACACGTTCGACACCATCGAGTGGCTGCTGAAAAACATCCCGAACAACAACGGCCGGGTCGGCATGATGGGCATTTCCTACCCCGGCTTCTACGCCTCGGCGGCCCTGCCCAACGCCCACCCGGCCCTGAAAGCGGTGTCGCCCCAAGCCCCGGTCACCGACGAGTTTATCGGCGACGACGCCCGGCACAAAGGCGCGTTTTACCTGCTCGACAACTTTGAGTTCACCAACTATTTCGACGTGCCGCGCCCCAAGCCCGTGGCCGAATACAAGGAATTGTTCAAGTTCGAACCCAAGGATGCTTACCAGTTTTTCCTCGACCTCGGCCCCATCAAAAACGCCAACGGGCCGAAGTATTTCAACAACCGCGCCCGCATCTGGAACGAGTACCAGCAGCACGAAACCTACGACGCCTACTGGCAGGCCCGCAACATCCGCACTGCCCTCACCAATATAAAGCCCGCCGTGCTGGTCGTCGGCGGCTGGTTTGATGCCGAAGACCTTTACGGTGCCCTGAACACCTACAAAGCCATCGAAAAGCAAAACCCCGGCGCCACCAACCGCCTCGTGATGGGCCCCTGGACCCACGGCGCCTGGGCCCGCCCCGATTGGAGCACTTTTGGGCCCCTCACCTTCGGCGCCAACACCGCCCAAACCTACCGCGAAACGCTGGAAACCCCGTTTTTCAACTTCTACCTGAAAGACAAAGGCCCCTTCAACCCCGCCGAAGCCACCGTGTTCAACACCGGCACCAACGAGTGGAAAACCTACCCCGCCTGGCCGCCCGCCGCCACCGAAACGCGCACGCTGTACTTTCAGGAAACCGGCCGCCTCGCCTTCACGGCCCCCACCGCCGGCCAAAAGCCCAACGAATACCTCAGCGACCCCGCCAACCCCGTGCCCTACACCGACGGCGTGCACGCCAGCCGCAACAACGAGTACATGATTGAGGACCAGCGCTTCGCCGCCCAGCGCCCCGACGTGCTCACCTTCCAAACCGAGCCCCTCCCCGACGACCTCACCCTGGCCGGCCCCCTCACCGCCGACCTGTTCGTGAGCACCTCCGGCACCGACGCCGACTTCATCGTGAAAGTCATCGACGTGCTGCCCACCGATGCGCCGGCCCCCGTGCCCAACCCAAAAAACCTGCAAATGGCCGGCTACCAGCGCCTGGTGCGCGCCGAAGTGATGCGCGGCCGCTTCCGCAACAGCTTCACCAAGCCCGAAGCCTTCAAACCCAACGAGCCCACCGAAGTGAAATACGAGCTGCCCGACGTGCTCCACACCTTCAAAAAAGGCCACCGCCTGATGGTGCA
>CAXTCS010000247.1:0-6790 GCA_964242365.1 uncultured Hymenobacter sp. | reverse complement strand
ACAGCTTGGGCTTGTCGGTGAGGCCGCAGAGGTGGCGGATGTAGCTGGTTTTGCCCGTGCCGGGCGCGCCGTGCAAGATGACGATGCCCTTTTCTTCGGGCTGCTGCAAGTGCTTGAGAATGGTTTCGTGCGCGGGCAGCAGGTCGTCGTTGTAGTGCGTGGCCAGGTCTACCGGCGGAATTTTGATGGGCAGCGGCGTAAACTCCAGGTCGCCGAAAACCAGGCGCAATACCTGAAGGCGCTGGTGCTCGAGCTGGCCGGTTTCGAGGTGGGCGGCCACTAATTTCCGCAGCCCCTCCAGGGCCGCGGCCTCCGTCTGGGGCGAGTACAGCACCTGGGCGGTGCGGTCGCCGTACGAGCCCCGGTCGCTGAAGCAGAGCAGCAGGTGCGGGGCGAGGTTGAGCGCGTAGCAGCCGATTTCCGGTTCTTTGCCTGTTTTTTCGAGGTACACCGCATGGGCCACGGTGGCGTGCTCCAGGTCGTGGGTTTGGGCCAGGGCAGCCAGCACCTGTTGCCGCGCTTCGGGTTCGGCCAGCTGGTAGGTTTCGCGGCGCGGCAACACCCCAAAGGCCGCGTAAAACCAGGACGAGGGCTGGAAATAGCCGTCTTTTTCGAAGCTCTGCGAAAGGTCGGGGGTAGCCGCCGGCAGCAAAGAAGCTATCATGTAGTTTGCTTTCAAGCCCCAAAAAGCCTCACGGCCCGGACAGTAAGCCCGCTAGGGTGGCCGAAAGGTACGACGCCAGGGCGTCGCAAATCAATGCGTTAAACCCCTATTTTGCCAAATCGGCGCGGCGCATCGGGGCCAGCTCGTCACTGCCGCTTACCTGCATGGCGCGATGCCGCTAAAATTGACAAAGCCGCGGAGCGCGACCCTTCTGATGAACAAGTTGTTGGCCGTAAGGAATTGAGCGTCATCCTTTAACTAGTAGCTAGGCTTGCTCTACCGAGAGCAGCGGGTCGGGGTAGGCCGCGGCTGCCAGTTGTGGCGTATGCTTGTGCTTGAAAATAACAACAAACAGCGCGGCTATCACCAGGGCGTACGCGGCAAACGCCAGCCAGATGCCGTGCCAGTCCTTGGTGTTGTCGGCGTAGGTGTAGTACTTCTGGATGATGAGGCCGCTCAGCGAGCTGCCCAGAACGGCGCCAAAGCCGTTGGTCATCATCATAAACAAGCCCTGGGCGCTGGCCCGGATGGCGGGCTCGGTCTGGGTTTCGACGAACAAGGAGCCGGAAATGTTGAAAAAGTCGAAGGCCATGCCGTACACGATGCACGAGAGGACAATCATCCACAGGCCCGAACCGGGGTTGCCGTAGGCAAAAAGGCCAAACCGCAGCACCCAGGCCAGCATGCTGAACAGCATAACCTGCTTGATGCCAAAGCGCTTGAGAAAAAACGGAATGGCCAAAATGAACAAGGTTTCCGAAATCTGGGAGATGGACATGATGATGGCCGGGTACTTCACGGCAATCGCGTCTTGGTAGGCGGGGGCGGTGGCAAAATCGTGGAGAAACGTGTCGCCGTACGCATTGGTCAATTGCAGGGCCGCCCCCAACAGCAGCGCAAAAAAGAAAAACGCCGCCATTTTCGGGTTTTTGAACAGGGTGAACGACTTGAGCCCCAGGGCATCGACCACCGTTTTGCTTTGGCTGGCGCCCACCTGGGGCGGGCACTTGGGCAGGGTGAAAGAGTACAGGCCCAACAGGAAAGCGGCGCCCCCCGCCACGTAAAATTGCTTGGCAGACGTTTCGATGTGCAACAGGCTGACGGTCCAAAGCGCGACAATAAACCCCACCGTTCCCCACACCCGGATGGGCGGGTAGTCTTTCAGCACGTCCCGTCCTTCTTTTTTGAGCACCGAATAGGCCACGGCAATGGACAGGGCCAGCGTCGGCATGTAGAAAATCATGTTCAGCAGCATCACCCAAAACATGGTCGAAGGATTGTCGACCAGCGGAACCGTGCACAGCACGAGGCCCCCCAGGATGTGCAGGGCGCCGTACAGCTTTTCGGCGTTCACCCACTTGTCGGCCACAATGCCCATGAGCGAGGGCATGAAGATGGACGCAATGCCCATGGTCGAGAAGATAGCGCCAAACTGCGCGCCCGACCAGTGCTTGGTCTGAAACCAATACGCCCCAATCGTTATCAACCACGAACCCCAGATAAAGAATTGTAAGAAACTCATCGCGATGAGGCGCAACTTGGTATTCATGCGGGGTTGGGTTAAAAATGGAAGGCGGATTTAGCCGTTAAAGATACAAGCCTTCTGGCCAGCGGTGGCAAGAACGTGCGGCTGAGCTTGCGGCGGCGCCAACCGGTAAGGGGCCGGCGTGGGGTGTGCCGCGTGCCGCTGTTTTCGGCGGGAGTTTGATTCAATCTGCCCGCGTTTGGGACTTGTCTGGCTATTGGCTAGCGGAAATAAAAAAATCCCTGGCCAATGCTGGCCAGGGATTTTTTGGGGCCGGGCCCACGCGCACGCTTGCCGGCCCGGCTGCAAACTACGCCTCGTAAGTGGGCGAGAACGAACCGGCCGGCTGGCCATCGGCCGCCGGGTAATCGGTGTAGCCGTCGGCAAAGCCGTTGGGGCCGGGCGCGTAGAACGTGGCCTGGTCGGCTTCGGCCAGCGGGAGGCCGGCTTTCAGGCGCTCCACCAGGTCGGGGTTGGAGATGAAGGGGCGGCCAATGGCCACGAGGTCGGCGCGGCCGCTTTCCAGCGCTTCCTCAATGCCGGCCACGGTGTTGTAGCCGCCGCTGAGGATGAGCGTGTTGGTGAATATCCGGCGGATGGTGGTCACCGTCTCGGCGGGCAAGGCCGGCGCGCCCATGCTTTCGTGGTCGACCAGGTGCAGGTACACCACGCCGATTTTTTGCAGCTCCTCGGCCAGGTAGGTATACAGTTCGTCAATCTCGGGGTAGTTCGGCTGGTCGTTGAACACGCCCCAGGGCGAGAGGCGGATGCCCGTGCGCTCAGCCCCGATGGCCTCGGCCACGGCGCGGGTCACTTCGAGCACGAAGCGGGCGCGGTTCTCCACGCTGCCGCCGTACTCGTCGGTGCGCTGGTTAGAGGCCGGGTTCAGGAATTGCTCGAGCAGGTAGCCGTTGGCCCCGTGCAGCTCCACGCCGTCGAAACCGGCTTCCAGGGCCAGCTTGGCGCTGTGCACGTACTCGTCGCGCACGCGGGCCAGCTCCTCGGTGCGCAGGGCGCGGGGCGTGCCGTTGGCTTTCATTTGCTCCTGGTCGGTCCACATGTCGCCAGTAGCGGCAATGGCCGACGGGGCCACGCCCTCGGCGCCCTCGGGCAGGTTGAGGGCATGAAAAACGCGGCCGGCGTGCATGAGCTGCACGAAAATGTGGCCGCCGTGGTGGTGCACGGTTTCCGTCACGCGCTGCCAGTTGGTGGCCTGCTCCTGGTTGAACAAGCCGGGAATGCGGGCGTAGCCCAGGCCATCGGCGGCCGGCGAAGTGCCTTCCGTGATGATGAGGCCGGCCGTGGCGCGCTGGCGGTAGTATTCGGCCATCAGCTCGTTGGGCACGTTGCCCAGAGCGCGGCTGCGCGTCATGGGGGCCATCACAAGGTGGTTGGTGAGGGTGAGGGCGCCCAGTTGGGCGGGCTCAAATGCTTTCTGTGACATAGGTTGAAATGTAGTCGCGGTGCGCAACGCGCGAGCGGAGTGAATGAAACGCGGCTGAAAAGCAAGTACGTACACGAATTGTTTCAACTGCCCGCGTTATCCTTATTAGGTTGCCGGGTTTAGGGCGTATTTCGGGTCCTGTCAAAAACCAAAAAGCCCGCCCACCAAGTGGAACGGGCTTTTTGATTGAGGTAAAATAGTTGGCTGTTTTTGGGTGTCCGTTGTCAGTTTCATAACATTCCAAACTGACAACGGACAACTAAAAACAGCCAACTAATCTGCTCTGAAACGACTTAAGCCGGCACGGCCGCCGCAAACCGGCGGTTCACCTCGTCCCAGTTGATGAGGTTGAAGAACGCGGCGATGTAGTCGGGCCGGCGGTTCTGGTACTTGAGGTAATAAGCGTGCTCCCACACGTCGAGGCCGAGCACGGGCAGGCCCTTGCAGCCCGATTCGGGCATCAGCGGGTTGTCCTGGTTCGGCGTCGAGCAGATTTGCACCGAGCCGTCGGCCTGCTTGCACAGCCACGCCCAGCCCGAGCCGAAGCGCGTGGTGGCGGCTTTGGTAAATTCTTCTTTGAACTTGTCGTAGCTGCCAAAAGTCGCCGTGATGGCTTCGCCGACGGCGCCCGTGGGCTGCCCGCCGCCGTTGGGCGAAAGGATGGTCCACCAAAGCGAGTGGTTGTAGTGGCCGCCGCCGTTGTTGCGCACGGCCGCGGGCGCCTTGGCGATGTTGTGCAGGATTTCCTCGATGGACTGGCGCTCCATCTCGGTGCCGGCGATGGCCGCGTTCAGGTTCGTAACGTAGGCCTGGTGGTGCTTGGTGTGGTGGATTTCCATCGTTTGCGCGTCAAACGTGGGTTCCAGCGCGTCGTAGGCGTAGGGGAGTTTGGGAAGTTCGAAAGCCATAACTGAAAAAGGGTTTGGGTGATGGAGAGAGAAATGGGGTACTGTTAAAACGACGGGTTTTGCGGATGGTTGAGGCAGCCGCCCATCTAGTACCAAAAGTAGATTATTTACGCTTTAAATTGAAAAACGTCCGCATCAGCGCCGCGCACTCCGCGGCCCGCACCCCGCCGCGCAGCTGCGTGCGCGGGTGCAGCAGCTGCCCGTGCCGCCGAAACCCCACTTTGGGCTCGTCGGCCCCAAAAACCACCGCCTTCAATTGGGCCCAGTAGCTGGCCCCGGCGCACATCACGCACGGCTCAATGGTGACGTAGAGCGTGCAGTCGGCCAGGTACTTATTGCCCAAATGGTTGGCCGCCGCCGTCAGGGCCAGCATTTCGGCGTGGGCCGTCACGTCGCGCAGCTGCTCGGTCTGGTTGTAGCCCCGGCCGATTATTTGCTGCCCGAAAACCACGACGGCCCCGATGGGAATTTCATCGGCGCCCAAGGCCTTTTCGGCTTCGGCCACGGCGTGCCGCATAAAAAAATCGTCGTCCATGCCGCTTACTTCAGCGCCACCGCGCCCATCACGGCCTGGGCCGTGGGCTGCCACTGCGCCTGCTCCTCGGCCGGGGCCACAAACGTAAACACGTAAAGCTGCTGCTGCTCAATAGCATACTGCACGGTCTGGTAGCGCCTGATGGGCGCCAGCTGGCTGTTGCGCCGCGCGTCCGCCACCGTCGACACAAACTCGAAATAGATAAAATCGCGCCCGTTCACGGTGCGAATGTCTTCCTTCAAAAAGTCAACCTTCGTATAAAGCCGCTGAATGCTGGACTTGTAAATCTTGAGCAGCACCGCGTAGTCAAAGCTCTCGAACGTGGTGGGCCGCACGGCCACGCTAAAATCCACGCGCCCGCTGGCGTTGGAATACACCGCCAGCGGCTTGCGGGGCGCCGGGTATTTCGCCGCGATGCCGTCGTCGGGCAGCGGCGCGAAGCCCGCCGGCACGCCCACCGTGAGGCCCGAGGCAAGCTTAACGTTCGTCAGCTTCGGCTTGGGCGAAAAAGCGGTGAGGCCCAGCAACAGCAGCAAAAAGGCGGTGATTTTCATGGGGAAAGGAATGGGAGCGGTACAGTTAGAACGATACAAAAGAACGTCATGCTGAGCTTGCCGAAGCATCTCGCGTGCAATAGTAACTCAACCGTTGAAACAAGAGAATTACTACCCCACGCGGGATGCTTCGGCAAGCTCAGCATGACGTTCTGGCTATTGCTGCCTCAGCTACCGGCGCACGGTCGGGTACTTAATTCGCACCTTTTTCCAGTACACGTAATTGCCGGTTTTGGCTTCGACCAAATACGTGCCGGCCGGAATCTTGCCCAAATCGACCGGCGCGCCGGTGTTGTTGGCCGGGTCCAGCTCGGTTTGGTAAATGACTTTGTTCTTATAATCGGTCATCACCAGCGTGCCGGGCTTGGTAAACTGCTGGGTGAAGCTCAGCAAAACGCTGGTCGAGTTGGGCTTGGGAAAAACGTCGATGCCCGACAGCGTTTCGACGCGCTTAATCGGCCCGTCGAGCGTCACGGCCCCGGCCGAGCCCTTGGACTTAACCACGGTGCCCGACGCGTCCGACTTGCTTTTGGTTTTGATTTTGGTTTGCGCCTGGGCAGCCCCGGCAAACAAGAGGACGGCCGCCAGCGCGAAAGAGGGGAGGAGTTTCATGGACTAGTGAAGGGGTTGAGAAGACAAAGGAACGGCGTTGCCAGCCGCCTTTGCATACTCCGTACCAAAGTTTGGGTTTTGCCCCGCCCGGCCAATAGCTACCTTCGCACAAAAAGCGGAACCACAATAATCCGTTTTAATCCGTTAAAATCCGTTAAATCTGCGGTCCATGCTACGTACCCACACCTGCGGCGAGCTCCGCCCCGAACACATCGGCCAAACCGTCACCCTTTGCGGCTGGGTGCAGCGCACCCGCGACAAAGGCGCCATCCTCTGGATTGACCTGCGCGACCGGTACGGCCTCACCCAAATCACCCTCGAAGAAGGCGTAGAGGCCGACGACGTGCGCGCCGCCGCCCGCCACCTCGGCCGCGAATTCGTGCTGAGTGTGACCGGCAAAGTGGCCGAGCGCTACTCCAAAAACGACAAAATCCCGACCGGCGGCATCGAAATCCGCCCCGAAAAAGTCGAGATTCTCAACCCCGCCAAGCTCCCGCCCTTCCTCATCGAAGACGACACCGACGGCGGCGACGACCTGCGGATGAAGT
>CAXTCS010000246.1:0-6801 GCA_964242365.1 uncultured Hymenobacter sp. | reverse complement strand
GATATGTCGGGGCTGGTGCTGCTGGCGGGGCTGGTGGGCGGCTCGTCGCTGATATACCTGGTGCCGCGGCGTAACGTGTGGCACCTGCTGCTGCCGGCCTACGGCTGGGCCGGGGTGGTGAGCGTGCTGGGCGCGATTGGCGTGGGGCTGCTGCGGCCGGCCAACCCGGAATACGCCTGGCATTTGGGGGCCGTGACGCTGGTGCAGGTGCTGCTGTCGGTGAACGTGTTTCTGCTGCTGGGCCGGCAGCGCGAGCGGGCCTACAACGTGCTGACTACGGCGCAGGCCGCGCTGCTGGCCGGGGCGCTGGCGCTGGCCTTCGGCCCCTGGCGCTGGCCCACGATAACGGCGTATTACTACGCCAACTACGTGGCGTATGGGCTGCCGTGGCTCATCAGCACGGCCCTGCTGCTGCGCTTGCCCGATGGCTGGCGCCGGGGGGCGGCCCGCCGCCGGGCGGTGGGCCGCGAGCTGGCCCGTCACAGCCGGGGGGCGCATTTGTCGAACCTGCTGGCTTTTGCCAACTACCGCTTTGGCTACTACGCCGTGGCTTACCTGGCCGATGCGCGGGCGCTGGGCATTCTTTCGGTGGGCGTGGCGCTGGCCGAGGCCATTTGGCTGATTCCGCGCAGCACGGCCCTTATTCAGTACGTGGCCCTGGTGAATGCCGCCGACAAGCGGGGGCAGACGTACGCGGCCCTGCGGGGCAGCCGGCTCACGCTGCTGGCCACGGCCGGGGCGGTGCTGGGGCTGGCCGCCGTGCCGGCCGCGTGGCTGGCCGCCGTTTTCGGGCCCGAGTTTGGGGCGGCGCACGGCGTGATTCTGGCGCTGGCGCCGGGCATTCTCATCAACGGCGCGGCCATGCAGGCGAGCACCTATTTTGGCGGCACGGCCCGCTACCGCGTGAACAACCACGCCGCCCTGCTGGGCCTGGCCGTGACGGTGCCCGCGTGCCTGCTGCTGGTGCCGCGCCTGGGCATGGTGGGCGCGGCGCTGGGCATGTCGGCCTCGTATTCGGCCAGCACGGCGTATCTGTTCTGGCAGTACCGCCGCGCCACCGCCGCCACCTGGCCCGATTTGCTGCCGGGCTGGGAGGATGTGCGGTGGGTTTCTGAGCGAATGAGGACGCCTGCAGCTTGATGACGCTTTGCTTAATGAGGAATGAAGAATGAGGAATGAAGAATTGTCATTGCGAGGAGGCACGACGACGCAATCCGTCCTGGTCTCAGCGACTAACCTTGGATTGTGACACGCCCGTATCTGGGACCGGAAAAGGCCTCTTTTTGGGCAGACTCGGGGCTTGTTACTTTAGGAGGTTGGTCGCTTTTACAGGACGGATTAGCTACGCGGGCCGCTTTGGCGCGGCTCCTTCGAGTGCCACGGCCTGCGGCTTCGCAATGACAAATTGCTCATTCTTCATTCCTCATTTTTCATTAAGCAAATCGTCATCAAGCCGCAGGCGTCCTCACCGGCGCACTTCTACCCAGCCTTTGGCGCGGCGGTCGTCGGCGTCGCGCAGCAGGTAGTAGTAGATGCCGTCGGGCAGGCCTTTGGCGTCCCAGGTGTTGTGGTAGTCGTCGGTTTGGTACACGCGCTGGCCCCAGCGCGAGAATACTTCGAGCGAGGCCGGCCGGCAGCTGAAGCGGGGCTGGAAGGTCTGGTTCAGGTCGTCGTCGTTGGGCGTGATGATGTTCGGCACGAAGACGTCGCCCACTTCCAGCGGGGCAAATCCCGTCAGCACTTCGCAGTTGCCGTAGCGGGCCGTGAGGTGAATGCGGTAGGAGCCGGGCTGCAAATAGCGGTGCGTGGGCGTGGCCTCGGTGCTGGCGGGGCTGCCATCGCCAAAATCCCAGCGGTAGGTGGCCTTGGGGGCCAGCAGCACCGGCGCGAGCGGGCAGTCGAACGGCGCCAGGCCGGCGTAGCGCGGGGCGGCGGCGCACACGGGCAGGTTCAGGCCCACGTCCTGGGCCGAGGTGGGGGCCAGCACCACCGTGCGGGTGGCCGCGGTCTGGCACGGGCCCTGGCTCAGGGTGTAGGTGAGGACGAAAACGCCGCCCCGGTTGTTGGTGTTCGGGGGCGTGAAAAAGCCGCTGTCGGTGACGCCCGGGCCGCTCCAGGTGCCGCCGGCCGGCGCGTAGCCGCGCAGCTGGAACGGCTGGCGCAAGTCGGCGCACAGGGCGGTGTCGGGGCCGGCCACCACGGCGGTGGGCCGGCTCACCACCACTTGCTGGCTGGCCGTGCCGCAGCCCAGCGAGTCGGCCACGGCATAGGTGAGGGTGTGGGTGCCCACCCCGGCGGCCACCGGGTCGAAGCGGCCGCCGCTCACGCCGGGCCCGCTAAACGTGCCCCCGGCCGGCGTGGCCACCAGCGTGACCGGCGCCAGCGTGACGCACTGCGGCGGCACGGGCGCAAATACCGGCACCACCTCCGGGGCCACCACGTAGCGCACGGCGTGGGTGCTCTGGCAGGTGCCCGTGGCCGCCACCGTGTAGCTGATGCTGTAGCGCCCCGGCCCCAC
Source organism: uncultured Hymenobacter sp. (assembly GCA_964242365.1). Taxonomy (GTDB): domain Bacteria; phylum Bacteroidota; class Bacteroidia; order Cytophagales; family Hymenobacteraceae; genus Hymenobacter. The sequence goes on along the minus strand of CAXTCS010000246.1, from coordinate 4,283 downwards.
CGCGGCCGGCACGAAGCGGTAGCCGCTTCCGCCCGGCGCGGCCTCCACCCCCGGCCCGGTCCACACGCCGCCGGCCGGCGTGCCGCCCAGGGCCACGGGGCCGTTCCCCAGGCACACGTAGCGGCTGGGGCCGGGGTCGGCCTGAATGATTTCGAAGTTCATTTTGAAGGCCCCGTTGTTGCAGTTCGTGCTGCCGTTGCGGGTCGAGAAGCTGCCCGCGCCCGGCGGAATGGGGAAGCCCTGCGAGCCGCCGCAGCTGGCGCACACGGCCTGGTACACCACGCCGCGCTTGTCGAAGCGCGAGGTGCCGCCGTCGACGTGCTCGGCCCCGCCGCCGTTCTGGCCGAAGAAAGTGGCGTATTCGAGGCTGGCCATGCCGGCCCCGAATTGGGCCAGGTAGAAGTCGCTGCCGTCGGTGGTGCGCTGCACGGCGTTGGCCGTGACGGGCAGGCCGGTGGTGGTGCCGCCCAGCCAGTTGCCGCCCTGGTCGTTGTCGACGCCGCCCCAGCCGCTCACGTACACCCGCTCGCAGTCGTCGACCAAAAAGGCCGTGGGCACCAGGTTGGGGCCGTTGCGGGAGCCGCCGCGCCGGCCAAACGCCGTGCTGTAGAGGCTGGTGCTCAGGTCGGGGTCGAGCTTTTGGATGAACTGCGGGCCGCCCGGCGTGCCGTACAAGCCGGGCGTGATGGGCATCTGGCCGAACGTTTGGCCGAGCACGTACGCGTTGCCCGCCGCGTCGAGCTGCAAGAAAAACGCCTGGTCGTAGTCGCCGGTGCCCACGAAGGTGGCGCGTTCCAGCGTGCGGCCATCGGCGCTGATGCGGGCCACGAAGCCGTCGGAGCTGCCGCCCGGCGCAGTGGCGAGGTAAGCGCCGGGCGTGGTTGGGAAATTATTTACCCCGTCGTTGCCGGCGCCTCCGCACACAAACACCCGCCCCTGGGCGTCGCGCTGCACCGAATAAGCTGCCTCCGTGCCATTGCCCCCGAGCAGGCTGGCCCACAGCACGGCGTTCAGGCCCGGCGTCAGCTTGCACACCAACGCATCAGAATTTCCGCCGCGGTACGTGGCATTGAAGCCCGGCCCGAGGCCCGGAAAGTCGGCCGAACTGGTGGCCGAGGCGATGTACACATTGCCCGCCCCGTCGAGCAGCACGTCGCCGCGAAAAGCGTCGCCGTAATTGGGCGGGACCGAAGGCGAGTAGTCCACCACCCCGTCGTTTTTCGACCCGCCCAGGTAAGTGCTGGCCAGCAGCGCGCTGCCGTCGGCGCTCAGGCGGCTCACCACCAGGTCGGTGCCGTTGGGCACGTCGTAGGGCGCGCGCCCGGCCCGGAAGGGGTCGAGCGGCGTGCCGCCCCCAAAACCGCGCTGCACGGCGCCGCCCGTGGTGGGGTAATTATTTGAAGACGTGCTGCCCAGGATGACCAGCTCGTTCTGCGCGTTCGTTACCATGCTGTGCGGGAAATCGGCGCTGTTGCCGCCCAGGTAAGTGGCCCACACCCGCGCCGCCGGCCCGGTGGCAGCGGTGTTGTACTTGATGATGGCCATGTCGACCAGGCTGCTGAAGCTGGTGCGGTAGGCGCCCGTGGTAGCCGGGTACGCGCCGCCCGTGTCGAACACGATGCCCCCCGAATACAGGTTGCCCGCGTTGTCATAAGTCGCCGTGAAGCCCCAGTTGTCGGCCGTCGAGCCGGTCAGGGTCGAAAACTGCACGGTGGGGTCGATGGTCAGGGCGCGCGCGTTGTCGTAGGCCCCGAGCGCGAACGTGACGGTGCTGCCGGCCAGCACGTAACGGCAGGCGATGGCCCGGCGCTGGCCGGCGGCATCGGTTTGCCAGGCCTGGGGGGCCAGCTCGGTGGTGGTGCCCACCGTGGTGCTGATGATGAGGTTGCCGGCCGCGTCGAGGGCCAGGGCGCTGGCGCCGTCGTAGCGCAGGGCCACGCGGGCGGGGTTGGCGCGGGGCGCCAGCAGCACGTCGTACTCCAGGTGCTGGCCGGCGTTTTCGTACAGCGTGAGGTCGATGCCCGGCCACAGCGCCGCGTAGCGCAGCCGCCGGAACGCGCCCACGTGGCGGGCCCAGCGGCGCGCGTCGGGGCCCACGAAGTAGTTGCGCTCGCCGGCCGTGGGCGTTTCGGCGGTGAGGCGAACGCGGGCGCTGGCCTGCTCAAAATGCACGGTGTAGGCGTGGGCCGCGATGCCGGCAAGGTCGGGGGCCGGCGCGGCGGGGCCCGCCCCGCCGTGGTGGTGGTTCAGAATGGCCGGGTCGAAAAAGGTGTACGTCAGCGCATCGGGCCGTGCGAACAGCCGGCCGGCGGGCAGGGCCGCCTCGTAGCGCACCCGGCCGTCCCACTGGCCTTTGTTCGGGACAAACTCCAGGCTGGGGGCGCCGGGCACCACGGAGGCCGCGTGGGCGGGCCGGGCCAGCAGCACGGCCCAGGGCAGCAGCGCAAGAAAAGGTCGGAAACAGGCGGCGCGGAAAGCTTGATTCATACAAACGCCAGAGGCAGAAAGGAGGAAAACCGGAAGACCAAAAAGCGCCGGCGCGGCGAGCCGCCACGCCCTGATGCGGAACTGCGGCAGCACAAATTTCGTGCAAGCTTACATCGGATTAAGCCAATGTAGCGGTTTTTGCGTTCCGGGAACGCTGCCCCCGGCTGGCGTAATTCCCCGCGCTACCTTTGCGGCTCTTGCTCGTGCCGTGCGCCGCTCTTTTGCTTTTAAAATTACGTTGCTCATTCTGGCCTGGCTCGTGCTGGCCATTGCCTGCGAGCAGGTGCCGGCCGGCGTGTTTTGGCCCGTGGCATTTGGGGCGCTCACGACGCCGGCCGCGTTGGTTATCACGGCATTGCTGGCGCTGTACTGGCTGCGGCGTAACTGGCGGGTGGCGGTGCTGCCCATCCTGGCGCTGGGGCTGACCTGGCCGCACGTGCAGCGCGGCCTGGCGTTGCATTTTCATTTCAATGAAGAATTGAATAGGAAGAGGGAAGAAGCGGGAGACGGAAAAACGCCTCCTTCCTCCTTCTTCCTTCCTCATTCCAACGAAGTGAGCCTGCTCTCGGCCAACGTGCGCATCTTCAACGTGTATGCCCAGTTGCGGGCCCAGGACAACAGCTCTTCCACGGGCTTTATCCGCTGGCTGGCCGGCAGCCCGGCCGACGTGCTTTGCTTGCAGGAGTTTTATAACGAGCCGCGCGGCTCGCAGCGGGACGGGAACGTGTTCCGGAGCACCGGGCAGCTGGGGGCGGGCAGCGGCCGGCAGGCGTTTGTATCGACGGCTTTCACCAACCAAATCGGGGCCGAATTTGGCCTGGCGATTTTCTCGCGGTTTCCCATCGTGCGGCGCGGCACCATCATGTTTGGCCGCCGCTCGCAGAACCACGCCATGTGGGCCGACCTGGCCCGGCCGGCCGCGCCCGGCCGGCCGGCCGATACCATTCGGGTGTTCAACCTGCACCTGCAAAGCATGAGCATGGCCGAAACCGACATCGCAGCCGCCACCGAAAGCCGCGATGGCCTGCGCCAGAAAGCGCCCAACCTGCTGCGCCGCTTCCGCAACGGGGCCGTGGCGCGGGGCACCCAGGTCGACACGGTGCTGGCCCGCGTGCGGCGCTCGCCCTACCCCGTGCTGCTGGCCGGCGACCTCAACGACCTGCCCTATTCTTACCCCTACGACCAGCTCGCCGACCACCTCCAAAACGCCTGGGCCACCGTGGGCCTGGGCATTGGCGCTACGTATAACGGCCGGCTGCCGGGCCTGCGCATCGACCAGCAGTTTGCCGGCCCGCAGTGGCGGGTGCTGGCCTGCCAGGTGCACCGCGAAATCGGGTGGAGCGACCATTTCCCGGTCGAAGGGCTGTACCAGCTGCGCCGTTGAACGATGGCCGGGCAGGACCCGAAATACCGCCTCTGGGCGGAGCCTATTTCGTTCGTCCATCGTTCAACGACTGCACCACCCCAGCCGGCGCTGCGCGCCGGCGTCCCCTCCTTAAAAAAGGAGGGGAGTTATCGTTCCTACCTTTGCGGCATGTCGCTCTCGCTTTACAACACGCTTACCCGTAAGAAAGAAGATTTTCAGCCCCTGCACCCGCCTTTGGTGGGCCTGTATTTGTGCGGCCCCACCGTGTACAACGAAGCCCATTTGGGCAACGCCCGCGGCCCGGTGGTGTTCGATGTGCTGACGCGCTACCTGCGCTACCTCGGCCACACGGTGCGCTACGTGCGCAACATCACCGACGTGGGCCACCTCGAAAGCGACGCCGACACCGGCGAGGACAAGCTCGAAAAAG
>CAXTCS010000245.1:0-6815 GCA_964242365.1 uncultured Hymenobacter sp. | reverse complement strand
ATCAGGACATCGTGCTGATTGTGAAGTACTTGATTGGCTTGATTAACTCGAAGGCAATCGTCGATGATATTGACCACTTGAGCAATCGCCGCGTGCGCACGGTAGGGGAGCAGCTGTACGCCCAGTTCGGCGTGGGTCTGGCCCGCATGGCGCGCACCATTAAGGAACGCATGAACGTGCGTGATAACGAGGATTTTAAGCCGGTTGACCTGATTAACGCCCGCACGCTTTCGAGCGTGATTAATTCGTTCTTCGGCACCAACCAGTTGTCGCAGTTCATGGACCAGACCAACCCGCTGGCTGAGGTGACGCACAAGCGTCGCGTATCGGCACTCGGGCCGGGAGGTCTGTCGCGCGAGCGCGCTGGCTTCGAAGTACGTGACGTTCACTACACGCACTATGGCCGTCTTTGCACCATCGAAACGCCGGAAGGCCCAAACATCGGGCTGATTTCGTCGCTGTGCGTGCACGCTCGGGTGAACTCGATGGGCTTCATCGAGACGCCTTACCGCCATGTGAAAGCTGGTGCAGTAGATATGACTTCCAATGTGAAGTTTCTGACTGCTGAAGAGGAGGATACGCACCACATTGCGCAAGCTAACTCGTTGTTGAACAACGACGGCCAGATGACGCAGACGCTGGTGAAAGGTCGTTTTGAAGGTGACTTCCCGGTGGTAGAGCCAGGCGAGTATACCTACATGGACGTAGCCCCGAACCAGATTGTATCGGTAGCCGCTTCGCTGATTCCATTTCTGGAGCACGATGACGCTAACCGGGCGCTCATGGGCTCGAACATGCAGCGTCAGGCAGTGCCGCTGCTCCGCCCTGAGGCGCCGATTGTGGGCACGGGTCTGGAAGGCCGCACGGCTATTGACTCGCGCTCGCTCATCATTGCGGAAGGCGAGGGGGTAGTTGATTCGGTGGATGCTAACCGCATCATCATCAAGTATGACTTGAGCGAAGACGACGTAGCGGTAAGCTTCGACGCTGAGCGTAAGTCGTACAGCCTCATCAAGTTCCGTCGTACCAACCAGGACACCTGCCTCAACCTCACGCCACTGGTGAAAAATGGTGAGCGCGTGACCAAAGGCCAGGTGCTTTGCGAAGGCTATGGCACGAACAAAGGTGAGTTGGCCCTGGGCCGTAATATGCAGGTAGCCTTCATGCCTTGGCAGGGTTACAACTTCGAGGATGCCATCGTCATCTCGGAGCGTGTGGTGCGCGAAGACATCTTCACTTCGATTCACATCGAAGAGTTTGAGTTGGAAGTGCGCGAGACGAAGCGTGGCGAAGAAGAGCTAACCTCGGAGATTCCGAACGTAAGCGAAGAAGCCGTGCGTAACCTCGACGATAATGGTATCATCCGCCTCGGTGCGGAGGTGAAGGAAGGCGACATCCTCATCGGCAAGATTACGCCGAAGGGCGAAACCGACCCGACTCCTGAGGAGAAACTGCTCCGTGCCATCTTTGGTGATAAGGCAGGCGACGTGAAGGATGCTTCACTCAAGGCGCCCCCCTCCCTCAACGGTGTAGTTATCGGTACCAAACTCTTCTCGCGGCCTAAGAAGGATAAGAACCTTCGGGCTAAGTCGAAGAAAGAAGTGGAAGACCTGAAAGAAGGCTATGCCCGTGAGCTACGCGGCGTGAAAGCGATTATGATTGATAAGCTGGTAGGCTTGCTGGAAGGCAAGACGAGCCAGGGCATCAAGCACCGCTTTGGCGACGATGTGCTGACGAAAGGCGTGAAATTCAACCGTAAGAACATCAGCGAAGCGCTATTCCCCGAGAAGAACGCTTACCGTGACGAGAGCAACTACGCCGTGCCGGAAGAGGTTAACCTCTTCAAGGACCTGCAGCTCGAAGGCTGGTCGGCCGATGCGCGCGTGAATGAGCTGCTGCTTCGCTTGGTGAAGAACTACGCCAAGCGCCGTAACACCATCACGGCCCGCTTCAAGCGCGAGCGCTTTACGCTGGAAGTTGGCGATGAGCTGCCCGCCGGTATTGTGCAACTGGCTAAAGTGTACATCGCCAAAAAGCGTAAGCTGAAGGTGGGTGATAAAATGGCTGGTCGCCATGGTAACAAAGGGGTGGTAGCCCGCATCGTGCGCGATGAGGACATGCCTTTCTTGCCCGACGGCACGCCAATGGACATTGTGCTAAACCCGCTCGGTGTACCAAGCCGGATGAACATCGGCCAGATTTACGAAACCGTACTCGGCTGGGCTGGTCTGAAGTTGGGTCGCACCTACGCTACCCCGATTTTCGACGGTGCTACTGAGGACGAAGTTGCTGCCGAGTTGACGGCTGCCGACCTCCCCGATTGGGGCCGGGCTTACCTCTACGATGGCCTGAGCGGCGACCGTTTCGACCAGCCGGTAACCGTGGGCGTGATTTACATGCTCAAACTCGGTCACTTGGTTGACGATAAGATGCACGCGCGTTCCATCGGGCCGTACTCGCTCATTACGCAGCAGCCACTGGGTGGTAAGGCGCAGTTCGGTGGCCAGCGCTTCGGCGAGATGGAAGTGTGGGCGCTGGAGGCCTTCGGTGCTTCCAACGTGCTCCAAGAAATCCTGACGGTGAAGTCGGACGACGTGGTAGGCCGTGCCAAAGCGTACGAAGCCATTGTGAAAGGCGATGTATTGCCTAAGCCGAATATCCCCGAGTCGTTCAACGTGTTGATTCACGAGTTGCGCGGTCTGGCGCTGGAAATCACGCTGGAGTAAGGTAAGTACTTGTGCAAGAGCTGGTCGCGTCAGTAACCAACTCTTGCACAGGTATTATAAAGTTTAGTTGCAAAGCGGTTGGTACGAAACAGCTGTCCCGAGACAGGTCAGGGCAGTGAAGGAACCAGCCGCTACTAGTTTATAGATGAGTAGATAAGACCTGACGAGAATCTACTACGTGGCATGCCTGTCTGACCCGTAGAGCACTTTTCGTAGCGTCAAACTGTTAGACTAAACCCTAACAGCTAAAAGCCAAACAGCTAACAGCTTATAAATCAACATAATGGCTTTCGCAAAAAACAAGAAGTTAGTGCAAGACTTCTCGAAGGTTACTATTTCGCTCGCCTCGCCGGAAGCAATTCTGGAGCGGAGCACCGGCGAAGTAGTTAAGCCTGAAACGATTAACTACCGCACGTACAAGCCCGAAATGGGCGGCCTATTCTGCGAGCGGATTTTCGGCCCAGTGAAGGACTGGGAATGCCACTGCGGCAAATACAAGCGCATCCGCTACAAGGGCATTATCTGCGACCGTTGCGGCGTGGAGGTGACCGAAAAGAAAGTGCGTCGCGAGCGCATGGGCCACATCGAACTGGTAGTGCCCGTAGCGCACATCTGGTACTTTAAGAGCCTGCCGAACAAAATCGGCTACCTGCTGGGCTTGCCCACTAAGAAGCTCGACCAGATTATTTACTACGAGCGCTACGTGGTGGTGCAGCCCGGCGTGCAAGCCGAAGAAGGTGTGCAGCAGCTCGACTTCCTCACGGAGGACGAATACCTGGACATCATTGACAAGCTGCCTCGCGAGAACCAAATGCTGCCCAACGAGGACCCGCAGAAGTTCATCGCCAAGATGGGTGCCGACGCGCTGCAAATGCTGCTCGAACGCATCAACTTGGATGAGTTGAGCTACTCGCTCCGCGACTCGGCCGCGCACGAAACGTCGCAACAGCGTAAGGCTGAGGCGCTTAAGCGTTTGCGCGTAGTAGAGGCTTTCCGGGATGCCGCTACCCGCGTGGAGAACCGCCCCGAGTGGATGGTTATCCGCATGGTGCCAGTTATCCCGCCGGAGCTGCGTCCGCTCGTGCCGTTGGATGGTGGCCGTTTCGCTACCTCCGACTTGAACGACTTGTACCGTCGCGTTATCATCCGCAACAACCGCCTCAAGCGCCTGATTGAAATCAAAGCGCCGGAAGTGATTCTGCGGAACGAGAAGCGCATGTTGCAAGAGGCCGTCGATTCGCTCTTCGACAACTCGCGTAAGGTGAACGCCGTGCGTGCCGAAGGCAACCGGGCCCTGAAGTCGCTGTCCGATATGCTGAAAGGCAAGCAGGGCCGCTTCCGCCAGAACCTGCTCGGTAAGCGGGTTGACTACTCGGGTCGTTCGGTTATCGTTGTGGGTCCTGAGTTGAAGCTGCACGAGTGCGGCTTGCCCAAGAACATGGCGGCCGAGCTGTTCAAGCCCTTCATCATCCGCAAGCTCATCGAGCGCGGGATTGTGAAAACGGTAAAGTCGGCTAAGAAAATCGTGGACCGTAAGGACGCTGTGGTTTGGGATATTCTGGAGAATGTGCTGAAAGGCCATCCAGTGCTCCTCAACCGGGCTCCTACGCTGCACCGCTTGGGTATCCAGGCGTTCCAGCCGCGCCTCATTGAGGGCAAGGCTATCCAGCTGCACCCGCTCGTTTGTACAGCCTTCAACGCTGACTTTGACGGTGACCAGATGGCGGTGCACGTGCCCCTCGGGCCGGCGGCTATCTTGGAAGCCTCGATGCTCATGCTGGCGTCGCACAACATCCTGAATCCCGCCAACGGCGCGCCCATCGCGGTACCGTCGCAGGACATGGTGCTGGGCTTGTACTACGTAACGAAAGGCAAGCGCTCAACGGAAGGCGAAAGCATCCAGGGTGAAGGCCGCTCGTTCTACTCCGACGAAGAGGTAGTTATCGCCATCAACGAGAAGCAGTTGTCGAAGCACGCCTACATCAAGGTGCGCACGATGGTTCGCGATGAGAATGACGACCTCGTTCAGAAAACCATCGAAACTGTAGCCGGCCGCGTGCTCTTCAACCAGCTCGTGCCGCAGGAAGTAGGTTTTGTAGATGAGTTGCTGACTAAGAAGAAGTTGCAGCAAATTATCTCGATGGTGTTCAAGCGCACGGGCATGGCCCGTACCGCGCAGTTCCTGGACGACATCAAGACCCTCGGCTTCCAGTCGGCCTACAAAGGCGGCTTGAGCATGGGTCTGGGCGATATCCAGATTCCAAAAGAAAAGGACATCCTCGTGAAGCAGGCCCAAGCTGACGTAGCTGCTGTAATGCAGAACTACCAGATGGGTCTGATTACCAACAACGAGCGCTACAACCAGGTCATTGATATCTGGACGCGTATCAACTCGCAGATTACGGAGACGCTGATGGGTCGCCTCGAAAAGGAGAACCAGGGCTTTAACTCCATCTACATGATGATGCACTCCGGGGCCCGCGGCTCGCGCGAGCAGATTCGTCAGCTCGGCGGGATGCGTGGCCTGATGGCCAAGCCCCAGAAGTCGATGCAGGGTTCGGTAGGCGAGATTATCGAGAACCCGATTCTGTCTAACTTCAAAGAAGGCCTGGACGTAATCGAGTACTTCATATCGACCCACGGTGCGCGTAAAGGTCTGGCTGACACGGCTATGAAGACGGCCGACGCCGGCTACCTAACCCGTCGTCTGGTTGACGTTTCGCAGGACGTTATCGTGAACGAGCCCGATTGCGGCACGTTGCGCGGTACCGAAACCTTCGCGCTGAAGGACAACGAGGATATCGTAGAGCCACTGTCCGAGCGTATCCTTGGTCGTACGGCTGTGCACGACATCATTGACCCGCTGACCGATGAGGTGATTCTGACCGCTGGTGAGCAAATCACGGAGGAGATTACCCGCCGCATCGATGCGACCAGCATTGAGTCGGTAGAGATTCGCTCGGTGCTGACTTGCGAAAGCAAGCGTGGTATCTGCGGCAAGTGCTACGGCCGTAACCTGGCCACCGGCCGCATGGTGCAGAAAGGGGAGGCCGTTGGCGTTATCGCCGCCCAGTCGATTGGGGAGCCCGGCACGCAGCTGACGCTCCGCACGTTCCACGTAGGTGGTACTGCTTCTAACATTGCAGTAGAAGCTAATATCCGCGCCAAATTCGCTGGTATCGTAGAGTTTGAAGACATTCGCACCGTAGCCGGGGTAAATGCCGAAGGCGCCGAAACCAATGTAGTAATGGGTCGCTCGGGCGAAGTGCGGATTGTGGAGAAGAGCACTGGTAAAGTGTTCATTTCCAACCACGTTCCCTACGGCTCGTTCTTGCTGGCCAAAGAAGGTCAGGAAGTAGAGAAAGGCCAGGAACTCGTTAACTGGGACCCGTACAACGCCGTTATTTTGGCCGAGTTCGACGGTATCATCCAGTATGATGCCCTGACTGAAGGCGTTACCTACCGTGAGGAAACCGACGAACAGACAGGCTTCCGCGAGAAAGTAATCGTTGAATCGAAGGACAAAGCCCAGAACCCCTCGGTACTGTTGAACCCGGCTAAAGGCGCTGATGCCGATACCGCTCGGGCTTACAACATGCCGGTAGGCGCTCACTTGAACGTCGAAAACGGCACGAAAGTAAAAGCTGGTCACATCCTGGCAAAGATTCCGCGTGCCGTGGGCAAAACCCGCGACATCACCGGTGGTCTGCCCCGCGTAGTGGAGCTATTCGAAGCGCGTAACCCCTCGAATCCGGCCGTGGTGTCGGAAATTGATGGCGTAGTAACCTACGGCACGGTGAAGCGTGGTAACCGCGAAATCTACGTGGAGTCGAAAGACGGCGTGAAGCGGAAGTACATGGTGCCGCTGTCGAAGTTCATCCTTGTGCAGGACAACGACTTCGTACGCGCTGGCTCGCCGCTCTCCGATGGTGCCATTACCCCGAACGACATCCTGAACATTCAGGGTCCGGGCGCGGTGCAGGAATACCTCGTGAACGAGATTCAGGAAGTATACCGCTTGCAGGGTGTAAAAATCAACGACAAGCACATTGAAGTTATCGTCCGCCAGATGATGCAGAAGGTGCTCGT
>CAXTCS010000244.1:0-6889 GCA_964242365.1 uncultured Hymenobacter sp. | reverse complement strand
CCAGCAGGTCCTCCACCGAGTCGGCCACCAGCACCACCCGCAGGTCGGCTTGCTGCCCGAAGTAGATTCTAAGGGACTCACGCACCAGCGTGTCGTCTTCCACGATGCCTAACGATATCGATTGCATGCCCTTAGTTGGTTAACTGCGATAAATGCTGCGGTTCGCAACGGTGCGGTCCTTCCGCATTCGACTGCTCAGCGGTGCTGCCTCTTGCCCTGGCCGGGCGGCGGATACGGCCGGAAATGCGGCCGGAATTCAGGGGGCGAAGACGGGCCGGACCCAGCGGTGCGCCCCAAGACGCCGGATATTGTCGCGGCGCGGCGCCCGGGCGGTGAAGCCGCCGCGGCACCCGGCGGCGGGCGTAGTCTGCTAACGGCAGTGCCACTGAAACAGTTTAGCTTTTGCCGAAAATAAGCTGCGCGGTGCCGTTCAGCCAGCGGCTGGTTGTCTGGGTGAACGGATGCGAAAAATAGTCGACATTTACCGTCTCCGCCGGCCGGGGCACCACGGCCCCGCGCGGCGGGCCCGGCCGGAAAACAGCAGGCAACGCACGTATTTAACCTCCGCAATCATGGGCACCAGCGACGAACGCGAATTTCTGGAACGGGCATTGCGCCAGGCCCCCGACCTGATTTGTGCCCTCGACGCCGAAGGGTATTTCCGGTACGTGGGCGCGGCCAGCCAGCCCATGCTGGGCTACGCGGGCGCCGAGCTGGTGGGCCAGCACTTCACCCACATTATCTGCCCCGATGACCGCGCCGCGGCCCTCGGGAAATACCCGCACACCTACGCGCGGGCCCGGCCCGCGAGCTTCGAAACCCGCTGCCAGAGCCGGGCCGGCCACGAAGTCGTCGTGGAGTGGTCGGCCTCCCGGCCCCCGGCCGAGGCGCTGCTGCTCTGCATCGGGCGCGACGTGACCGCGCGGCGGCGGGCCGCCCGCCGGGAGCGCATGCAAGCCGCGCTCTACCGCACCGTGGCCAAGCACGGCTTCGACATGGTGGCGCTGACGAACGCGGACGGTGCCTACACCTACTTGGGCCGCACCACCCAAAAAGTGCTGGGCTACTCGCCCGCGCAGCTGCTCGGCCGCTCGGCGTTCGATTTTCTTCACCCCGACGACCAGGCCGAGGCGCGGGCCGCCTGGGCCCAGCTGGGCGCCCAGGCCGTCGTGGCGATGCCCGACCATCGCTTCCGCGCCGCCAACGGCGAGTGGCGCTGGCTCAGCACCTTCGTCAGCAACCAGCTGCTGAACCCCGCCATCCGGGCCTACACCATGAGCTCGTGCGACATCACCAAGCGCAAGCACAGCGGCTTCGAGCTGGCCGAAAGCGAGCAGCGGTTCCGGCTGCTGTTTGAGAACAACCCCGCGCTGGCCGTCTTTCAGGACCTCGAAGGCCGGATTCTGGACATCAACCCGGCCTTCGCCGCGTTTCTCAACGTGCCGAAGGCCGAGCTGCTCCACCGGCAGCTCCAGGATTTTCTGCCGGCAAAAGTGTGCACCTTGTTTCGCGACAACTTCCTGAAAGCCATTGCCGGCCACAAGGTGCATTTTGAAGCTGATTTGGACGGCGAAAGCGGCGCCCCGCAGATTCTGAAGGTGACCAAAATTCCGCTCGTGGTCGAGGGCCGGATTACGGGCGTGCACGTGGCGGCCGAAGACATCACGGAAATTGCCACCGCGCACCGCCTCATCGCGCGGCAGGCCGAGCAGCTCACCACCACCCTCGAAAGCATCACCGACGCCTTTCTCTCGCTCGACCGCGACTGGAACCTGACCTACCTCAACCGCGAAGCCGAGCGGCTCATCAACATCAGCCGGCAGCAGGGCCTGGGAAAAAACATCTGGGAGTTCTTTCCCGAAGAAGCCGCCGGCACCTACCGCCGGCACTACGAGCTGGCCCTCGAAACCGGCAAAACGGTGCATTTCCAGGCCTTTTTCGCGCGCGGCAAGCGGTGGCTGGAGCTCAAGGCGTACCCGCACGCCGAGGGCCTGTCCATCTACTTCAGCGACGTGACCGAGCGGGTGGCGGCCGAGCAGCGCCTCAAGCTGCTGGCCCTGGTGGCCCAGGGCACCGACAACGGCGTCATCATCACCGACGCGCTGGGGCGCACCGAGTGGGTGAACGAAGGCTTTACCAAGCACACCGGCTACGTGCTGGCCGAGCTGCTGGGCCGCACGCCGGGGGCGGTGCTGCAAGGCCCCGAAACCGACCCGGTGACGGTGCGCCACATCCGCGAGCGCCTCAAGCGGCAGACGCCCTTTTCGGCCACCATCCTCAACTACCGGAAGTCGGGCAAGAAGGTGTGGTTCTCGATGGACATCACCCCCATCCGCGACGAGGCCGGCAAGCTCACGCAGTTCGTGGCCATCCAGCAAAACATCACCTACCGCAAGGAAGTGGAGGCCAGCCAGGCCAGCATGACCCAGGATTTGTACCGCCACAACCGCGACTTGCAGCAGTTCACCTACGTGATTTCGCACAACCTGCGCGCGCCGCTGGCCAACGCCCTGGGCCTGGCCACGGTGCTCACCAAGGTCGACAAAAGCAGCGACGTGTTTGGCACCACCCTGGCCAACCTGCGCCAGAGCATGGTGCAGGCCGATGCCGTGCTCAAGGACCTGAACCAGGTGCTCTCCATCCGCGACAAGAAGGACGTGCTGGAGCTGGAGCCGCTGGTGCTGGAAGACGTGTGCAACCAGGCCATTCAGGACCTGGAAGAGCCCCTGCGGCAGTGCGGCGGGCAGGTCGACCTCGACATCGAAGCCAATCTGGTGACGCGCGGCAACCGGGCCTACCTCTACAGTATTTTCTACAACCTGCTGTCCAACTCCATCAAGTACCGCTCGGACGAGCGCCGGCTGCAAGTCGACATTGCCTGCTACCGCGGCGAGCACGGCGGGCCCAGCATCAGCTTCACCGACAACGGCTCGGGGTTCGACATGTACAAGGCCGGGTCCGATATTTTCCAGCTCTACAAGCGCTTCCACACCAACCAGCGCGGGCGCGGCATCGGCCTGTTCCTGGTCAAAACCCACGTCGAGGCCATGGGCGGCAAAATCGAAGTCACCAGCGGCGTCAATTTCGGCACCCGCTTCCTCATCCACCTGAACCAGCGCTGAGCGCCCGCCTCCGCCATGCTCATTTACCTTATCGACGACGACTTCATCAGCCTGTTCCTCACCGAGCAGATTTTGCTGACCGAAGGCCTCGCGGCCGATATCGTGCCTTTTGATTCGGCCCCGGCCGCCCTGGCGGCGCTGCTGCCCCGCCTGGGCACCTGCGTGCCCCAGGTCATTTTGCTCGACCTGAACATGCCCGTCATGGACGGTTGGGCGTTTTTGCAGGCCCTGGAGCCCCACGCGGCGGCGCTGCAGGGGCGCTGCCGCGTCTACGTGCTCACCTCGTCGCTGGCCCACGCCGACACGGCCCGGGCCCGGGCCCACCCGCTCGTGGCGGGCATTTTTCACAAGCCCTTCGACGGGGACGCGGTCAGGGCCATTCTGGCCGAGGCAACTGAGCAAGAAGGGTAGGTTTTTAGGGCCTATTTCGGGTCGTGGGGCACGAGGCGGGTTCCCGCCGCTCCCTGCGCTGGCGCGCGTCTGCGCGGGGGCCGGCTCCGTGCCCCACGACCCGAAATAGGCCCTAAAATCCAGGGCTTCAAAACGTTAGGCTTAGCTGTCAGGCGGCCGCCAGCCCCCAAGGATATAGGATAAGGCCTATACCGCATTTAGGGTAGCGCTTTTACTCGCGAGGCTCGGGGAGAGCAAATAAATTTGTTTTCGTACTTCCTTCTTGCGGATGTCCTCACCTGCTACCTCACCCTGGCGGGAATTTCAAAGCGCCGGCGGCGAGGTTTTGCTAGTTGGTTAGTTGCGGTCAATCAATAACTGCTGTTACGCAGGGCCTTCACGCCGCTGGCCGTGGCAAGTGGTTGCTGGTTGCCAGTTGCCAGTTGCTGGTTTCTGGTTTCTGGTTTCTAGTTAACAACCAACGGAAAACCAGCAACGAGCAACGAGCAACCAGCAACCAGCAACCAAAACGCTTGCTTCCGCAGCAACTGCGAAACAGCAGTCAATAAGTTAACGGCTTATTTTTCTAGTCCACTTCCTCTCATCCATCTTAGTTGCCCCAGCAAAATGAACAGATTCCTACTCCTCGTGGCGACGGCCGGTGCGCTCGTCTCTTCCCCATTCGCAAGCAGGGGGCAGACGGCCCCGGCCCTGGGCGCGGCCTCCAGCTTCGCGTTGTTCACGGCGGTGGGCGCCTTTGATAACGTGGGCCCGACGCTCGTGCAGGGCGACATTGGCACCAACGGGGGGCAGTTCAGCGGGTTTCCCTTGGGCGTGGTGAACGGCAACATTCACATCGCCGACACTTATTCGACGCAGGCGGCCACCGACGTGCAGGCGGCCTTCGCCCAGCTGTCCGGCGTGGCGTGCGTGGTGCCCCTGGCCGTCTACGGCGGGCCGGTGAACAACCCCCAGGTGCTCACGCCCAACTCGTACTGCGTGGGCCAGGCCACCACCCTGGCCGGCAACCTGATTCTGGACGCCCAGAACAACCCCAATGCCTTGTTTTTTCTGCGCGTATCCGGGTCCCTCACCACGGCCGAAGGCTCGACCGTGACCCTGGTTAACGGCGCGTCGGCCAACAACGTGTACTGGCAGGTAATCGGCCGGGTCGATTTGGGGCAGAACTCCATTTTCCGGGGCACGCTGCTCGTCGACGGCGCCATCAACCTGGTGCAGGGCGCCACGCTGCTCGGCCGGGGCCTGTCGCGCGGCGGGGCCATTACGTTGGATAACAACACGGTCATCCTGACGTTGCCGGCCGCCACTTCCTGGCTGGGCAGCCGCACCACCGACTGGTTCACGAGCACGAACTGGTCGAGCGGCGTGCCCACCAGCGGCACCGACGCCGTCGTGCCCGCCGGCACCGCGCCCTACCCGCTCATTGCCAGCGGCAGCGCGGCCGCCAAAAACCTCACCATCGGCCCCGGCGCCAGCCTCACGCAGAGCGGCGGCGCCCTCGACCTGAAAAGCAACCTGGCCAACAGCGGCACGCTCAGCGCCACGGCGGGCGCGGTGAGCTTCAGCGGCGCCTCCACCCAAATCATCAGCGGCAGCGGCACCACCCGGTTCTGGACCCTGGCCATCACCAACGGCGCGGGCGTCATCCAAACCGGCGCCGTGAGCGTGCACGGCGTGCTGGCCCTCGCCAACGGCGGCCTCAGCACCAACGGCCAGTCGCTGACGCTGCTCTCCGACGCGGCCGGCACCGCCCTGGTCGACAACACCGGCGGCGCGGTGAACGGCGCCGCCGCCGTGCAGCGCTCCATCGACCCCGGCCTGAACGCCTTCGCCGGCTACCGCCACTTCAGCTCGCCGGTGGCCAACGCCCCGTTCAGCGACCTGGCCACGCCGGGCTTCACCCCCGTGTTCAACCCGGCCTACAACACGGCCGCGCTGGCCACCAAGGTGCGCCCGTTCCCCACCGTGTTTGGCTACGACGAAGCCCGCCTCGACACCAGCCCGGCCACCGACTTGGCCGCCTTCGACAAAGGGTATTTCTCGCCCCCGGCCAACGGCTCGCTGGCCCTGATGCGGGGCTACACCGTGAACATCGGGGCCGACCAGAAGGTGGACCTGCGCGGCCCGCTCAACAACGGCCCGCTGAGCAGCAGCACCTTGAGCCGCGGCACGAGCCCCGACGCGGGCTGGCAGCTGCTGGGCAACCCGTACCCGTCGCCCATCGACTTCCGCCAGACCAGCGGCGTCACGCGCACCAACCTCGACGACGCCATCTACGTGTACCAGAGCACCGGCCCCTACGCCGGCGCGTACCGCAGCTACGTCAACGGCGTGGGCAACTCGCTGGTGGCCACCATGCAGGGCTTTTTTGCCCGCGTCAGCGCCGGCCAGTCCACGGGCAGCCTCGCCCTGAACAACAACGTGCGGGTGAAAACGCTCACGCCCACCGTCGCCTTCAACCGCACCGCGGCGGGCCCCCGGCCGCTGGCCCAGCTGCGCCTGCAAGGCAGCACCCGCCCCCTGGCCGACGACGCCTACGTGTATTTCGAGGAAGGCGCCACGGCGGCCTTCGACGCCCACTTCGACGCCTACAAGCTGCCCAACACCTCGGGGCTGAGCCTGAGCAGCCTCGCGGGCAGCGACGAGCTGTCGGTGAACGGCCTCGCGCCCCTCACCGGCGCCCTCACCGTGCCCCTCACCGTGCAGGTGCCCGCCCCCGGCACCTACACCCTGAGCGCGGCCAGCCTGGTCAACTTCGGGGCCGGCACCCAGGTGGTTTTGCTTGATACCCAAACCGGCACGCGCACCGACCTCAACCAGCAAGCGAGCTACCCGTTCGAGGCCGCCGCCACGGCCATGCCCGGCCGCTTCAGCCTGTTTTTCGGCCTGGCCAGCCCCCTGGCTACCAACAGTGCCAGCCTGGCCGCCCAGGTGCAGCTCTTCCCCAACCCGGCCCACCGCAGCTTCACGCTGCTGCTGCCCGCCGGCCCCAGCCGCGCGCCCGTGTCGGTAAAGCTGTTCAACCCCCTCGGCCAGCTCGTGTCGGCGCGCACGGTGGCCACCACCGCGGCCGGCGCCAGCGCCCAGTTCGACGTGTCGGGCCTCGCCCCCGGCGTGTACTCGCTGCGCCTGACCTCCGCCACGGGCCAGGCCGTGAAGCGCCTCGTGGTAGAATAACAACTGCCCAGCTTACCCTCCCCGGCGGGGCCGGTTTTCCGGTCGGGGAGCCGGCCAGTCCGCTGGCTTGGTTTATTCTCCATCCTTTGTCAACCCCCTTTCGCCATGACTAAACCCCCCCTTACCCGCGCGCTGTATGGCGCGGCCTTTTGCGTGCTGCTGCCGGCCGCCGTGGCCCT
>CAXTCS010000243.1:0-6891 GCA_964242365.1 uncultured Hymenobacter sp. | reverse complement strand
GGCGGCGTGCTGGCCACCGACAACGCCGTGATTCCCTACGCCGTGGGCGTGGACATCGGCTGCCGAATGGCCTTGTCGGTGTTTGAGCTGCCGCCCAAATACCTCACGCAACGCACCCAGGAATTGCGGAAAATATTGCTCGACAACACCCGTTTCGGCAGCGGCCGGGCCTGGGAGCGGGGCCAGCGGCAGGACCACGCCGTGCTCGACCGCGACGAGTTTCGGGCCATTCCTTTTCTGAAAAACAAGCTGGACAAGGCGGCCGAGCAAGTCGGGACCTCCGGCTCCGGCAACCACTTCGTCGAGTTCGGCATTGTTGACATTACGGAGGCGGAAAACGGGCTGGGCGTGCCCGTGGGGCAGTATATGGGCGTGCTGTCGCACTCCGGCTCGCGGGGCCTGGGCGCGGGCATCGCCGAGCACTACACCAAGCTCGCTAAGGGCGTGTGCCAGCTGCCCGCCGAAGCCCAGCACCTGGCCTGGCTCGGCCTCGACACCGAGGCCGGGCAGGAGTACTGGGCCGCCATGAGCCTGGCCGGCGACTACGCGTCGGCCTGCCACGCCCAGATTCACCAGCGGCTGGCCAAAGCCCTGGGCGAACGGCCCCTGGCCAAGGTCGAAAACCACCACAACTTCGCCTGGAAAGAGCGGCTGGCCGATGGCCGCGCGGTGGTGGTGCACCGCAAAGGGGCCACGCCGGCCGGGGCGGGCGTGCTCGGCATCATTCCCGGCTCGATGACGGCCCCCGGCTTCATCGTGCGGGGGCGGGGCGTGGCGGCGTCGCTGTCGTCGGCCTCGCACGGGGCCGGCCGGCTCATGTCGCGCACCCGCGCCAAGGCCGAGCTGGGCGAAAGCCAGGTGCGCAAGCACCTCGCCGCGCACGGCATCGAGCTAATCGGGGGCGGGCTCGACGAAGCGCCGATGGCCTACAAAGACATCCACGCCGTGATGGCCAGCCAGCACGACCTGGTGGAGGTGCTCGGCAGCTTCACCCCCAAAATCGTGCGCATGGACGGGGCCTGAAAACCGGTGGCTGCGCAAACCAGCGGCTGAGCATTCAGCGTAGGTTGGCGCATGTCTCCGTCGGGGACAGTTGTTTTCATAGCTCGGAAAGCCTCTCGCCTTTGGTGAGGGGCTTTTTGTTGTGGGACAGTGCGTTTCTGGGAGCCCAAAAAGCCTGCTTTGAGGCAGGGTAATCTTTTCGGGCGTGGCGGCTGGGGCGCTTTGGTTGAGGTATTTACGCGACCACCCGCACCACGTCGCCCACCCGGATGATGCCGCCCTGGGCAATGCGCGCCGTCAGGCCGCCGTGGCCGCGCATGGCGTTATAGCCGCCCGGCCCCAGCTCTTCCTCCATGCGCGAGCAGGGGTGGCATTCGCCGGTAATGTCGAGAATAACGGCGTCGCCGATGTGGATTTGGCGGTTTTTCAGGGCCAGCAGGTTCAGGCCGCTCACCACCAGGTTGCGGCGCAGGCGGGCGGGGGCCACCGGCGCGCCCAGCCCCAAAAACCCGCCCACCGCCGCCAGGTGCTCGTGCTGAAGGAGCGTGATTTGGCGCTTGCCGCCGGCCTTGGGCCGGGCGTGGTCGCCGAGCAGATGAGAATCGGTTTTCAGCTCCGCTTCGGCCACCGCCACCAGCGGCGCACGGCGCACCGGCCGCTGGCCAATCCACTCCACGCGGCCGGTTTGGGGCAGGGTAGCCAGCAGCCGCGCCACGGTCGATTTGTCGTCGCCAAAAAAAGGGAAAGCCATGTTTTAAGTGGTTAGTGATTAACGGTTAGTGATTAGTGGAAACCGTTTTCAGGTGGGGGCGCACGCTTGATAATCGTTCGGCTTCTCCTCTCCGCCATTCCGCGCATCAAGCGGCGTAGGGGGCGGGGAGGCGCTCCAGCGAACGGAAGCTGCCCCGACCCGAAATAGGCCTTAAATTGCTAAGCCTGTTCTGCTTACAGTTCGTCGGGTGTGCCAAAGCCGTCGCGGATTTCGGTGTGCCGAATCTGGCCGCCGAGGTTGCCGGCGCGCGCCAGCAGGCCGAAGCTGAGCACGGCGACAACCAGGGTCAGCCCGGCCAGCAGCCGGGCCCTGGGCGAAGCATTTTTCAGCAGCAGCAGGCTGAACAGCGCCAGCGCCGCCGCGCTTTCCAAGGCCCAAAAACCCAGCTCCGCCGCCGCCGCGTGGTTCTCAATCAGCGCCCGGCTCACGCGCGGCATGTCTTGCACGGTGGCGGCGGCCCCCGCGCCGGTGAGCTGCGCGGGCAGGCACAGCAGCCCGGCGGCCAGCACCGCCACCAGCCCGGCCTGGGTGAGGGTGGCATTTTGCCGCAGCAGTCCCGCGCCCAGCAGCACCGCGGCAAACAAGCTGCCCACGATGGGCACGTGGTTAACAATGAGGTGAAGGTGGGCTTGGTTCATCAAGAAAATCAAGTATAAAAAAGGCCGGGGCGGCCAAGTGCGCAAAAGTACCCCGGCCCCGGCCCCGGCGAGTAGGTTTTTACGCAACCGCCTGGCCCGCGCCGCGACTCTTACCGAATGAACTGCCAGCTTCCCGAAATCGTTATTTCAGCAGGCCCAAATGCAGCTTGGGAAGCCGGTTCAGCCATTGGTTTCACAATGAAAAAACCGGCGCTGGCGTTGCCTGTTCGGCCAGCTTATCGGTGGTAATTCCTTTGGCGAATTGCGGCCTCCGGGCCTGGTTTCGTGGAGCAATGTGGCACTGCGCTTGCCTGGTTTCTGGTCATTAGTCATTCACAGCTGTTCTCCGATTATGGCTTTCCTTCCTCGTTTCGTTAACTGGCTGACCGCTTCGTTGGTGCTGGTGCTGCCGCTGGCATTTGCCGCTCCCACGCAAGCCCAGGTGGCCCCGGTGCCGACCGACGTTATCGGCGAAATTACCGATGCCGTGGGCCTCAAAGCCCGCTTCGAGCTGCGCGCCACCCGCGACATCGACAACGCCGCCGCCGTGGTGTACAACGGCAAGCGCTTCCTGCTCTACAACCCCGATTTCCTGAACGCCGTGAACCGCGCCGGCCACACCGACTGGGCCGGCATCAGCATTTTGGCCCACGAAATGGGGCACCACCTCAACGGCCACACCCTGCGCGCCGGCGGCTCGCAGCCCGCCGATGAGCTGGAAGCCGACGAATTTTCGGGCTTCGTGCTGCGCAAGCTGGGCGCCAGCCTGGCCCAGGCCCAAGCCGCCATGGCCACCGTGGCCGACGACGGCGGCTCGGCCACGCACCCCGGCCGGGCGCCGCGCCTCACCGCCATCGGCCAGGGCTGGCAGCGGGCCAACCGCCAGATTGTGGCCAGCACCCGTGCCGCCGCGCCGTCGGCCGCGCCGGCTGTGGTGGCCGCCGCCCGCCCGGCGCAACCTACTTACGACAGCACTCCCGTGCGCTTGTTTCCCGCGGTGCCAGCCGGCGACGATGCCCGTGAGATGGTGGCCATCAACCAAACCACCGGCAACGCGGTGCGCCTCGTGGGCCAGCTCACGTTTCGCAACGACCCCAACCAGCGCTACTACCTCACCAATGCCCTGAAAGTAGTGCGGGTGGACGATGATGACAACGCCGAAGTAGTGGGCCACGTGACCCGCACCACCAACGAAACGTTTCCTTATGTGCTGACCGACAGTCAGCAGCACCGCCTTTTCATCACGCCGCGCGGCGACGTGTATGATAAGGAAGGCCAGCGCGTAGCCAAATTACATGACCCGTCGTAGGCGTTTTTGCAAGCTAAAAGCCCGTCTTAAAAGTTAGCCGGCTGGTTGAAAAATCAGTCGGCTTTTTTGTGTTCGGTAGGGCCGTTGTTCCTTCGCGGCTTCATTTCCGTTAATCTCCGCGCTTCATGCCTCAATTGCCTTTTTTGCTCGTCGATGCCTTCACTACCCAGCCGCTGAGCGGCAACCCCTGCGCCGTGGTGCTCGATGCCGACGCGCTGACGCCCGCCACCCGGCAGCGCCTGGCCCGCGAGTTTAATCAATCCGAAACCGCGTTTGTGAACCGCGCCGCGCCCGGCAGCACCGAGTTTACCGTGCGCTTTTTCACGCCGGCCGAAGAAATCCCGCTCGCCGGCCACCCCACCATCGCCACCGTAACCGCCCTGCTGCACGCCGGCCGGGCGGCGCTGCCTGCCGACGGCTCGCCGTTGGTGCTGACCCTGAACCTGCTCCACGGCCCCATTCGGGTCGATGTGCTGCCCCCAGCTGCCGCCGAGCCGCCGCTGGTTTGGATGACCCAGCGCCGGCCGGTGTTTGGGCCCCTCCACGCGCCCGAAGCCGTGCTGCCGCTCTTCGGCCTCACGCCCGACGACCTGCTGCCCGGCGCGCCCATCCAGACCGTGAGCACCGGCACGCCGCAGCTCATGGTGCTCGTGCGCGACCACGCCGCCCTGCGCCGTGCGCACGTGGCCGACCCCGCCGCCCTGGGCCGCTACCGGGCCGGGAGCGACTTTTTCAGCCCGCACCTGTTTTGCCTGGGCGGCGCCACGCCGGCGGGCCACACCTTCGCCCGGCACTTCGGCACCCCGCCCGATGTGTCGGAAGACCCGGTGACGGGCTCGGCCACGGGCGGCATGGCGGCCTACCTCTGGCGCTACGGCTACCTCAATTCGCCCAATTTTCTGGCCGAGCAGGGCCACGACATGGGCCGCGCCGGCACGGTGCAGGTGCGCGTCAGCGGCCCGCGCGAGGCCATCGCAGCCGTGCAGGTGGGCGGCACGGGCGTGGTGGTGCTGGAAGGCAGCTTGCGCGAGGATTTGTAGAGCGGTGTTTGCAACCTGGGGCAGAAATGGGTTGTTAGGAAGGCTGAAAAACGCCCGTTATGTTGATGCTGACAAAGACCGTCATGCAGAGCGCAGCGAAGCATCTTGCCCGCAGTCACTAACTCAATCGAAGCAACGAAGCGGGCAAGATGCTTCGCTGCGCTCTGCATGACGGTCTAGTGATTGTTCGACCAAATTCCCCACATTTAAACTTCAACCTTCCCCGCAGTGCCCGAACTACCCGAAGTCGAAACCTACCGCCGCTTTATTGATGAATTGGCCGTGGGCCAAACCATTGCTGCCGTGCAGGTAAACGATGCCCACGTGCTGGCCACGCCCGAAGACCAGCTCCGCGCCGGGCTGCTGGGCCGCACCATCACCGGCACCAGCCGCCTGGGCAAAAACTGCTTTCTGGAGCTGGAAAACGGCCAGGTACTGGTGCTGCATTTCGGCATGACCGGCGACGTGGGCGCCTACCGCGACGAGCCCGACGCCCCGCGCTTCACCCGCGTGGCCCTGCACCTGGAGGATTCGGGCCTGCGCCTCGCCTTCATCGACCCGCGCAAGTTTGGCCGCATCCGCCTCGCCGCCAGCGCCGCCGCCCACCAAGCCGCCAAGAAAATCGGCCCCGATGCCCTCGCCATCACCGCCGGCGAGCTGCACCAGAAGCTGGCCCGCCGCAAAACCCTGCTCAAACCCCTGCTGCTCGACCAAGGCATCACCGCCGGCCTCGGCAACTGGATTGTGGACGAAGTGCTGTTCCAGGCCAAAATCCACCCCGAACGGTTGGGGTCTTCCCTCACCGAGAAAGAAGGAAAAGCCCTGCACGGCGCCGTGCAATTGGTACTGAATACGGCCATCAATCAGGAAGCCAATTACCGGCATTTTCCGGCCAGCTTCCTCATCCATGCCCGCGAGTGGGACACCTCGGCCACGCCCGCCAGCGACGACGCGCACACCTTTTGCCCGCGCCACCCGAAGGTGAAAATTGATAAATATTACGTGGGCGGCCGGGCTACGTATGTCTGCCCCAAGTGCCAGCCCGCGCCCGAATCAGCGCGTGTCGAGGTGCCCCGCGACCAGAAAAATGCCTGAGCACGCGCCGAACCCGATGATGAGCACCAAAAACGCGCTCAGGAAATAAGGGGCGGCGCCCACGTCTTCCGGTCCCCGGCCCAGGTGCGCAAATCCCATTATCAGGTTGAACAACGCCTGGCCCAGGTACACGATGGCAAAGACGAAAATGGCCGATTCGTCGATGAGCTTCGCCGCCAGCCCCAGCACTACGGCCGTCGCCAGCACGGCCAGCAGGTTGTTACGGAGGATGTGTTGGGCGGGTTTGTCCATGCGCGAGTATAGATTTCAGGGGTTGCTTGCCGGTACTGTAATTTCTTCTACTTCTATGGGTTCTGCCTGTTTCGAGCACATGCCAAATCCGATGAGCAGCAATAGGAGAAATGATAAAAAATAGCCCCCGGCATAGCCTGTATCGCGCCGGCGTTCAAATAATAGAAATATAAAGCCAGTTAGGCCATTAAGAAAAGCCAGCAGCACCAGCGGCAAGCCGAGGCCATACACATCTGGCCAGCTAAAGCCCTCCAGAAGCAATAGTATCACCAGGTTAATCCTAACGGGTAAGCATAGAGATGCTGGCCTTTATTCGATGGGTCAGCGGCCATGAGCTATTATACAATGCCCACGCGCTCGGCCCGCAGCTCCTCCAGCCGCGCCAGCTTCTCCGGGTCGCGGTAGAAGATATTCATTGTCTCAAACGGAATGATTTTCAGGTCCTTGCTTACGATGTGCACGCAGGATTTCTTCACTGCCCGCACGTCGAAATTCCACGCATCCATGAATTGCAGAATGATGATGCGGAACAGGTTTTCATAGCCCAGATTCGGCGCCGAAACCTGCGGCAAACAGCACAACAATTGGTTGATTTCCGGCACCACCGTATCCACGGTATTGGCCGTGCTGAAGAGCTTGAGCATGTGCTGGCGCAGGCGCGGGTCGCGCTCGTACACAATGGTGTTGCCGCCGTTGGGGAGCAAGTCGGGGGGGTGCACGTAGCGGGTGAGGGGGATGACGTCGCCGTCCAGCTTCAGGGCGTAGGCCATGGCCAGCGCGTCG
>CAXTCS010000242.1:0-6891 GCA_964242365.1 uncultured Hymenobacter sp. | reverse complement strand
CTACGCCGAGGGCATTCGGCTGGCGGCCGACGATTTCAAGCGCAGTCAAGGCGCAGGCTGAGGGCGGAAGGGCTCGGTTGCCGCACCGGTTAGCTCCTTATTGGCCGGGGCCGGTGCATGGCAACGCGGCCGAAAGGAACCGGTGGGCCTTGACCCGCTTGGAATTGTTGGAGCGGCTGTTTTCGGTGGAAAGCCCCGAGCAGCCGCTGCCGCTGAGAACGGCGCAGGAGTTTGCCGACCGGTTGCCTCGCCGTCGCGCCTCACCCCCCGGCCCCCTCTCCGAAAAGGAGAGGGGGAGCCGAACGGACACGGATGAGGAAACCGCGCTGAGAAAGGGCGTTTGCTTTTCAACGGCCTTCGACGCCGGCTGCGGCCCGTAACTTGCGCCCATGCCGCTCTACAACCGCCGCCCGGAGCTTCCGCCCACTTTGCCGCCCGCGCCGCTGGGCCTGGCCGACTTGCTGGGCCGCGTGCGCCAGGCGTTGCAGCAGCAGCTGGCCGACTCGTATTGGGTGGTGGCCGAAGTGGCCGAGCTGACCTTGCCCCGCTTTGCCGGCGCGCATTGCTACTTCACCCTCACCGAGCAAACCACCGACGGCCGCGGCACGCCGGTGAAAGCGCAGGCCCGCGCCACGCTCTGGAGCCAGCGCTACCAGCAGCTGGCGCCGGCGTTTGAGCGGCACACCGGCCAGCCGCTGCGCCCCGGCCTGAAGCTGCTGCTGCGGGTGCAGGTGCGCTTTCACGAGCAGTACGGGCTGAGCCTCGACGTGGTGGCCATCGACCCGAGCTACACCGTGGGCGAGCTGGTGTTGCTCAGGTTGAAAACGCTGCGCCTGCTGGAAGAAAAAGGGCTGCTGGAGCGCCAAAAGCGGCTGCTGCTGCCGCTGGCGCCGCAGCGGCTGGCGGTTATCTCGTCGGCCACGGCGGCGGGCTTCCAGGATTTTGTGCAGCAGCTCGACGAGGCGCCGTACGATTTTGCGCTCACGCTGTTTCCGGCCGCGATGCAGGGCGACGAGGCGCC
This sequence comes from uncultured Hymenobacter sp., assembly GCA_964242365.1. GTDB lineage: Bacteria > Bacteroidota > Bacteroidia > Cytophagales > Hymenobacteraceae > Hymenobacter. Next base: position 5,870 of record CAXTCS010000242.1, on the reverse strand, counting down.
GGCCAGCCTGCGGGCGGCGCTGGCGGCCGTGCGGGCCCGGCGCGGGCAGTTCGATGCCGTGGTCATTATTCGGGGCGGGGGCAGCCGCACCGATTTGCTGGCGTTTGACGAATACGGGCTGGCGGCGGCCGTGGGGGCGTTTCCGCTGCCGGTGCTCACGGGCATCGGCCACGAGCGCGACGAAGCCGTGGTGGACCTCACCGCCCACCGCGCCCTGAAAACCCCGACCGCCGTGGCGGCCTTTCTGGTCGAGCGCCTGGCCCGGCTCGAAGCCACGCTGCTGGGCTTGGGCGAGCAGGTGGGCGCGCTGGCCCGCCGCCAGCTGGGCCAGCGCCACGCCCGGCTCGACCAGCTCGGTGGCCGGGGCCGCTACGCCGCGCACCGCCAGCTCGACGCCGCCCGCGACGCCCTGCACGCCCGCGCCCGCCAGGCGGCCCAGGGCCCGCGCGAGCAGCTGCGGCAATTGGGCCTGGGCCTCGGGCGCTTCCGGCACCAGCTGCCGCGCGCCGCGCGCCGCGCCCTGGCCCGCGAGCAGCGCGGCCTGCGCCAGCGCGGCCGGGCGCTGCTGAAACGGTTTGCGCGCCACCACCAGCGGCGGCGCGAAGACGTGCTGCGCCGCCGCTTCCGGCTGCAACTGGCCCTGGAACGCCACCTGCACCGCGCCGAGCTGCGGCTTTGTCAATTAGCAGTTTATAATGAGCAGTTGACCGTGCGCAATGCTCGCCGGAAGGCAAGAAATGACAACTGACAACTTGAGCGGCTTTGGAATCTGTACGTTGTAGAGACGCAATATTTTGCGTCTGGTCGTTGAACGAATGGCGTTGAACGACCGGAAATAGGCCCTTTCCGCACAGACTAAACAACATCCGCAAACGAAGGTCAGCGAAGCTAACGACGAGACGCAAAATGTTGCGTCTCTACCCGTTCAGCTACTGCGCGTTGATTACGAAACTGCCCTAATCACTGACAACTATCAACTGACCACTAAAAAATGACCTACCGCGAAGCCATTGAAGAACTGGAAACCATTCTGCGCGCCCTCGAAACCGATGCCGTGGACGTGGACGTGGACGACCTCACCGCCCGCGTCGAGCGCTCGGCCGAGCTGATTCGCCTCTGCCGCCACAAGCTGCGCCACGCCGAAGCGTCGCTCGACCGCATATTTGACACCCTCGACGACGAAGACGCCGCCGATGACCTGACCGAAGACGAGGAAGACGAAGACGAGGCCGCCGACGAGGCGGAAGAAGACGAACACGACGACCTGGCCGGCGGCCCCGGCCGCGCCTGGTAGCTGTTCTTATTTTTATTTTAATATTTTTTTGCATCAGGCAGCCGAGTTTTTGCATTGAGTCGCTGGCTTTATTTGCTCTGCTGCCTTGGGCCGGGAGATGGGCCGGACGGGGAGCGGCGACGGCTTTCCGTTATGCGGCATCGGGTTGGTTTAAAAGGGATTACCCGGCGCGTGGGCAAGTTGGTTGGCCTGTTCGGCTTGGTTGGCGGGGCTGGTTTTGCCGGAAGTGTGGCCCAGGCGGGCGGCGTCCGGCTTTTACTTATTGGGCGCCAGCGAAAGCATCGGGTTGGTACCGCATACCTTGGGCCTTCCTCATCGGGAGAGGAATAATTTGCTGGTTCGTTCTTTTTCTCTTCTTTTGCGCTACCTGCCTAATCTGGGCACTTTCGTGTGACTGACCTTTCATCGGTGCTTGTGCTTGCTCCTGCCTTGCTCCTGCTCACGGCGGGGCTGGTGTGGTTTGTGGTGCAGCACCAGCGCGGGCAGCTGCGCCAACAGCTGGAAATGAGGCACTTGCAGGAATCCGCGCAGCAACAGGCCCTGGCGGCGGCCCTGGTGGCGCAGGAAGACGAGCGGCAGCGCATTGCCGGCGAGCTGCACGACGGCGTGGGCACCATCCTGGCCCTGGCCAAGCTGCACTTGTACGCGCCCGGCAGCCCGCCCTCGCCCGAAGCCAGCGACCTGATTGACCAGGCCGTGGCGGAGGTGCGGCGCATCTCGCGCAACCTGCAGCCCGCCACGCTTCAGCAGCTGGGCCTGGCGCAGGCGCTGCGGGCCTTGGTGCAGGCCGTGCCCGCCGACAACGGCCCGGAGGTGCGCCTGGAGCAAGACGCGCCCCTGGGCCGCCTCATCCCCTCGCACGAGCTGATGGTGTACCGCATTGCCCAGGAGCTGCTAACCAACGGCTTGCTGCACGCCGAGGCGCCGCACATCGTGCTGCGGGTGGGCACCGTGCCGGGCCTGCTCACCCTCACTTACGCCGACGACGGCCAGGGCTTCGACCTGACTGCCTTGGAAGAGCTGCCGCCCCCCGGCCCGCACGGACAGCCCGTGGGCATGGGGCTCATCAACCTGCGCAGCCGCGTGGCCGTGCTCGGCGGCCAGCTGCACTACCATTCCGAACCGGGCAGCGGCACCCGGGTTGAAGCCATTTTGCCCGTGACGCTGCTGCCAGCCGGCACTCCTATTCCCACTTTTACCCTCAGTTCATGAATCCCCCTTCTGCCTCCGCGCCGGGCAACGCCCCCGTGCGCCTGGCCATCGTCGACGACCACATTTTGTTCCGCAAGGGCTTGCGGGCCTTGCTCAGCGGCTACGCGGGCATTGAAGTGGTGTGCGAAGCCGGCAACGGCCAGGAGCTGCTCGAACTGCTCGACCAGGGCAGCAGCCCCAACGTGGTGCTGATGGACATGCAAATGCCCGTGCTCGACGGCCTGCAAACCACCCGGCTGCTGCGCACCCAGTTTCCGGCCGTGCGCGTGGTCATCATCTCCATGCACGACGACCCTTCGCTGGTGAGCACCGTGCTGGCCGAGGGCGCGCACAGCTACCTGGTCAAGAACACCTCGCCCGAAGAAATGCGCAGCGCCGTGCTGGCCGCCGCCGCGGCGGGGCCAAACAAGTAGGACCGGAAAAAGGCCCTAATCTGGCAGGGCAAGCGGCCTTAGCTGCGCCTACCCTGCCAGATTAGGGCCTTTTTCCGGTCCTGGTCCATTCCAATTTTTACCCGCGCTGTTTTCACTTTTAAAGCGGTTGTGCATAATTAACCGCACCCGAAAAACCTTTAAATAAGCTGGCTGAATACCGGCCCAACCGTGCCGGCGGCTACGCCAGCTCGGCGCTCGGGTCCCAAAACAGCTTCTCAAACTCCAGCACCCGGCCGTCTTCTACGCGGATGCCTTCGGCGGCCAGGGCATCCTGCATGGCGGTGGGGGTGGCGAAGTGCAGGCGGCCGGTGAGGTGGCCGAGGCGGTTGACCACGCGGTGGGCGGGCACGGATTGGTCGGCGGTGTGGGCGGCCAGCATGGCGTAGCCCACGGTGCGGGCCCCGTGGCGGGCGCCGAGGTAGTGGGCAATGGCGCCGTAGGTGCTCACGCGGCCGGCCGGGACGAGGCGCACCACTTCGTGCACGTCCTGAAAAAAATTGCGCGGCGCGGGCACAACGGGGGCCGGGGGTTTCATCGGGACGAAGATAGGTTCGGTCAGCTTGATGCCGGGCTACGTCTATTTATTGGCCTGGTAGCGCAACCTTTTGGGCGAAATTTGCACTATAACTACCCCACGCGACCACGCCGGCCGCCACTGCTCCCGGCTGCTATCGCATCGCCCGCGAACGTCCGACGCCGCCCGCGCGTTCTTGCCCACTATGCCTTTGGAAACTCCCACCGCTGTTTCGCCCAAAACCTGGGACACCACCGCCACGCCCGCCCCAACGGCGGCCCCGCCGCCCAACGCCCCCGGCACGCCGCCCGAGCGCAAGCGCGGCTGGCTGGGCTGGCTGCTTGCCGCCGCGGTAATAGCGGGCCTGGCGTGGGCCAAAATGCACTATTTCCCCAGCCCCACGGCGGGCAAAGACGACGGCGGCAAGGGCGGAAAAGCCGGCAGCAAAGGCGGCCCCGGCGGCGGGCCGGGCGCCAAGGTGCCGGTGCAGGTGTACGTGGTGGCCGCCACGCGCCTCGCCGACGAGGTGGCCTCGACCGGCTCGGTAATAGCCGACGAATCGGTGACCATTCAGAGCGAGATTTCGGGCAAAATCACCAGCCTGGACATTCAGGAAGGCCAGCCCGTGCGCAAGGGCCAGCTGCTGTTCACCATCAACGCGGCCGACGTGCAGGCCCAGCTGCGCAAGCAGGAATACAACATCAAGCTCTACCAGGACCAGGAAAAGCGCGAGCACATCCTGCTCCAGAAAGAGTACATCAGCCAGCAGGAATACGAGCAGAGCAACAACGCCCTGCTCACGGCCCAGGCCGACTTGCAGGCCCTGCGCGTGACCCTTTCCAAGGCCTACGTGCGGGCGCCGTTCGACGGCATTCTGGGGCTGCGCAACACGTCGGTGGGCGCGTATGTGTCGCCGGGCACGGCCATCACCACGCTCTCGCGGGTGCAGCCGGTGAAGGTCGATTTCAACGTGCCGAGCCGCTTTGCCCAATCGGTGCGGGTGGGCGACCCGGTGCTGGTGACCGACGAGGCCACGACCAAAAAAATCGAAGCCAAAGTGTACGCCATCAACCCGCAGATTGACCCGGTGTCGCGCACGCTGCCGGTGCGGGCCATCTACGCCAACAAACGCATGGAGCTGCGCCCCGGCGGCTTTGTGAAGGTGAACCTGGAGCTGGGCGAAACCGCCGAAGCCCTGCAAATTCCGACCGAAGCGGTGGTGCCCGTGGCCAGCGGCTACACGGTGTACGTCGTGAGAAAAGGCAAGGCCGCCGTGCAGCCCGTCAACATCGGCATCCGCTCGGATAAAGTCATCCAAATCACCAAAGGCCTGGCCGTGGGCGATTCGGTGATTAGAACCGGGATTCTGCAAGTGAAGCCCGGCGACCGGGTGAGCATTCAGAAATAATTTCCAGCCCGTCATGCCGAGCGCAGCCGGGGCATCTCGCGTGCGACGGTAACTCAATCGTGAAAACGACATTGATTACTCCTCCGCGCGAGATGCCTCGGCTGCGCTCGGCAGGACGTTCCGTTAGCCCCATCCAAAACATGAGCCTTTCTTCCGTAAGCATTAACCGCCCGGTGCTGGCCATCGTGATGAGCTTGCTCATCGTGATTTTCGGCGCCATTGGGTTCCGGTCGCTCGCCATCCGCGAGTACCCGAGCGTCGACCCGCCCATCATCACGGTGCAAACGAGCTACACCGGCGCCTCGGCCGACGTCATTCAGTCGCAGATAACCGAGCCGCTCGAAGAAGGCATCAACGGCATCGCGGGCATCCGCAACCTGTCGTCGACCAGCCGCGACGGGGCCAGCACCATCACCGTCGAGTTTGACCTGAGTGTGGACCTGGAAGCGGCGGCCAACGACGTGCGCGACAAGGTGTCGGGCGCGCAGGGCCGCCTCCCGCGCGACGTGGACCCGCCCATCGTGAGCAAGGCCAACGCCGACTCATCCCCCGTCATTCTGAGCTACTTAAGCAGCTCGTCGCGCACCCTGCTGGAGCTGACGGACTACGCCAACAACGTGCTCAAGGAGCGCCTGCAGACCATTCCGGGCGTGAGCGAAATCCGGGTGTGGGGCGAGCGCAAGTACTCGATGCGCCTCTGGCTCGACCCCGTGAAAATGGCCGCCCTGGGCATTTCGCCGGTGGACGTGCAGCAGGCCCTGGCCCGCGAAAACGTGGAGCTGCCCAGCGGCGCCATTCAGGGGCAGAGCACGCAGCTGTCGCTGCGGACGATGGGCCGCCTGGCCACCGTGGCTGACTTCAACAACCTGATTCTGCGCAACGACCCGACCTCGCTCGTGCGCCTCACCGACGTGGGCTACGCCGAGCTGTACCCCGAAAACGACCAGACGATACTGCGCCGCAACGGCATTCCGATGGTGGCCGTGATGGCCATTCCGCAGCCGGGCT